>CAKUYM010000036.1 GCA_934716785.1 uncultured Bacteroides sp. | reverse complement strand
TGTGGGAGCTATAAATATTAGCAGTTTTGCGGGAAGTCTCACAAACTTCTATGCAACAGCCGATGAAGGGGATAATATCTTGTTCACCAACTTTGTAGCGAGCTCAGGAGCTGTTACTATGTGGAGAGTACGTGGCGTAAATGGAACTCCGGAGAAATATATTGAGTTTAATGCAACTGCGCCTATTGGTAGAAAAATCTCAATACAAGGAAGTTTGGATGGAAATGCCATTATCACAGCTCCTTATTATGCAACAGCCGGACAGTTTGCCCGTTGGCAAGTCGTAAATGGCGAGTTGAAATCACAAACTCCAGATCTGGTAGTATCTCAAGGATTAGGCTCATGGGGCAACAATGCTGATGTAATCTATTCTGATCCTACCGACCCGACAAGTGATTACTTTGCGGCATTCTACAGTACTCCACGAAATCTGTGCTGGTTCAATGGAAAGACCAATACGATCAAACATAATGGTCCGGCAATCAGTGCCAACTGGATTCAAAATGCAGTAGACTATAAAGTATTCAATAAAGTGGCCTACGTACTTTCAAATTCAGTGAATAGCTTTACATGGGGAACTGATGATAGCATTTACCTATTCGATTTGGCGGGTAATTCATTGGATAACCAACCTATAAACTTTGGAAATGGCGGGTTAGGCATTGATGGAAATTATGGCGCTAAGGCGTTAGGTGGTGTAAATGCGAATGGAACGGGTGACGTAGCGCTTAAAGTTTCATCCAATGGATACTATTTGTATATCTACTTCATGTTCACTAACGGATATGTAGGTTGTGTACAGTGTGACTGTATCGATATGTAAGAAAATCGATAATGCATTTGGAAGCCTGTACCTTTTCAGGTACAGGCTTTTTCAATGATT
The DNA here is from genome assembly GCA_934716785.1 of uncultured Bacteroides sp. Lineage (GTDB taxonomy): Bacteria > Bacteroidota > Bacteroidia > Bacteroidales > Bacteroidaceae > Bacteroides. The sequence continues at coordinate 20,438 of CAKUYM010000036.1, read as the reverse complement.
AAGAAATATATAAGATGAATATCAGAAAAGACAGATTAAAAATTATTATGGGAGGAATTGCCGTCTGCTTGTGTATGGCATGCGGTGGCAGCGATCCCAAAGATTATTGGGGAGATATCGACAACGGCGGAAAGGAAGACCCGACCGAGAATCCCAATGCCTCCAAACCCCGATATATTTGGATTGATGCGGCTGCCAACTTCCCCGATTTTGCCAATAGCAAAGAAAATATAGCTCGTGATTTGACATTGGCCAAAGATGCCGGCTTTACAGACATAGTGGTAGATGTACGTCCCACTACAGGAGATGTATTGTTTAAAACGAATGTCGTGGAGCAAGTCAAGTTCATGTATGCTTGGATTGGCAGCAACTATACAAAGATTGAACGGACGGCTACGTGGGATTACTTGCAAGCTTTTGTTGATGAGGCACGCAAACAAGGACTTCGTATTCATGCCGCCATTAATACATTTGTAGGTGGAAATCAAATAGACGGAGGAACCGGTTTGCTGTATAGAGATCAATCCAAGGCAGAATGGGCTACGCAAATGAATACACAGGCAGGAATTGTGAGTGTGATGAACACCGGTGAAAGCACTAAATTCTTGAATCCGGCTCATCCTAAAGTACAAACCTTCCTTTGTGATTTGCTGAAAGATCTTGCAAGTTATGATCTGGATGGTATTTTCTTGGATAGAGGCCGCTTTCTCGATCTGCAAACAGACTTTTCTGAAGAATCCCGCAAACAATTTGAAGAATATATGGGAGGTATCAGAATTCAAAGCTATCCGGATGATATTCTGCTTCCCGGTACCGCCAGTCTTCCTGCCACCTATCCGAAGTATCTGACAAAATGGTTGGAGTTTCGGGCAAAAGTGATCTATGATTTTATGCAGAAAGCACGTACTGCTGTAAAAAGTGTCAAACCGGGCATCAAATTCGGAGTTTATGTCGGTGGTTGGTACTCTACCTATTATGAGGTTGGCGTTAATTGGGCAGCCTCTACTTATGATACTTCCCGTTACTATAAATGGGCAACAAGCAAATATAAGAATTATGGCTATGCATCCTGTATGGACCAAATGCTGATCGGTGCCTACGCTTCACCGCTGAAGGTACACGGATCTACGGAATGGACGATGGAAGGTTTCTGCTTATTGGCTAAAGATAAAATAAAAGGAGAATGTCCCCTTGTAGCCGGTGGTCCGGATGTGGGAAACTGGGATACCAATAATCAAGCTACTCAGGAACAGGAGAATCAAGCAATTGTGGAATCTGTAAAGGCCTGCATGAATGCTTGTGACGGCTATTTCTTGTTTGATATGATTCATTTGAAGAAAGCCGATCAATGGCAATATGCCAAAAAAGGCATCAGACTCGCTATAGAATAAAAAGAATAACCGATATTATAGAATATGACCATAATGAGAAAAATAACGATAGTATTTCTAAGTTTGTTAGCCATTGTATTGGGAGCATGCAAAAACGCGGCTCCTAAAGTAGAAAACGCCAAACCTGCTTTGATGTGGTTTGATGCAGAGGCAAACTTTGAACGTTTCAGTAACCCCGATTCAATTGATTATTATCTGGCAAAAATAAAATCATTGGGTTTCACCCATGCTGTTGTCGATGTACGTCCTATTACCGGTGAGGTGCTGTTTGACACGGAGTTTGCCCCCAAAATGCGTGAATGGCAAGGGTATGAACGCAAAGACTTCGACTATTTGGGACACTTCATCAAGAAAGCCCATGAACTGGGTATGGAGGTACATGCTTCGCTCAATGTCTTTGTGGCAGGGCACAATTATTTCGACCGCGGATTAGTCTATTCCACTCATCCGGAATGGGCATCGATAGTCTACACTCCGGAAGGCATCACCTCCATCACTAACGAAAAAAAGAAATACTCGGCAATGGTTAATCCTGTCAATGAGGAATTTCAGACGCATATATTGAATGTGTTGAAGGATTTGGTGAAACGCTATCCCGATTTGGACGGGTTGGTACTGGATCGTGTACGTTATGACGGTATAACGGCAGACTTCTCAGATCTTTCCCGCCAAAAATTCGAAGCGTATATCGGGCAGAAAGTTGAAAAGTTTCCGGAAGACATCTTCGAATGGAAAAAGGACGAAAATGACAAATATTATCCAGAGCGTGGAAAACATTTCCTGAAATGGATTGAATGGCGCACCAAGAATATCTATGATTTCATGGCTCGTGCTCGGAATGAAGTGAAAAAAGTGAACCCGGATATCTCTTTCGGTACATATACCGGTGCCTGGTATCCTTCTTACTACGAAGTGGGTGTAAATTTTGCGAGCAACAAGTATGATCCGAGTCAGGATTTTGATTGGGCCACTCCCGAATATAAGAATTATGGTTATGCGGAATTGATGGACTTATATACTACCGGCAATTATTACACCGATATTACCATAGAAGAGTCTTTGAAAAACAAGAAGAGTGTATGGAATGAAACAGATTCGCAGGCACAAAGCGGCACATGGTATTCTGTCGAAGGCTCTTGCCAGAAGCTGCGCAATATCATGAAAGACAATAAATTTATTGGTGGTATTTTGGTAGATCAGTTCTATGATAATCCAGCCAAATTATCCGAAACCATAGAGATGAATCTGAAAGCATCCGATGGGTTGATGGTATTCGACATCGTGCATATCATCAAAAAAGGATTATGGAAAGAAGTTGAAAACGGAATGAGAGCCGGAGGAGCTCTGAAATAAAATAAAAAGAATATATTATGAATATGAAAAGATTCTCAATTGTCTCCCTTTTGTTATGGATAGGCATTTTGGCTTTTGCATCCGGGAAGCCTAAGGTGATGTGGTTAGACTGTTCTGCTAATTTTCAGCGTTTCAGCTATCCGGATTCAATTCGTTATTATGTAGACAAATGTCACGAAGTCGGCATAACACATTTGGTATTGGATATTAAAGACAATACAGGCGAAGTGTTGTATCCCAGCAAATATGCTGCACAAAAGAAGAACTGGAAAAATTTCGACCGTCCGGATTTCAATTTTATCGAAACTTTTATCGAGGCAGCTCATGCCCATAACATGGCCATCTTTGCCGGAATGAATGTTTTTGCAGACGGACAAAGGATTGTAAGACGCGGCGCTGTTTTTGATAAGCATAAAAAGTGGCAGGCTATTAATTATGTACCGCGCAAAGGATTGCTTCCGGTGACGGAAATAGAGGGAAAGCCCACCATGTTCTTGAATCCGGCATTGAAAGAGGTGCAGAAGTATGAGATTGATGTAATCAAAGAAGTGGTTCGGAATTATGCATTTGATGGTGTCATGCTTGACCGTACGCGATATGATTGCATAGATTCGGATTTCTCTCCCGAATCTAAGAAGATGTTTGAGAAATTCATCGGAAAGAAAGTAGAAAAGTTTCCGGAGGATATTTTTGAGTGGCGTCCTAATGCCGAAGGAGGAATAGACCGTGTGGAGGGACAGTACTATCGCCAATGGTTGACGTGGAGGGCTTCTGTCATATATAATTTTGTAAAAGATGTACGGACTTCCATCAAGAAGATAAAACCGGAATGTATGTTGGCTGCCTATACCGGTGCATGGTATCCGACTTACTTTGAAGTGGGTGTCAACTGGGCAAGCCGTAATTATGATGTCAGCAAGGACTTCAGTTGGGCTACTCCTGATTATAAGAATTACGGCTTTGCAGAATTGCTGGATTTCTATACGAACGGCAATTACTACTGGAATGTAACACTGGACGATTATTATAAGTCTTCCGGTAAATTTAAGAATGAAACAGACAGCGAGTTTTCTACCGGAGATTATTTATGTGTAGAAGGTGGTTGCAAATATTCCAAGTATTTGCTAAAGGATGCGGTGCCGGTATGTGGAGGCTTGTATGTGGAAGACTACAAACGGGACGTAAACCAATTTCAGAAAGCGGTCCGTATGAACCTGAAGGAATCGGATGGCGTGATGATTTTCGATATTGTACACATTATCCGCAACGGATGGTGGGATGAGCTAAAAGAGGCATTGGATGAGAACAAAGTGGATGAAGCACGAATGATCAAAGGTACTGTTACTTGCGATGGCAAAGGTATAGCCAATGTGGTAGTGACGGATGGACAGCGTTGCGTCACTACCGATAAGAACGGCATTTATCATTTGCCCAATCTCGGCAACACGCGCTTTGTATATATTACGACTCCTGCCGGATATCTGACGGATTGCGAACAGACGATTCCCCGATTCTATCAGGAGGTTGATCTGAATAAGACGAATGAATATAATTTCCGTCTGAAGAAGAATCCTAAGGATGACAATAAGCATCTGTTTGTTCTGGAAGCGGATGTGCAAGCCGGTCAAAAAGAGCATTGGGAACTGTATGCTCCTATTGTCGATGACTATAAACAGTTGGTTGAGCAGCATCAGGACCGTGATGTGTTCGGACTGAATTGCGGCGATATCTTTTGGGATGCACCGGGCTTTCCATCTTATATTGATAAGGTGAAGAAACTGGATATTCCTATTTATCGTACGATTGGCAATCATGATATGGATTATAACGGAGCTACTCACGAAACGTCCTATCAGACTTTTGAAGGAAATTTTGGTCCTACCCACTACTCGTTCAATAAAGGAAATGCCCACTATATTGTCGTCAACAATAATTTTTATGTAGGGCGCGAATACTTCTATATCGGCTATGTAGACGATACGACATTCAAATGGTTGAAAGAAGATTTGTCTTATGTTCCTAAAGGCACTTTGGTCTTTTTCATGACGCATATTCCTACCCGGGTAACGGAAAAGAAAAGACCTTTTAGCTATGATTATCTCATGTTGGCGGGAGAAACGATTAATGCCGAAGCCATTCATCAATTATTGGATGGTTATGAAACCCACTTCCTGACGGGGCATCTTCATTCTAATTCAAACATTGTATTTAATGAGCATCAGATGGAGCACAATACTGCTGCCGTATGTGGCATTTGGTGGCATGCTGATGTCTGTATCGATGGCACTCCGCAAGGATATGGAGTCTATGAGGTAGATGGCAACCAAGTGAAATGGTATTATAAAAGTGTCGGTCATCCGGAAGATTACCAGTTCCGAAGCTATGCGGCGGGCACATCCAAAGAGTTTCCTAAAGATATAATAGCCAATGTATGGAACTGGGACAAGAGTTGGAAAGTCGAATGGTTGGAAGACGGAAAGGTGATGGGTGTCATGACTCAATATACCGGAATCGATCCATATGCACGGCAAGTATGTATAGATAAAAAGAAAACTATGCAAAGTTGGATATCGGCAGCAAACACAGAGCATATGTTTCGTGCAACTCCTCGCAATCCGAAAGCTAAAATAGAGATTAGGGTGACAGACCGCTTTGGTAAAGTGTATCAGCAAAACGTGTCTAAATGAAAATGATGAAGTACAATATATACTGTCTATATAAAAATTATGAATAATAACAGTACACGAGCTTCTTCTTTGGATGCCTTGCGCGGGTATGCCATTTTGACGATGGTTCTTTCGGGCAGTATTGCTTGGGGAGTACTGCCCGGATGGATGTATCACGCTCAGGTAGGACCTCGTTCCAACTTTATATTTGATGGTTCTATCTATGGAATCACGTGGGTTGACTTGGTCTTTCCTTTCTTTCTGTTTGCAATGGGAGCAGCCTTTCCTTTTTCAATAGGTAATAAATATAGAAAGGGAGTTTCCCGTTGGAAGATTATATACGACAGCCTTTTAAGAGGTTTCCGGCTGACCTTCTTTGCTATTTTTATTCAGCATATATATCCGTGGGTCGTATCCTCTCCGCAGGATATCCGTTCATGGCTCATTGCATTGGGAGGCTTTGCCTTGATGTTTCCTATGTTCATGAGGATTCCGTTCAAAATGCCGGAATATGCAAGGATACTGATTAAAATATCTGCTTATGCGGCGGGAGTATTCATGCTGCTGAATATCAATTATGCTGATGGACGGACATTCAGTTTGGGCTATAGTAATATTATTATTTTGGTATTAGCCAATATGGCATTTTTCGGCTCACTGATTTATACGCTGACAATAAATAAACCGTGGAGTCGTATAGCGATACTGCCTTTTATCATGGCAGTGTTCTTGGGTAGTGAAAATGCAGGATCGTGGAATCATAGCCTGATGGAATTTTCTCCCTTGCCGTGGATGTATAAGTTCTCCTACCTGAAGTATTTGTTTATTGTAATTCCCGGTAGCATTGCCGGAGAATATCTGTATGAGTGGTTATGCGGCAGAAAAACTATGCCGGTAAATGACAATAAGGATGAACGTAAAAGGATGCCATGGATACTTTTATTGACTATCGGGCTGATTGTATTCAATTTATATGGACTTTATATGCGTTATCTATTGCTCAATCTGGCCGGTACTGTCATAATATTAGGTATTCTCTATATTCTATTGCAGGTGGAGGGAGAAAATACCGGTTATTGGTATAAACTCTTCAAGGCGGGAACTTATCTGATATTGTTGGGATTGGCTTTTGAAGCTTATGAAGGAGGAATCCGAAAAGACCCCTCTACATACAGCTATTACTTTCTTGCATCGGGACTTGCTTTTATGGCAATGATTGCATTTTCTATTATGTGTGACATTTACTCATGGTCTCGATTGACGCGTCCGTTGGAATATGCGGGACAGAACCCGATGATTGCATACGTATCTACCCAGTTGGTCGTTTTACCGTTATTGAACCTGACGGGGCTGGGAACCTACCTTTCTTATTTGGAGCAAAATGCGTGGTTAGGCTTTTTGCGAGGAGTTGTCATAACCTCTTTGGCTTTATTGATAACCATCCTGTTTACTAAATTAAAATGTTTTTGGAGGACTTGAATCATGTTAATCAAACGTTTGTATTTTATAGCAGCAGCATTGCTTGCGTTCTCTCTATGTTCATGTGGAGAGAATTATCCCGATCACCCGTGGGAATGGGATAAGGAAACTGAAGAAGATGAATCGAATCCTGATATCGTCTCACAAGGATGGACGGTGGCCGATAATTTCGGCAATCTTCCTGACTATATTCATATCTATAAATCACCGGAAACTTTAGCGGGAAAGAAGGCTATTGCCTATATAGCTGTCGCAGACATGAGCAAAGCTAAATTTGAAGTTCTGGGCGACATCGCTTTCTCACAAGAAGCCAATGGATATGGAAGCAAATCAATACATACTCCTTCTGAATTTTATGAATCTTCCAAAGCTCCGGTGGTAATAAATGGAGGTTTGTTCTTTTACAGTGACGGCTTTTATTATTCGCAAAATTTAGCGATTCGTGAAGGACGGCTGCTTTCCCCCAATCAGAACTACTATTCGAAAGACTGGGTGACCATGTGGTATCCTACTTTAGGCGCTTTCTGTCTGATGAAGGATGGAACTTTTCAAACGACATGGACTTATCTGGCATCTGACGGAGTTAATTATTGCTATCCGGCTCCTGCTGATAACGATATAAATAAAACTCCGTTGCAGGCTCCGTCGTCTGCTTTTCCCAATGGCGCAAAAGTATTGGAAGCTACCACCGGTATCGGAGGTGTCACGGTTTTACTGCGTGCGGGAGAAATTAAAAACACGTATGTAGAAGAAATGCTGGATATTTCTGCTACGTCCAATCAACCTCGTACCGCAATTGGTATAACGGCTGATAAAAAAATGATTATTTTTGTATGCGAAGGCAGAAACATGACGGAAGGAGTAGCGGGACTGACTACTGCCAACGTAGCTAAAGTAATGAAAGATTTAGGATGCACGGAAGCGCTTAATCTGGATGGCGGCGGTTCGTCATGTATGCTGGTCAACGGTAAAGAAACGATTAAAGGCAGTGACGGCAATCAAAGGAAGGTATTGACTGCTGTCGGAATTAAATAGATGATAGAGCGTTTTTTTTCTTTAAAGGCGGAAGGCTAATGACAGAGGTCAAATTTGCATTCCGTCTTTATTTTTATGCAATATAGTGGCTGTACTTATCAGAAATGAATTTTATATCGGATGCCTATTAATTAAATTTTTTTATTAATAGTCGTAATGAAAGATATTGGCATAGCTTTCGAACCTGTATAGTATTAATCTCTTTATATAAAGAGAATTTTGTAATTAAAAAGATGGTATAAAATCTTTTTTATGTATTTGATCGTAAAGTGTTGTATTTAAAAGAGTTGATGCGTAATATAGATTTAATAAATAAAAATTAAAAGATGGGATATATAAATATGTTTTTTATTATATATTGTTTGTTTACTAAATATAGTTATATTTGCATCGTGATATTAATAATTACAATACGCTGTAACTAAATTATATTATGATGAAAAACATATTTCAAGTATTCTATGGGCTATTGGTGCTGGTATTATATTCATCTTGTATGCATTCTGAGGAAGAGTCTGTAGATGTGCTTATCGTTGGTGGAGGTGCCAGTGGTGTAACATCTGGCATTCAGTCAGCTCGAATGGGAGCCAATACATTGATTATTGAAGAAAATACTTGGTTGGGAGGAATGTTGACTTCTGCCGGTGTAAGTGCCGTAGATGGAAATTACAAATTACCTGCCGGACTTTGGGGGGAATTTAAGGATAGATTGTCCGATTATTATGGTGGACTGGATTCATTGAAGACGGGGTGGGTGAGCAATGTGTTGTTTGAACCCTCTGTCGGGAATAAGATTTTTCATGAAATGGTAGCTGCGGAAAGCAATCTAAAGGTTTGGAAACAGGCCTGTCTTGAAGAAGCAAAAAGGGTAGGGAATGAATGGATTGCCAAAGTGAAGATGGAAGGGCAACCGGGGAAAACGGTTCGGGCGAAAATTCTGATTGATGCTACCGAATTGGGTGATGTGGCAAAAATGTGCGGAGTGAAGTATGATATTGGTATGGAAAGCAGAGATGACACACACGAGGACATCGCTCCGGAAAAAAAGAATAACATTGTGCAAGATATTACATATGTTGCCATATTGAAAGATTATGGTAAGGATGTGACTATTCCCGAACCCCAAGGATACGATCCGAAGGAATTTGCCTGCGCTTGTGCCAATCCGGTATGTATCACTCCCAAAGAACCGGATCGTCTGTGGTCTAAAGATATGATGATTACCTATGGACGGTTGCCAAACCATAAATATATGATTAACTGGCCGATAGAGGGCAATGATTATTACGTCAATCTGATTGAAATGACCCCGGAAGAACGTAAAAAAGCGCTGGAGTATGCAAAACATTATACGATGTGTTTTATTTACTTCCTACAGCATGAACTGGGGTATAAAACACTCGGATTGGCCGATGATGAGTATCCGACAGAAGATAAGCTGCCTTTTATTCCTTATCATAGGGAATCCAGAAGAATTCACGGATTGGTCCGCTTTAATCTGAATCACGTACTCAATCCATATACACAGGATGAAAAACTGTATCGCACCTGTATTGCAGTGGGTGATTATCCGGTAGATCATCATCATACCCGTTATCATGGCTATGAAGAGTTGCCCAACTTGTATTTTCATCCGATTCCTTCGTTTGGGTTGCCGTTAGGTTCTTTGATCCCGAAGGAGGTAGACGGACTGATTGTTGCGGAAAAATCCATTTCTGTATCGAATATTATCAATGGAACGACTCGTCTGCAGCCGGTTGTCTTGCAGATAGGTCAAGCCGCCGGTGCCTTGGCTGCACTTGCAGTGAAGAATAATCAGAAGATAAGTGATGTCTCCGTGCGTGATGTCCAAAATGCAATTCTGGATGCTAAGGGCTATTTGCTTCCTTATCTGGATGTTCCTGTTTCGGATGTAAAGTTTGCTTCTTATCAGCGGATTGGCTCTACGGGTATTCTGAAAGGTATGGGCAAAAATGTGGATTGGTCCAATCAGACTTGGCTGAGAGCGGATACCGTATTGTTGGCATCCGAATTGGACGGCTTGTTTGACGTATATCCAACAGCCAAAGATGAATTCAAGAAAGCGGGAACGGAGAAATTAAGTATTGAGGAGGCGGTTCAGCTTGTTCAGAAGATTGCAGAAAAGGAAAACTTGAGTGTAACCGTTGATCCACAAGTGCTTTGGAAAACATACGGAATGCAAGATCTGGACTTGAAACGGAATATTTTGAGAGGAGAGATGGCTGTAATGATTGATCAGGTGTTGGATCCTTTCAACAAGAAGCAGATCGATATCACAGGTAAGTATATTCAATAGGTTAACATATATCCAATATCCAAGTAAAAACAGAAAGTGAAACTATGGAAACAAATGATCGCAGAGATTTTTTAAAGAAAGTGGCTCTGACCGGAGCTTCCGCTTTGGTTGCCCCTTCATTATTTGCGGCAGACGGGGAGGGGAGAGAAATCCCCTCCTTGAAGAATGAGGCTGGCGCATTGGAAAGCAAATTAATTGTTCCCAAAAATAACGGTTTAAAAATAACAGGAACTTTTTTGGATGAGATATCTCATGATATCCCTCACCAGAACTGGGGTGAGAAAGAATGGGACCGGGATTTTCAGCATATGAAAAGAATCGGCATCGATACGGTCATAATGATTCGTTCTGGTTACCGTAAGTTTATAACTTATCCTTCACCCTACTTGCTGAAGAAAGGATGTTATATGCCTTCTGTTGACTTGTTGGATATGTATTTGCGCCTGTCGGAGAAGTATAACATGAAATTTTATTTTGGGTTGTATGATTCAGGGCGTTATTGGGATACAGGTGATTTAAGTTGGGAGATTGAAGACAACAAGTATGTGATTGATGAAGTATGGAAGATGTACGGCGAGAAATATAAAAGTTTTGGAGGCTGGTACATCAGTGGTGAAATCAGTCGTGCCACGAAAGGGGCTATCGATGCTTTCCGTGCTATGGGAAAGCAATGTAAGGATGTGTCAAACGGGCTTCCTACCTTTATCTCTCCGTGGATTGATGGCAAAAAGGCTATAATGGGGACAGGGAAGCTGACAAAAGAAGATGCGGTCTCTGTACAACAACACGAAAGAGAGTGGAATGAAATATTCGACGGCATTCATGAGGTGGTAGATGCTTGCGCTTTCCAAGATGGACATATCGATTATGATGAGTTGGACGCATTTTTCACTGTAAATAAAAAGTTGGCAGATAAATATGGTATGCAATGCTGGACAAATGCTGAGTCTTTTGACCGTGATATGCCTATCCGTTTTTTCCCTATCAAATTTGACAAACTTCGCATGAAACTGGAAGCGGCCAAACGCGCAGGGTATGATAAAGCTATTACTTTTGAATTCTCTCATTTTATGAGTCCGCAATCAGCCTACTTGCAAGCCGGACATTTATACGATAGATACAGAGAATATTTTGAAATTAAATGAGTAATATGAAGTCTGCAATTAACTTTGGATATCTTATTTTCCTCTCTTTCGTGGCAGCTTTGGGAGGATTTTTGTTCGGATATGATACTGCTGTTATATCCGGAACGATTGCTCAGGTGACTCAACTTTTCCAACTGGATACATTGCAACAGGGATGGTATGTAGGATGTGCTTTGATAGGTTCCATTGTCGGTGTCCTTTTTGCCGGTGTTATGAGTGATAAGTTGGGGCGGAAACTGACTATGATTATTTCTGCGATTCTGTTTTCTACATCGGCTTTAGGCTGCGCGATTTCTGCGGACTTTACACAATTGGTGGTTTATCGCATAATCGGCGGTGTTGGTATTGGTGTTGTATCGATTGTTTCTCCGTTGTATATCTCGGAAGTGTCGGTCGCGCAATATAGAGGACGGCTGGTCTCTTTGTATCAGTTGGCTGTGACAGTTGGATTTTTAGGGGCTTATTTGATTAACTATCAGTTACTGGCTTATGCGGAATCGGGCAGCCGGATAAGTATGGATTGGCTGAATAAGATATTCGTTACAGAAGTTTGGAGAGGAATGTTGGGAATGGAAACATTGCCGGCGGTATTATTCTTCATTATTATATTCTTTATTCCGGAGAGCCCTCGTTGGTTGATTGTAAGAGGTAGGGAAGAAAAAGCAACCGGCATATTGGAGAAGATATACAACTCTGTTTCAGAAGCTTCCAACCAGTTGAAAGAGACGAAATCCGTATTGACTTCTGAAACGAAATCGGAATGGGCTATGTTGATGAAGCCCGGAATTTTTAAAGCGGTCGTTATTGGCGTGTGTATCGCTATTCTGGGACAGTTCATGGGTGTGAATGCAGTGCTTTATTACGGTCCTTCCATATTTGAAAATGCAGGCCTTTCAGGGGGAGATTCTTTGTTTTACCAAGTGCTGGTGGGGTTAGTCAACACTCTGACTACCGTTCTTGCACTTGTCATCATCGACAAGGTTGGCCGTAAGAAGTTGGTCTATTACGGAGTATCCGGTATGATCGTCTCTCTTCTGCTGATTGGTGTTTATTTCCTTTTCGGCGAATCCTGGGGAATATCCAGTATTTTCCTTCTTATTTTCTTTTTATTTTATGTATTCTGCTGTGCCGTTTCCATCTGTGCTGTTGTGTTCGTGCTTCTTTCGGAAATGTATCCTACCAAGGTGCGCGGATTGGCGATGTCCATTGCTGGATTCGCCTTATGGATTGGAACGTATTTGATAGGACAGCTCACTCCTTGGATGCTTCAGAATCTGACTCCTGCCGGAACATTCTTCCTGTTTGCATTCATGTGTGTGCCGTATATGCTTATCATGTGGAAACTCGTTCCGGAGACTACAGGAAAGTCTTTGGAGGAGATTGAAAGATATTGGCTTCGGTCGGACCGGTAGCAAAAAAGGAGCCTCATCAGACTAAAGTTATTGTTTATCGTGGATTTTGGAACGCTTCCGGAAACTGTACAGAATTCATTGGCAGCTTTAATAAAAGCTGATTCAATAGGCTGTTACGGTTTTGAATTCGACGGATTTGGAAGTTGTGTACTAAAATTTGATTAAAATAATAGATGATAATGAAACAACTCTTTTTTTTCATAATGTTGTTCCTGTCTGGCATTTCGTTACAGGCACAACAACTGACATATTATGACGCGTCATGCTTTCCTCTTTTAGGGAAAGCGACACAGGACACTGGGGCAAGGTATGAAAGATTGCCGGACTCTCTCAAGAATATTTCTCGTCCGCCTTTATGGAACTTGAGTCGTAATTCGGCAGGAATGGCGATACGGTTTCGTAGTAATTCTACCCGGATAGCATTGAAATGGGAGAATCTCTTTAACAATCATATGAATCATATGACCGATGTGGGCATCAAGGGACTTGATTTGTACTGCTGGGAAGGAAACGGGCAGTGGAGATTTGTCAATAGCGCACGTCCTAACGGGAAGGTAAATCAGGCTACCGTTATTGCCAATATGCAGGCTAAAGAGAGAGAATATATGTTATATCTTCCTCTTTATGACGGACTTGTGTCTCTGTCTATAGGAGTGGACTCTTTGTCTTTCCTTGAGCAGCCTCAGATAAATTATCCGGTTCGTGAAAAGCCGATCGTATTTTATGGCACCAGTATTCTGCAAGGCGGGTGCGCTTCCCGTCCCGGAATGGCACATACCAATATCATATCACGAAAGCTGAATCGCGAATGCATTAATCTTGGTTTTAGTGGTAACGGACAACTGGATCTTGAAGTAGCGAGAGTCATGGCAGAAGTAGACGCCGGTGTCTTTGTGCTGGATTTTGTGCCGAATGCTTCTGTAGAGCAGATGAACGAACGAATGGAAACCTTCTATCGGATTATCCGTAGTAAACATCCCCAAACTCCGATTGTGTTTATAGAAGATCCTGTTTTTGCCCATTCATTATTTGATCAGCGAATAGCCGGTGAGGTGCAAAGGAAGAATCATACCTTGAATGAAATTTTTAATTCACTGAAGAGGAAGCGGGAAAAGAATATATATTTGATTCATTCAAAAGATATGATAGGAGAAGATGGAGAAGCCACGGTTGACGGCATTCATTTCACCGATTTGGGAATGATGAGATATGTCGATTTGGTTTATCCGACTATCAAGAGATTGGCAAAGTGATAAAATAGACGAAGGCTTATCCGGCTTTCTATTTTTTCTTTCTCAGCTCTTCCGCAATTCTCCATTGCAGGGCGGCTTCTCCCTCTTTCCCGGCTTTCAGCAAAGCGTCACCGAACAGTTCGTGTGCACCGGCATGTTCCGGCTTCAGACTTGTCGCTTTATCCAAATCGGCAATCGCACCTTCTGTATTCTCAGTCTTTAACCGTAGCTTCCCTCGGTTATAGACGGCTTTGAAGTTTGCCGGGTGAAGATTCACAGCCGTATTGAAACAGTTTTCCGCATCAAAATATTCCTTGTCATTGAAGAGGGTAATTCCCTTTCTTATCCAGGCATCTATGTAGTTCGGGTCGAGGCTGAGAGCCTTGTCGTAATTGGCGAGGGCGGCACGTGTGTCATGTGCTTGGGTGATGCATTCATTACCCATCAACAGATACTCATGAGCATATTGGCGCAGACGTTCCTGCTGCTCGCGCATCTGTTCCTTGAGCTCTCTGTTCTGCTCTTTCAAGGTATTTATTATACCGAGCTTCTTGCGGATCAGACGACGGGGAACAGGCTTTTCTATATCATAGCGCGAATGGATGGCACGGAAAAAATGCTCCAGGCACTCTTCCATGTCCCCTTTGTCGAAAGCCCGTGCGGCGGCTGCATATTGCACATCGGCCTGTGCCTGTTTCAAAGCCTTGTCAATGGCTTGGCGATTGTTGAAACGTCCGGCAAAGTTCACGATTTCGGGACGGACGAAAATATCGGCCCTGTTAATCGGTTTCTTGAGTTGGATGCCATCCAACGAAGTGCAGCGGCTGAGCGCGACGTATGCCTGTCCTCCGGCAAACACTCCGCCTGTAAAGTCGATAACAACCCGGCTGAAAGTCAACCCCTGACTCTTGTGAATGGTAATGGCCCATGCCAGCCGGATAGGATATTGTGTGAAACTGCCCAATACTTCCTCCTCAATCTCCTTGGTCTTTTCGTTGTAGTGATAACGGATATTACGCCATGACTCCCGTTTCACGTCACACTCTTTACCATCATCGGTGATAACGTATATCGTCTCCTCGTCTTCGTCGATGCCGGCAATGACACCGATGGTTCCGTTTACCCAGCGGCGGTCGAAATCATTCTTGATAAAGATAATCTGTGCGCCGGGCTTCAGTACGAGCTCCTGTGAAGTAGGCAGACTGCTTTCGGGAAAGTCACCTTCTATCACCCCTTCAAAAGTAACCGGTTCTCCCGGAAGTTCGGCAAGTTTCTTTTCGTTGATCGAGTCCACCGTATCCCTTCGGGTGGCAAGCGTGATGTACATATCCGCTTCTGATGCTTCAATCCGGCTTCCATACCGGGTGTTCAGCAGTTGCAGGTCGGCAGCTCCGGCAGTGTTGTTGCGGATATGGTCGAGTACGCTGACAAAGACCGGGTCGGTCTGCCGGTAGACCTTTTGCAGCTCGATGGATACCAAATCTATCTGACTGAAGACTCGTGCCGAGAAAAAATAGGGAGTCGGGTAGAAGCGGTTCAGTATCTCCCGCTCGTCATTCTTTACGACAGGTTCCAACTGAAATACGTCACCTACCAATAGCAACTGCTTTCCGCCGAAAGGCTCGCGCAAGTTATGAGAATACACGCGCAGGATACGGTCGATGGCATCGATGATATCCGCCCTCACCATCGAAATCTCGTCGATAATGACCAGCTCGATTTGTTCCAGTAACTTCCGGTGTGGCTTGGTGTATTTGAAGAACTCGTGGATGCGTCCCCGTTGCAGACTTAGATTCGGGTCGTCCGGCAGCAGCGGATAGAAAGGAAGTTTGAAGAAACTGTGCATCGTACTTCCTCCGGCATTGATGGCGGCAATGCCTGTCGGTGCAAGTACGACATGTTTCTTCTTCGTATTTTCGCAGACGTAACGCAGGAATGTAGATTTCCCCGTCCCTGCCTTTCCGGTCAGAAAGACCGACTGGCGTGTATATTGAATCAGGTTCAGGGCATCCTGAAATTCAGCGTTATTAGTGTCTACGTTCATTCTTTGTCCTTTTTATCCAATGATTTATCTATTCAATATTCAATACTCTTTGTTCAATGATTTTTCTTATTCAATGATTCCGAAGTGCTTCATTGCTTTGCTGATTCCATCCTCGTCAATGGGTGCGGTCACGTAGTCGGCGGCGGCCTTTACATCCTCCTTGGCTTGCCCCATTGCTACTCCGATTGCAGCATGACGAAGCATACTGATGTCGTTTCCACCATCTCCGAACGCCACCGTATCTTCCAACTTGATGTTGAAGTAACGGATGATTTCATCAATTCCTTTCTGCTTTGTGTCTCCTTTGGCGGTGATGTCGGCAAAAGCCGGATACCAACGGCCTATCTCACAAGTCGGGATAGACGGGCGTATTTCTTTCTCTTCTTCCTCGGTGATAAAGGGTGTCATCTGTATGATCTCCTTGCTTGCCGCTTCTTCGAAAGAGACGGTTGGGATGATATCCACATGCAGGAAATCATAGAATATTTTTTTCACCATCTCGTCCGGTTGGCATACGGAGATATGGTGTTCCTCTACGAAGATGCAGGCCAATCCTTTCTTTTTGCAGAAATCAGCCATGGCTTTAACCTCTTCCTGAGGGATGGCGTTTTTATAAATGACATGCTTCCCTACAAAACAATAAGCTCCGTTCATGGTTATATATCCATCAATGAGATTCCGGTCTTGCAGTTCGGCGAGGTTGTTGATAATGGCTTTCGGACGTCCGGTAGCGATAAATATTTTGTGCCCTTTTGCATGGGCGGCTTCCAAAGCCTTGATGGTGGAAGAGGGGATGCGGTGGGTGTTGAAGCTGACCAGCGTTCCGTCTATATCAAAAAATAATGCTTTCGTCATAAATTCCTTTTTGAATTGAATACAAAAGTACTACTTTTGTCTCACATAACATAATAACATCATACAGTATGAACTATAATTTTGATGAAATAATAGACCGTAACGGTACAGACTCCGTTAAATGGGACGGAGTGGAAGGTCGTTGGGGACGCAATGACCTGATTCCGATGTGGGTGGCCGATATGGATTTCCGTACAGCTCCTTTTGTGGTTGAGGCTTTGAAGAAACGCTTGGAGCATGAAGTGCTTGGCTATACTTTTGCCTGCAAGGAATGGTCGGAATCCATTATCAATTGGTTGCAGGCTCGCCACGGATGGACGATAAGCGAGGAGATGCTTACATTCACTCCCGGCATTGTCCGCGGATTGGCTTTTGCCATCCAGTGTTTTACGGAGAAAGGGGACAAGGTAATGGTGATGCCACCCGTATATCATCCTTTCTTTTTAGTTGCTCAGAAGAATGAACGTGAAGTCGTATTCAGCCCGTTGGTATTGAGAGACGGACAGTACCACATTGATTTTGACCGTTTCCGCAATGACGTGCAAGGCTGTAAACTGCTCATACTTAGCAATCCTCATAATCCGGGCGGACGTGTGTGGACGAAGGAAGAGCTTGCCCGGATAGCGGATATCTGTTATGAAAGCGGCACGATGGTTATCTCGGACGAAATTCATGCCGACCTGACTTTGCCGCCTTACAAGCATCCCACGTTTGCATTGGTTTCGGAGAAAGCACGGATGAACTCACTTGTTTTTATGTCTCCGAGCAAAGCATTCAACATGCCGGGATTGGCAAGCTCCTATGCCATCATCGAGAACGATGAACTTCGTCACCGTTTCCAGACATATATGGAAGCAAGCGAGTTCAACGAAGGGCATTTGTTTGCCTATCTTAGCGTAGCGGCTGCCTACAGCCACGGCACGGAGTGGCTCGACCAAGTGATAGCTTATATCAAAGCAAATGTAGACTTTACCGAGAACTATCTGAAAGAACATATTCCTGCCATTAAGATGATTCGCCCGCAAGCCTCCTATCTTATCTTCTTGGATTGTCGCGGGTTGGGGTTGAAGCAGGAAGAACTGAATCGTCTCTTTGCGGAAGGTGCTCATTTGGCATTGAATGACGGAACGACATTTGGCAAGGAGGGCGAAGGCTTCATGCGGTTGAATATCGGCTGTCCGCGTGCTACGTTGGAACGGGCGTTGAAGCAGTTGGAGCAGGCGGTAATAGGCTTAAAGTAACTCTTGTTTTACTTTAAACTTTAAATTATAAAACAAGCCCCTTTCCCACTGAATTTGGAAAAGGGGCTTGTTTTTTGCATCAAGAAGTGAGGAAATCAAATGAAGAGTATACACGTAAGATAAAAAGTGAAAAACATCTGCCATCTGCAACAAAATCGAGATAATGTATTAATAGAATGTTAGTTACATCGTTGCAGATACTGTTGCAGATGGTTGCAGATAGTCCGCTATCTGCAACACCGTAAACGAATCATATAGACCATTTGCCAGTGCCTACTTTTGCTTCATCAGTTCCCTACGTCGAAACTCCCGTTTCCAGGCGGGAAACTGTAGTTTCCGCGTAGGGATACGCCAGTTTCCGTGCATGGATACTGGCGTGTCTATGTATGGATACTGTAGTTTCCATGTATAGACACGGAGCTTTAATAGCTTTCTATCACCACACAAAGTGTTGCAGATACTATTATCGGCAACCATCTGCAACGGTATCTGCAACGATGTAACTAACATTCTATTAATACATTATCTCGATTTTGTTGCAGATGGCAGATGTTTTTCACTTTTTATCTTATATGTAAAAGATTATGTTGCAGGGAAAACGTGTGGAAATGAATTGGTTCTTACGAAAATCTATTCGCAGGAACTATTGTTTTTATTAGTAATCAATAAAAGTATTTATTAGTAATACAAGCTATTGTTGATTACAAATAAAAAGTTTATATTTGTCGATAATATAAATCATAAATAAAGCTATGGTTAAGTTGTCAGATCTTAGAATTGTCAGTGAACAGCAATTCTCGACCTTTAAAGAGGACAATTCGTTACCGCGTGAACTCTTGTCATCATTACCGGGTGATAATTCAACTCATGCATTAGTCATTTCCGGTATACGCCGTTGCGGGAAGAGTACGATAATGAGACAACGCATAGGTAAACATATAGAAGATGCTTTTTATTTGAACTTTGATACGCCAAAGTTATTTCAGTTTGAACTTTTGGATTTTGAACTACTGGATACTTTGATTCAAGAAAGCGGAAAGCGTAATTTGTATTTTGATGAGATTCAAGTTGTCAACGGATGGGAATTATATGTCCGGCAGAAATTGGATGAGCATTTTAATGTGTGTATAACCGGGTCCAACGCTTCGCTTCTCAGTAAGGAGTTGGGGACAAAATTGACGGGACGTCACATTTCAAAGGAGCTTTTCCCTTTTTCTTATACAGAATATCTCCGTTTTAAATCATTATCTCCTAATGATACTTCTTTTCTTGCTTATTTGAATGACGGTGGATTCCCCGAATATGTGAAAACAGGGGATGGAGATATATTATCTGCACTGTTTGATGATATTCTGTATAGAGATATTGCCGTGCGATATGGTGTGAGGGATGTTGCCTCCTTAAAATCACTATTGTTGTATTTGGCATCTAATTATGGAAATTTAGTTTCTGCCAATAAATTAGCAGGAATCCTCTCTATTAAAAGTCCTAAGACTGTTTTGGAATACATGAGCTATTTTGAAGAGTCTTATCTAATCAATCGTATACCGAAATTCTCATGGTCTATAAAAGTGCAAAACGCGAATCCGCAAAAAGTGTATTTCATTGATACTGCATTATCCAAAGAAATAACGGTCACTTTTTCCAATAATACGGGGAGGCTGTTGGAAAATGCAGTCTATTGGGAATTATGTCGACACTATAAGCAACTTTATTATTTTAATGAGAATAACAGTGAGTGCGACTTTGTTGTATGTGATAAGAATATGCCACTTCTTCTCATTCAAGTCTGTATGATTTTAAATGCTGAAAACCAGAAAAGGGAGGTCAAGGGAGTACAGGAAGCAATGAAGTTCTTCCGGATGGACAAAGGATATATAGTAACTCTTAACCAAAGAGACAAGATACGGGTGGAAGATGGCTGGATTGAAGTCATTCCTGTTTACAAATTGGATAAATATATAAAAAAATGATTTCCCGAAAAGGAAGTGCACAACTACGGGAAGAATAAACTTCTCAATCACTCCTCCCGAGACGAAACAATGAAATTATTTATCGTGCGGGGGGAGTGAATGAAAACAGTGCCGGACGTGTGCAGAACATACCGACCTTGACATCAATCTATATGTATTAACGGTTCATTTTAATTTTCACCGTTACGGGATGCGCCAACTCCTCTTTCCATTTGCGAAGATAGGCGAACCATGCTTCCGGTGTCTTATATCCGAACGTCTCTTTCATGGAAGTGAAAGTAGTATGATACCGGAA
>CAKUYM010000035.1 GCA_934716785.1 uncultured Bacteroides sp. | reverse complement strand
GCTGACAACAGAGTATCCATATACCCTGCCGAAAGTAGAAGGTTGCCGCTCGGACAAGAATATCAATCGCAAGATCAAAATCAAGAAAGCTATCAATACGGCTGCCGAACCGACAAAGCCTTGCTCCTCTCCTACCGTGCAGAAGATAAAATCGGTATCTTGCTCGGGAACGTACTTCAATTTGGTCTGCGTACCGTTCAGAAACCCTTTTCCCGTCAGTCCGCCCGACCCGATGGCAATCTTGGACTGGTTCACGTTATATCCCGCCCCCGTCAAGTCTTCCTCCAACCCCAACACCACTTTGATACGGATCTGCTGATGCGGTTCCAGCACATTGTCAAACACATAGTTGCTGGAATAGAGGAATCCGATGGAACCGACCGTGAATAGAGCAATCAGGAAATAGGCACGTTGGCGTTCGCTCAACGCCAAGTAAAGCAGGTAGCCTACCACAACGACGCAAAGCCCCCACTGCACCCAAACCAGACTGAAATGCACCCAATATTCCGATACCAAATAAGCAATCAATAATACGCCCAAGCTTCCGAGGATTATGTTGCGGGTAGCCGCCACCTTCTTCCGATACACCCATACCATCCCGCCGGCGAATAGCAAAATCAGCAGTAATACGACAAATTCGCCCAACGGCGTAGGAGTATCGGCTATGAACACCTCGTCGAAACGGATGCCGACCACAAAGTAAATCACCGCGCAAACCCCGGCAAAGAGCACTACCCCCGGCATTCCTTCCCGATAGAGAACCAGGAAGAATGCGAGATATACCAAAGCGGAACCTGTCTCCCGCTGACCGATAATCAGCAACATCGGAAGGAAGATGATCGCCCCCAACACCATCGCACACTTCTCCTTTTTGATGCTGAACGAGTAGGAGTTCATGTATTTGGCAAGCGCCAGTGCCGTGGCAAATTTGGCAAACTCGGCGGGCTGCAGGCTGACCGGGCCCATTACAAGCCAGGAGCGCGACCCCTTCGTGTCCGGCGCAATAAAGATAGTGACGACAAGCAACAGAATCATCCCTATATATATAATGTACGCGAACATATCATACATCCGGTCTTCCAGCATCAGCAACACGAATCCAAGCCCGAAAGAGCATATAATCCATACGAACTGCCTGCCGGCACGGGTCGAGAAGTCGAGAAAGTCGCGGTCGCCATAGTCATAGCTGGCCCCGCAGATGCTGAACCATCCGCCGACAATCAGGAGCAGGTAAATACAAATCGTTACCCAGTCCAGCGTTTTCCACAAACTATCGTTCCTCGTTACCATACAATATCACTCTGTTACTAAATTCTTCAGCCCTCAACTCGTTCTCCGGCGAGAGTTTGCCTTTCAAATACTGTTCCATCATCAATGCGCCGAAGGGGACACCGTAGGTAGCCCCCCACCCACCGTTCTCTACATAAACGGCGATGGCTATCTTCGGTTTGTTCATCGGTGCAAAACCCATAAATACCGAATGGTCGTGTCCGCGGTTCTGTGCGGTTCCCGTTTTTCCACAGGCTTCCAAGTCCGGCACCATCATGGAAAGCATCCGGCAAGTACCTCCCGTGGCAGCGCCACGCATACCTTCCACCACCGACTCGTAATGCCTCTTCTCAATAGTGGCATAGCGGGGCGTACGGTAAAGGCTATCTATCTGATTGTCCTGAATCTCCTTCACGATATGCGGTGTGACGAAATAACCTCTGTTGGCAATCGTCGCTCCCAAGTTAGCGATTTGGAGAGGGGTAGCCAATATTTCGCCCTGCCCGATAGAGATACTGATTACCGTCAGCCCGTTCCAATGTCCGCGATAGGCTTTATCATAAAATTGCGCGTTCGGAATCAGCCCGCGTTTCTCTCCCGGCAGGTCGACTCCCAATTTGTAGCCGAATCCCTGCGAAACCATATGGTCTTTCCAGACGGTGATGGCATTTTGCGGTGAGCCGTACTTCCGGTCGCCGAACATACGGAACAGTCCCCAGCAGAAGTAGGAGTTGCACGATGTAGCAATGGCGGGTATCAATGGAATCGGTGAGCCGTGGCTATGGCAACCTACCGTCAGCCTGCCGTAATGAAAACCGTTCGAGCAGGGGAAAGCGGGGGCTTGCGCGGTGACGATGCCCTCTTGCAGGAAGGTCAGCCCCTGTGCAGTCTTAAAGGTAGACCCCGGCGGGTAGACGCCCATCAAGGCACGGTTCAGAAGAGGTTTCGTCTTGTCGCGTTGCAACATCAGATGGTTCTTGCCACGCTGACGGCCAATCATCAGATGCGGGTCGTAGTTGGGAGAAGATACCAGACAGAGGATTTCTCCGGTTTCCGGTTCGATGGCAACGATACTACCAATCTTGTTCTTCAGCAGGCGCTCGCCCAACATCTGCAAATCAATGTCCAGACTCAGCGTCAGGTTCTTGCCGGGAACGGAAGGACGGTCGTACTTGCCATCCATATAATGCCCTTGAATGCGGCCGTGCGCATCACGAAGCAGGATTTCGATTCCTTTCTCTCCACGCAAGTACTTCTCGTATGATTTCTCTACGCCCAACTTACCCACATAGTCGCCACGGATGTAGTATCCTTCTTCATCCGCCTCCATCTCTTTGGCGGACACCTCGCCGATATCACCCAAAGCATGGGCGGCAGCATTGTAGGAATACTGGCGGATGGTGCGCCGTTGGATATAGAATCCGCGGAATTTGAAGAGCTTCTCCTGAAAGACCCCGCATTCTTCTGCCGAAAGCTGCGACATAAACAGCTGGTTGGTGTAGCGGGAATACCCCGGATTGCGGCGACGGTCTTTCATGTCGCTCATTATTTTCAGGAACTGTTCGCGGGTAATATTCAACGACTGGCACAGGTCGAGCGTATCCAGGTTCTCCACCTCTTTCGGAACAATCGAGATGTCATAAGCCGGCTGGTTGAACACCAACAGTTTGCCGGTGCGGTCGTAGATAGCTCCGCGCGACGGATATTGAATTTTATTCAGGAAAGCATTGCTGTCGGCATTCTTCTTATAATCGTCCGTCGTTATCTGCAACACGAAGAGCCGTATCAGATAAATGAGGACAATGGATATGGCAATGCCACCGATCACAAATTTACGTTTCTCTAATCTATAATCTTTTGCCATTTCTTTACTTCCTTATGCCTTCGACAGCTACAATACAAGTTATAGTCAGAATGGTACAACACAGCACCCGCAGTAGCAACAGCCAAATGCCGGAAAACGAAAAGAACTCAATGGAGAGCAGTGCCAGACTATGCACGAAAACGCTTGCAGTAGTATACTTCAGGAAAGGAGTGATTCCCATCGTCTTGAGGGAAGGAATGAAGTTGTCCAGATTGTCGCGGGGAGTAAACAGACGCAGCAAGGACGGGCGGAGGAAAGCGAGCAGCACGGTGGCAGCCGCATTCATCCCCGGAGTATCGGCAAAGATGTCGATGGTGAGTCCGAAAAAGAAAGCCCACAGCATCAGTTCATTCCGCGAGGTGCCGGAGTTGAACTTCAGTATAAAGTAAATATAGAGAAAGGGAGTGGCGTATCCGGCTATATGCACGTTGTTGAGGATAAGTGCCTGAAGAAGCACCAACCCCACAAACCATCCGATTCTATGTATATAGGTGATAATCATTCTTTCGTTACCTTATTTTCAAGTTTCTTCTGCTCCTCCTGACCGTTGCGGGCTATGATGCGCACATCACCGAGTTTCCCGAAATCGGTAGCCAGCTTGATCTTCAACAGATAGGACAGTCCGTCGTTGGAGTCGGACATATCATCTACCGTACCTACCATAATGCCTTCCGGAAATACGGTCGAGAAACCACTGGTCACTACGGTATCTCCCAAATTAAATTCGGCATGGCGGGGCAGGTCTTTCAGATAGGCATAACGTGAATCTCCGTGTTCCCACTTCAGGTAGCCGAAGTAGTCGCTGCCCGTTATCTTGCAACTGATATTGGACTTGCTGTTCAATACGGAAATCACGACCGAATAAGAAGGAGAGGTCTCATACACAATCCCCACAATGCCATTACCGTCTATCACTCCCATCTCCGGACGGATGCCCGAAGAGGAACCTTTGTCGAGAGTGATGTAGTTGTCGGGCAGCGTCAAGCTGTTCTTTATCACGTGCGCCTTGAACAATTGGTAGTCATTATGCGGCATCTGACGGATACTGTTGATGGTCATCGAATCGACCTGCCGTTCTTTCAAGGCTTTCTCAAGGTTCGTGATTTGCTGTTCGAGCAACATATTACGATCCAACAGATCCTCATTAACAGACTTCAGATGAAAATAAGAGGCTATTCCTCCCGAAACTTCATAAACCCCTCCCGCAACCGTATTGGCAGAAGTAAAGAAAGTGCTCTGCTGATAGCGGTTGAACCGAAATAACAAAACAAAACTGGCTACCTCTAATATGACAAAGAGGAACCAGTAATTGTATTTCAGAAGGAAGTTTATTAAATTCCTCATCCCTGATTTATCTCATTAAGAAGGAGAAACGGTCTACATTTTTCAACGCAACTCCCGTACCCTTGGCAACGGCGTGCAACGGATCTTCCGCAATGTGGAAAGGTATATTGATCTTGTCGGTCAATCGCTTGTCCAGTCCGCGGAGCAATGCGCCACCTCCTGAAAGGTAGATGCCGTTGTGCACGATATCAGCGTAAAGTTCGGGCGGAGTGCTTTCCAATGCACTCAAAATCGCAGTTTCAATCTTTGAGATTGACTTCTCCAGACAGTGGGCCACCTCCTGATAGCATACGGGTACCTCCATCGGAAGAGCTGTGATACGGTTCGGACCGTGAACGATATAATCTTCGGGAGCACCTTCGCCCAGTTCGGTCAAGGCAGCTCCTACGTTTATCTTGATACGTTCCGCCATACGCTCGCTGACTTTCACATTGTGCTGACGGCTCATGTATTCGCGGATATCTTCGGTCAAGTCATCACCTGCCACACGGATGGAGTTGTTGGAAACGATCCCCCCCAAGGAGATAACGGCGATTTCCGTTGATCCGCCGCCTATATCGACAATCATATTCCCTTCCGGAGCCTCTACGTCGATACCGATACCGATAGCCGCAGCCATCGGTTCGAAAATCAAGTAGACGTCACGTCCGCCGGCATGTTCGGCAGAGTCACGGACTGCACGGAGTTCGACCTCCGTACTTCCCGATGGAACGCCAATCACCATGCGGAGAGAGGGCGAGAACAAGTGATTGCGAGTATTCACCCGTTTAATCAGTCCGCGCATCATCTGCTCGCAAGCATAGAAATCGGCAATCACACCGTCTCTCAACGGACGGATAGTACGTATGTTTTCGTGGGTCTTTTCGTGCATCAACTTCGCCTTTTCCCCCACGGCAATCATCTTATCCGTACGACGATCCAAGGCTACAACCGAAGGCTCATCCACCACGATCTTTCCGTTCGTGATGATGATGGTATTGGCTGTGCCCAAGTCCATCGCTATTTCTTGTGTAAAAGAGAATAATCCCATTTTTTATTCTTATTTTTAGTGTTTAAAATGACGGATACCGGTAGTAACCATCGCCATACCATGCTCGTTGCAATAAGCAAAAGTCAGGTCGTCTTTTACCGATCCACCCGGTTGGATAACAGCCGTAACGCCTTCCTTATCCGCAATCTCCACACAGTCGGGGAACGGGAAGAAAGCATCCGAAGCCATCACTGCACCATGCAGGTCGAAGTCGAACGATTTAGCTTTTTCGATAGCTTGCTTCAATGCATCTACACGTGAAGTCTGTCCTACGCCGCTTGCGAGAAGTTGCTTGCCTTTCGCCAAAACGATAGCGTTGGACTTGCTGTTCTTCACAATTTTGTTGGCAAACAGCATGTCTTCCACCTCTTCGGGAGTAGGAGCTTTGTCTGTCACCGTTTTCAGGTCGGCCACCGTTTCAATATTCGTATCTTTGTCCTGCACCAGCACACCGTTCAACAAAGCGCGGAATTGCTTCTTCGGCAATTTGGCTTCCTTGCGGACGAGGATGATGCGGTTCTTTTTCTGTCCCAGGATTTCGAGTGCATCCACGTCATAATCCGGTGCGATGATAACTTCGAAGAATATCTTGTTGATCTCTTCGGCAGCTTCCTTGTCGACCACGCCGTTGGTAATCAGCACGCCTCCGAAAGCTGAGACGGGGTCGCCTGCCAATGCGTCTTTCCACGCCTCCAATACGGTAGGACGTGATGCCAGACCGCAAGCATTGTTGTGCTTCAGGATAGCGAAAGTAAGATCTTCGAATTCATCAATCAAATCAACGGCTGCGTTGATGTCGAGAAGGTTGTTGTAAGAAATTTCCTTTCCGTGGATTTGGTCGAACATAGCTTCGAGGTTTCCATAGAAATAACCTTTCTGATGCGGATTTTCACCGTAGCGAAGTTGCTTTTGATTGTTCACCGAGCAGCGGAAAGCAGAACCTTCGCCGGCATCGAAATAATTGAAGATAGCAGAATCGTAGTGGGAAGAAACGGCAAACGCCTCTTTTGCCATCCAACGACGTTCTTCGAGTGAAGAAGTGGCACCGTGCTCCATCAGCATATCCAGCAACGGTTTGTATTGAGCCTGTGAAGCTACGATGATAACATCATTGTAGTTCTTGGCTGCGGCACGGATCAAGGAGATTCCGCCTATATCTATCTTTTCAATAATCTCTGCTTCAGATGCACCGGAAGCCACAGTAGCCTCGAACGGATACAAGTCAACGATTACCAAATCTATTTCAGGAATTTCATACTTCTCAATCTGCTGCATATCCTGTTCCAGTCCGCGACGGCAAAGGATACCTCCGAAGATTTTCGGGTGTAATGTCTTCACCCGACCGCCAAGGATAGAAGGGTAAGTGGTCAAATCTTCCACCGCCTTGCAAGGATATCCCAATGATTCAATAAACTGACGAGTTCCGCCTGTTGACAAGAACTCTACTCCCTCTTCGTGCAGTTTGGTAATAATTTCATCCAAACCTTCTTTGTGGTATACAGATACCAACGCAGTTTTTATTCTTTTAGACTCTGACATTGAATTGCTTATTAAGTATTTGATGCGCAAAGTTACGAAATATTGTTTATCGTACGTAATAATAAGGTGTGAATTAATAAAAAAAAGCGTTGACTCTTCTATATGAAAAGTCAACGCTTCTTTACAAGATTATTTTCTACTCAATAAATATTACCAGATAGACACACGTTTGTCTTTAGGAACGAACAGCGGGTCTTGCTCGGTAATGTTGAATGCTTCGTACCATGTTCCGATTTGGGGAAGCGCACCGTCCACACGCCATTTGCCCAATGAGTGAGGATCGAGTTTGGTCAATCGAAGAATCTCTTCCGGACGGATATTTCCTGCCCATACGTTGGCGTAAGCAAGGAAGAAACGTTGTTCGGGAGTAAATCCGTCAATCGTTTCGAGTGGTGCGTTTGCTGTTGCATTCTTGAAAGCCTGATAGGAAACTTGCAGGCCACCGTGGTCGGCAATGTTTTCACCAAGAGTCAGTTCACCGTTAGCATGTACTCCCGGAGTGACTTCAATACTGTCAAAGAAATTAACCATCACTTGAGCACGTTCCTCGAACTTCTTGGCATCTTCTTCCGTCCACCAGTCTTTCAAGTTTCCGTCCTTATCATATTGGCGTCCCTGATCATCGAATCCGTGAGTCATCTCATGACCGATTACAACCCCGATAGCACCGTAGTTCATGGCATCGTCGGCATTCATATCGAAGAACGGCGGTTGCAGGATAGCTGCGGGGAAGCAGATCTCATTGGTAGTCGGGTTATAGTATGCGTTGACAGTCTGCGGGGTCATCAACCATTCGTCCTTATCGACCGGCTTGCCGGCTTTGGCAATCATTTCATTGTAATCCCATTGGCTGGCACGTTCGATATTCGCCCAATAAGAATCGTTTTTAATCTCCAGTGCAGAGTAGTCTTTCCACTTATCCGGATAACCGATTTTAACATGGAAAGTAGCCAGTTTTTCCAAGGCTTTCTCTTTGGTCGGTTCGCTCATCCATTCCAGTCCTTTGATACGTTCGCCCAAAGAAGTCTGCAAGTTCTTCACCAGTGTCACCATACGTTCTTTGGCTGCGGCAGGGAAATATTTCTCCACATACATCTGTCCCACTACCTCACCGAGCACTCCGTCTACCGTACTTACAGAACGTTTCCAACGAGGCTGCATCTCTTTCTTGCCGGACATTGTGCGGCTGTAGAAGTCGAAGTTCTGAGCCACGAAGTCATCGCTCAGGTAAGAAGCGGCAGCATCTATCAATCCCCATTGCAGGTATAACTTCTGCTCTTCCAAAGGTACGGTGTTGATAACATCGGCAACTTCCTTCATAGCCGCCGGCTGACCAACGTTCACCTCTTTCAGGCCTTTCAAGCCGGAAACCGTGAAATAGGTATCCCAATCGAAAGTCGGGAAGTTCTTTTTCAGCGTCTCCATGTCCATCTTGTTGTAGTTGGCATGAGGATCACGCAGCTCTACCTGCGAACGGGCAGCTTTGGCAAGACGAGTCTCGATATTCATGACTGCCTTTACCGCTTTCTGAGCAGTAGCCTCATCGTAGCCTGCCAACTGGAACATTTTGGCGATGTGCTCCTGATATTTGTTGCGGATGTTGGTTGTCTGTTCGTCATTCTCCAGATAATAATCACGCTGTCCCATCCCGATGCCGCCTTGATAGGTCTGTACCATATTCATGGAGCTGTTCATATCATCCGCACTTACATACATGGTGAAGTAAGGACGGAAGCCTTTCTGCTGACTCTCGGCAATGTATGCGTAGATTTCATTCTTGTCCTTGAGGGCGTCGATGGCTTCGAGCTCAGCTTTAATCGGAGCCGCACCGTCGTTGTTCAGCTTCACGCTGTCCATTGCAATATTATAAAGGTCGCCCACTTTTTGAGCAGCGCTACCCGGAGCGTTGTCCGTCTTGGAAGCCAGTTCCGCGATCAGCGCTTTCAGTTGCTCACGGCTGTTTTCGTGCAACATATCGAATGTGCCGAAACGCGAATATTCGTCTGCCAACGGATGGTCTTTCACCCAACCGCCACAAGCGTATTGATAAAAACTCGTACCCGGCATAGCCGTGGTATCCAAATTAGCAAGGTCGATACCGGACGTCAGCACGGCCTCTTTCTTACTGTTACATCCTGTTGTCATAAGGCATACGGCAAGAATTGGTAAATACTTGGTTACTTTCATACTTATATAAAAATATGTTATAGAATTATCATGTCATTCATCCCTTCACTTCTTCCAGCTCCATCGAAACCCGTTCCCACTCTTCAACAACGGCATCCAACTGCTGTTTCAGTTTCTGGTGCTGCTCATACAGTTTCATGTCCGAGGCTCCTTCGGGGGTTGCCATTTTCTCTTCAACAATGGCAATCGCCGCTTCGGTCTCTTCTATGGAGGCTTCGCAATCGGCCACCTGGCGTTCGAGTTTCTTCACTTTCTTGTTCAACTCTTTCTGTGCTTCATAAGAGAGCTTATTCTCCGACGGTTGTGCCGCTTCCGGTTCATTACTCCCTTTGGCAGATGCCGTGGGAGAAGTAGATAAACTTGCCCCTTTCTGAAGTTCGTTCAGACTGTCTATCTTTTTCTTTTGCAGAAACTCATAAATGCCGCCGAGGTGTTCTTTCACAACTCCTCCGCCAAATTCATATACTTTAGTCGCAAGTCCATCCAAAAAATCACGGTCGTGGCTGACAACAATCACTGTTCCGTCAAATTCGCGGATGGCTTCCTTCAATACATCCTTCGAACGCATATCCAAATGGTTGGTAGGCTCATCGAGAATAAGGAGGTTGACAGGCTCGAGAAGCAACTTAATCATTGCCAAGCGGGTGCGTTCACCACCGGAAAGCACTTTCACCTTTTTGTCCGAAGCTTCGCCGCCAAACATGAACGCTCCCAGTATATCCCGTATCTTCAAGCGGATGTCACCCGTAGCTACACGGTCGATGGTATCGAACACCGTCAGGTTCTCGTCCAACATCTGCGCCTGGTTCTGCGCAAAATATCCGATTTGAACATTATGCCCGATGGTCAGCTTGCCGTCGAAGTCAATCTCACCCATGATACATTTCACCAAGGTGGACTTACCTTCGCCGTTCTTACCTACAAACGCAACTTTCTCACCCCTGTTAATAGTCAGATTCACATCATGGAAAACGACATGATCACCGTATGCCTTGCGCACATCCTCACAAATTACGGGATAGTTGCCGCTACGGCTGGCAGGCGGAAATTTCAGGCGCAATGCCGAGTTGTCTTCTTCGTCCACTTCGATACGCTCTATCTTCTCCAATTGCTTGATGCGGCTTTGCACCTGCACGGCTTTAGTAGCCTTATAACGAAAACGCTCGATAAACTCTTCCGTATCCTGTATTTGTTTCTGCTGGTTCTCATAAGCCCGAAGTTGCTGCTCACGACGCTCCTTGCGCAAGACAACAAACTCATCATACTTCACTTTATAGTCATAAATCTGCCCGCAAGAAATCTCAATCGTGCGGGTAGTCACATTATTCAGGAAAGCACGGTCGTGGCTGACCAACACAACCGCATTGGCACGGGTCGCCAAAAAGTTTTCCAGCCATTGGATACTTTCAATATCAAGGTGGTTGGTAGGCTCGTCGAGCAGCAGTACATCAGGACGCCGGAGCAGAAGTTTGGCAAGCTCGATACGCATACGCCATCCGCCGGAGAATTCCGAAGTGGGACGGTTGAAATCCTCCCGGCTGAATCCCAACCCGAGTAATGTCCGTTCGATCTCCGCCTGATAATTGGTGCCGCCCATCATCAGATAGCGGTCGTTCTCATGAGTAAAGCGGTCTATCAACTGATGATACTCCTCCGATTCGTAGTCTGTGCGTTCGGCAAGTTCCCGATTCATCCGGTCCAGTTTTGCCTGAAGTTCAAAGATATGCTCAAATGCCAGTTCCGCTTCCCCCATCACCGTGCGGCTGTCGGAGAGAATCATGACCTGCGGCAAATACCCGATCGTGACATCCTTCGGGACAGCCACTACTCCATGCGTGGGCGATTGCAGCCCTGCCAATATTTTGAGCATGGTCGATTTACCCGCACCGTTTTTGCCGACCAACGCAATCCGGTCTTTTTTATTTATCACATAGCTGACATCCTCAAAGAGCGGTGTCGCATTAAATTCTACCGATAATCCTTCTACTGAAATCACTTCTATCTCTGATTTATAAGATTTTGGACTGCAAAGATAATGAATATTTATCGGATACAGGTCAAGTAGGACGCGTTATGAAAAACAAAAAAAGCAGCCATCCGTACAAATGACTGCTTTCTATATGAATCTATGATGTTTCTTTAGAACAACTTAGCAGGGTATTCGCCGGCATCAACCAATGCCTGAATCTTGTCTACTACGCTCTGACGGTCTTCCGGATAAGTAACGCCGAACCACTTGCTGGTAGTGTCGAGAACCTCCACAGTAGCAGTTCCGTCGTTAATCAATTTATCTACCATCAACGGGATGAAGAACTCGCTCTTCAGGTTTTCCATGTTTTTCGGATCACTCAGGAATGTCTTGAAGAACTCCTTGCTGTAAGCGAAATAATCAGGAGTGAAGCCCCAGAAGTTCATGCTCACCGGAGTAGTGTCGGGAGTAGCAGTCCATTCGCCGTTGTCGTCGATGTACTTCACCTCACCGTCAATGCGCTGGATTTTAGTACGCTCTACAACAGAAGTCAGCAGACCTTTGTCATCCGTGCTACAGATACCGCGTGACACCGTGCCGCTCTCGCTCAATGTATTTCCTACACGGAAACCCACCATTGAGTAAACGTTCTTCGAATCGGCAGGAAGTGCGGAAAGGAACTTACCCATCACTTGGAAAGAGTCGCGACCGTAGAAATCGTCACAGTTGATTACCGCAAACGGTTCCTTAATCACATCGGCACCCATCATCACTGCATGGTTGGTACCCCATGGTTTTGTACGGTCTGCCGGGCAAGTAAAGCCTTCGGGAAGAGCATCGAGAGACTGGAATACCAATTCGCAAGGAATATGGCCTTCGTATTTGGAAATTATCTTATCACGGAAATCTTGTTCAAAATCCTTGCGGATTACAAAGACAAGCTTGCCAAATCCGGCATTGATGGCATCATAGATAGAATAATCCATGATAGTTTCGCCATTAGGACCCAGCCCGTCCAATTGTTTCAAACCTCCGTAACGGCTACCCATACCGGCTGCCAATAAGAATAAAGTTGGTTTCATAATTTTGTAATATTAAAAGGTTAGTAATGTCAATGGTATTATTTGCGTTGCAAATTTACAAAAATAGTTGATACCGTCGGGACAAATATCAATCATTATTCGCCGAAAACGTACAAAAATCATTCATTAAAAGGGATAACCGATAGCAAAATGTATTCCCAAGTTCTTGAAGAAAGCCCCGGTGACATTATAATAGCCGCTCCTGCCCGTATCATAAGGCAAATGCAAAGGTATACCGAAGTCGAAACGGAACACAAGAATATCCATATCATAACGGACGCCTACACCCGTGCCCAACGCTATTTGTTTCGGGAAAGTCTTCAACCGGAGCTGTGAATCGGGACGAGCCTCATCTTTGCGCATCAGCCAGACGTTACCCGCATCCAGAAAGGTAGCTCCCCAGATGCTTTTAAAGATACGGAAACGATATTCTACGTTTGCTTCGAGACGGAAGGTACCTGTCTGGTCGAGGTAAGAATACTTGCTGTCTTCCGGATGAAAGCCGCCGGGGCCGATACTGCGCACGGTGAAAGCACGGATACTGTTGGCGCCACCGACATAAAACTGTTCGCTGTAGGGAGCAACCGTAGCATTGCCGTATGAAAAAAGAGCCCCCAAAGCCACACGGGAAGCCACCTTATTATTACGGTCCATATTCCATAAGTGACGGAATTCCGTATTGAACTTCATAAACTGGGAGAAGGGAGCCCCCAAGAGTTTCTTTCCCTCCTCATTATAAGGCCGGCCGAAAGCACGGTAGATGGTAGCAGTCAGGTTTCCGGCAGAAGTTACGGTAGACTGCCACCAGATAGGATTCTTCACTCCGCGCACAGCAGCATTGTCATACGTATATGTGTACTCCATAGCCGGGATGAACTGATTGTCGAGACTGACGTATAGCGCAGGGTTGGCAGCGGCAATCTCCTGAAATTCTTTTGTTCTGTGCTGCAACACGTTAAACGTCAATCGGAAAGGGGTGATGCTATGCCGGCTGGTACGTGTCGGCTGAAAGTCATAAGTCGCATTTCCACCAAACGACAATAGCTTGTAATACTTGGCACGATTCAACTGGTCGACATACAAGCGGAAAGTGGTAGTGGCGGGAAAATCAAACTCCATCTTGCCCAAACGGGGGAACACCACTCGCGGGAAAGTGAGAGAAGTGGACAGCCCCATCTCCCAACTGTTCATCAAAGAGTTTTTCTGCCCGCCTCCGGTCTGCCATTCATAAGATCCTTTCAGCTTTACATTCCAGCTCTCCCCGCCACCAAACACGTTGTTACGGGTGACACCGAACGAGGCGCCGGGACCGGTCTGGTCATTGCTTTTAGTAACCACATTCAATTCCAGTTCCGCATCCAGAGGCTTGGCGAAAGTAGCCTGCATGGCAATATTCAATGTATCACAAGCAGCGGTCGTATCTTTGGGAGCATATTGCAAATCCATATAACTGAATATTCCCAATTGACTGAGCTTCTCCTGCACCTGTTCCTGACGATACTGGCTGTAGAGACGGGTGCGATTGGAAGCACGCATCTGCGCATTCCTTACAAACTGCTGATAGTTGAGCCACCGGTAGAGCATATTGGGGCGAACCTGTAATTTCTTATAATAATGGATGTTCAGGTTCTTATACATCATACTGTCAGTGGGCTCTTCCCCATTTTTTCCAAACAGGTAGACAGAGGCATCTCCTAAATAATAAGGACGCTGGGCTGCCGCAGGGAGTCCCGGAACGGGAATCAGCCGGAGACTGATATGCCCGCCGGGCACCAAAGTCGTATCCGCCTGATAGGTCATATAGTCGGGACGGAAAAAGAAATATCCGCGGTTGCGCAACAGCGTACTGATACGGTTGCGTTCTTCATCCAGATCCACCACATTAAACTGTTCGCCGGGACTTATATAAGACATCCGGCGTCCGCGTTCCATAATCTGCAAGGTCTGCGGAGTAAAGCGCCGGTAATATACCGTATCAATGAAATAAGGATTCTTCATGTCCACCGTATAGAGAATGCTTGCTTTCAGACTGTCCTTCTTGTCGACCAAGGTCTCATAAGTCACCTTGCCGTTGA
Source organism: uncultured Bacteroides sp. (assembly GCA_934716785.1). Taxonomy (GTDB): domain Bacteria; phylum Bacteroidota; class Bacteroidia; order Bacteroidales; family Bacteroidaceae; genus Bacteroides. The sequence continues at coordinate 7,276 of CAKUYM010000035.1, read as the reverse complement.
AATAGCCGTAATCATGCAACAGATTGGTGGCCACCTTTACACGCACATCAGGATTGACTGTGGAAATAAAGACAGGCGGATTAGCCGCAAAACGGTTGAACATCCACTTTCCAAGTCCTTTCTTGTACTTCACAAAGTCATTGTACATCCACATTTTAAAAGGGACATGGAGAAATCCCCACAACATTGTCGTACTGGGAGTCTTGTCAAGAGCCGCATTCACCTCCGTCAGAGCCGTCACTCCGACCGATGTGGTCGATTTATTCTCCACAACGATATCCCCACCGGTATAAAGCACTTCCCCCTCAGGCAGATGTTTCGTTACAGAGCAACCCGAAAACAATGCGCCACCAATCAGACAAGCAATGATTATGTTACTATATATACTTTTCATTCTTACTTCTTTTTCTTAAAGATGAACAGTTCACTGAGCTTATCCAGTTTTTTGCGAAGTACCAGACCGACTCCGGTTTCCGTAATCTCTCCTTCGAGCACACTCTCATAGTTCTTGTCATAGAACAGCCGGACATAGCGTGTCCCCGTCCTGTCCAAACGATACTCCAAGGAGATATTGTCAATAAATGATTCGGCATTGTTCGTTGCATTCTCGCCCGTAGAGACTTTGCCGCCGATTACGATTTGGAAACGGTTGTTGAACAGGCGTTGCGAATAGCGGAAACTATAATCCGTACGCTTGCTTCCCGTCTCCGAGTCGTCATGGTCCTCAACCCCGACAGACAGGCTCGCATTCTTCAGATTGCCCATCAGTGAATTTATCTGACTGCTCAATACGGAAGTCAGAGCAGACCCCATGTTCAATTTTGCGAGTCCGCCGCCACCACCCCCAATCGGTCCGGTGCCGAGATAAGTTTTCATCAGCATGATATACAAGGCCTGTTTGCCCCGCTCTTCCGCCCCCATAGCCGTCAACTCATTCTGCACGGTCGCATCTTCGGGAGCCGATACGTCGAACGCGAACGAAAGATTGTCCAAGCGATTCTTGATTACAACAGATACATCGAAATTGACCATACGGCTTCCCCCGTTCTCTCCTTCGGATACGGATGCACGGATACGGTCGGTCGCCTTGAAATTCAACATCGGGTCCATCGGATTTCCCGTCCATTCCACATAACTGCCGTTATTAATGGAAAATTCTTTCGCTGAAATCACCGGCAAGGCGTATTTCATCAGACCGCCGCTCAACGTGTATCGTCCGGTCAATGTCAGGTCGCCTTGCGGCGTATACTTCATGGAGAGGTCGCCACCGCCCTCCAGTTCGATACGATTGTCGTTACTTGTATCCAAATCGACTTTCACTCGGACGGCGGGGTCGATGTGTACCATCATCAGCATGTCCAGTCCGCCCAAAGAGACGGTAGGCACTTCTTGCCGGACAACGGTCGTGGTGTCACTAAATGATGTAAAGGAGACGAGACTTCCCAGACGGTCTTGCACGGTCAACGGAGAATCGGTCAGGACATACGAAACATCGGTATTACCCAGCAGACTTACGTTTCCACGCATATTCAACGCATCCAGAGGTCCTTTCACCGTTGCCCGGAAATCGGCAAACACCTTACCGTAAACCAAACTTTCACGAGTACGCTTGGCATTCAGTAATGTATAGTTCTGTGCCAGCATATTCAGGTTCGCCATCGGACGACTCATATCCCGGAAGTCGACGTATCCGTCGATAGTAAACGGATTCTTCGATGTGGTGTAAATAGCAAATTTATCAAACTCCAACCGATTGTTCTTTATCTGTACCGGACGGTTGTCGAGCATGAAACGCGCATTGTATTGGCTGGAAAGAACAGCAACGCTGTCCAAAACCAATTGTCCATTTATCAATGGCTGCTCAATGCTGCCCATAATATTCAGGTCGCCGTCCATGTCACCGGATAGAGCAACCACCCCATCGGGAATAAACACATTCGCCACCCGAAGCGGAAAATGCTCCAGTGTCGCATTCACTTCCAGACTGTCTTTGCCCGTCCGGGTAGGAGTCAGCTTCCCGTCTGCCACCAACACCTCCACCTGTTCATGATTCAGATAAGCATTGAGATATTGTTTTCCCTGCTCGCCCGGCAGCCAGACAGCCCCCAAGGCTACGTCACCGATACGCTGACGTTCGTAAGTCAGTTCGTCGATAGATGCCTCGGCCGAAAGCTGCAAGTCCTTCTCCGTCTGTACATAATGAGCCTCCAGCGAGAACAATCCGGTTATTTCGGGGAAGTAAGGCAACACACTCATTATCTCTTGCAGACGAATCCTGCGGACCTCGACATCTATATTCTGCAAAGACACCGTATCGCCCGGTATGGAATGAACCCTAAATCCCATTCCTTCCTCATCCCACATATCCACATTGGCATAGACGCGCATATTTTTGTGCAGATAAATCCAGTTGTGGTTCTCGTTGAAATGGAACTTCTGAAAAGCGACTATCGGATTCTCGGGAATCAACGTGAAAGCGATTCCGTTACCTTTGCCATGCCCTTCGAACAGAGGGCGGGCATTGACGCCCAGCAATATGCCGGTTTCGCCTTTACCATTCTTATAGTCTACCACCAACTCCGCATCGCGGTCGCGAATCTCACCAGTCAGAGTAGTAGCGAAAGAGAATTGCGGATTCTTCGGTCCGTTTATCACACCGGCACGCAACTTCATAAGCGTAGTGTCCTGCTTGACTGTGAAGAAAAGAGTATCCAGCCGCAACGTGTCCACTTTCAATGCGTGTACCGCTGCCTTTCCGTTGATGCCCCAATCGGGAGCCGTGCCGAATTTCACGGAAGCGTCATTATAGGATATATTTCTGGTAGCCAAGTAATAAGCCAACGGGTTCTCCTTTCCTGCCGAGAAAGACAAGAGAGCAGTCGGCAATGCCTTACGCAACTCGGCGTGATTCAAAGTTTTCTCGTCAATCTGCTTCATCAGGACATCTACAAAACGGGTAGACTGGCTGATCAGCGGGTTGACACCGGAGCGTGTGCTCAGGTCGAGTTCCATATCGCCGGAGGTAAGATGCGCCGCCACCAAGTCCCGATGAGCTTCTGCCGTAAGATCAAAAGCCAACGGCCGTTTCATAGGTTGGGGTATCAGTCCCAACTCATACAGATCGAGCCGGGTGACGCCGACCGTCACTTTGCCGTCGGGGTAGCTGTGCGCCAGGTTATACTCAGCATCCGTTGTCATCTTCAACAGTGCATTGTCACTCGTCAGATTGACCGTCGCCAATGCGCCTTTCAAATCTCCGGTCAGATGGACATTAGAGAGATTATAGCGGGCATAATGAAGCCGGTCTAACGACAGATTCAGTTTTGCGTAAGATTGATAAGACATCACATCCAGCCCGCGACCATTGGCAGCGGCCGAGAGGGAGAGTTCATAAATAGAATCTTTCGGCAGGAAATTATGGAGTTGCAGGTTATCCACTTTCAGGTCTGCATTATAAACTTCGGTAGTCGTATTCAATACCGCATTCATATCCATAGCCCCTTCTCCCTCCTCCAAGTGCAGGTTTGCCTTGTATTCAGTACCTTTGATATCCACCTGCGCAACCATGCTCATACTGTCGGGAATGACAATCGTGCCATTGGGAGCTTCGCCGGACAGGGCAGTCAGGAAGTTCAGATTCCGGGTAGTCATTTCCAGCCCGATGGTTCCGGAACGGGTAGTGCTGTCGGCAAGATTCTCAAGGATACCTCCACCCTCTAAAGAGAATGCCCCCGGCAAGTCTACCGTAAAGCGGGAGATCTGCATCTCTTTCAGATTCCCGTCCGTACCGGCACGGATAACAAGCGGCCGGAAAGGATAAGCCTCCTTAAAGCTATCCGGCAGTCCACCGGTGAATAGCATAACGTCCTCTTTGCCGATATAAGCGTTTAAGTTGGCAGACAAGCGTCCCGTGGTCGGGATATTGACAAGTTCCCAATAGGTATGGGCGGACAAATCTATTTGAGAATGGTGAGTTTGCAGTTTCAAGCCGGGGATACTGATGATGGAATCATTGGAATACGCCCTTCCCGTAAGCGAGGCGATACTCAGTCCGGACCGTTCGTTCAGAGAGAATTCACGGATTACGGCATTCATATCCTTTCCCCTATATAATAAGGAGTCCAAAACAATGCGGATATCACGGACGGCGATATGGGAAGCGTCGAAACCTTCGGCAGGTTTTGCTGTTCCGGTATTGTAACTGGCAGAAGCACCCGACAATAAGAAATGTTGCAGCCCATAGAACTGATTTTTCAGGTCGGCCTGTGCATCAGTAACAACGGCGTCACCGATACGCGCCGCCATCCGCATGGAATCGGCGGGAAGCTGCATACTGAACGATACGTTTTTCAGTTTCAGCCGATGGAGGTCTATTTTCCAATTTACGGGAGCGGAGTCAGTGGTATCCTTGGGGGCAGTCGTGGTATCGTTCATCAACATCTGCACATGGGTATCCGATAGTTCCGTCGCATTGATGATTACCGTTTCATCGGGCAAATCGACTCCGTGACTTTGCAGGAAGAAACGTCCCAACACGCCCCGTATCTCCATGCCGTCTATCAGATTGGCAGAATTGAAAGTGACATGATTCAACGTCACCTCGTCCACTTCCACCTTTCCTTTGATTAACGGCCATGCCTGCACACGCACATTCAGGCTCTCCAAAGACAAGAGTGTATCCGGTTGCTGAATGACTTCCACACCACGCACCAGCAAATTGAGCGGGAAACGAAGATCGATCCGCTCCACCTGAATCTGCATGCCTGTTGCCTTCGAGGCATAAATTGCCACTTCCCGCCGCAAAAGGTTTTGTACGGGCGGGACGTAAAGCAATACCATTAGTATTACAAAGAGTATAATAGGAGCAAGCAGTATCCGGCTTACCCAGCGTATCCATTTTCGTTTCATGAAAAAATGTGCCAGTGTGAATTAAGTGACACAAAGTAAACAAATAATTCTGAGAAAAAGTTGACGATGGGGGTAAAATGTCCTGCAACAAAGAAATGTACAAGTTATTCATTCCTTTCGACCCGGTTTGCCACCTCTTTCAAAACCTGCTGAATTTCTTCAAGCGCACAAACAACTTTCTCACCCGCCTCTTCTACAAATATTTGTCCGCGCCGCATCTCCAACCAGTTTAATAGAGCCACAGCCCTCGATGCATTTATCAAAGAGAAAAGCGGCAGCAACTTATGAGCCATAGCGGCTATCCCGTCCATATCCTTGTCCGACAATGCCTGACGCATCCGATCGGCATTCTTCCGGGTCTCTTCTATAAAAGTCTGAATGATGGAATGCGCCGCTTCCGGGTCATCTTCGGAATAAGCGGTAAGTGCGGAGAGATTTATCGCAGCATTCTCAGTATTTTCTACAAGAGGGGAGGCATCGGTTGCCGGTTGTCCCTCATTGACAGCTTGCAATAATTCTTTCACGGAGAATGGCTTGTGCAGGCATCCGGCAAATCCATGCTCATGCAAGGCCGATTCATCCATTTCACTGCGGGCAGTCACGGCAATCACGGGGATGGTCTTTGCCTGCGGGATATTGGAAGCACGCAGCAGTTTCACCAAATCGAAGCCATTGATAGCCGGCATCTGTATATCCGTCAACAAGACATCAAATACGGAAGTACGAAGTTGCTCGATAAGTTCTTCAAGTTGCTCGCAACCCACAGCATCGATGCCTTGTTGTTTCAGCATGGCCTCTGTCAGCCGGAGTTGGATTCTGTCATCATCGATCAAAAGGACACGGGATACCTTCAGCTGAGGAACAGCAACCGCCTCTTTATCGGTATCCGTCGGCTCGTTTACTGATAACGGACGACTCTCCCTCACAGAGTCACCTACGGGATAAAGCGGCAAGACAACAGTAAAGCAACTCCCCTCGCCCAATTTGCTCTGCACGTCAATGGTTCCTTCAAGCAAAACGACCAATTTCTTCACTATGGACAATCCCAATCCGAAGCCTTCTTCTCCCTGTGCGCCTGACAAACGCGTAAACTCCTGAAAGATGCGCTCGCAGTCTTCCGCAGCCATGCCCTTTCCGGTATCTGCCACCTTTACTGTCAACTTAGATGAGTCATATCGGGCTGTCAGCGTTATCCCGCCCTGTTGAGTGAATTTCACGGCATTAGACAGAAGATTATTCACAATCTGCCGAAGTCGCAGAGGATCACTGATGTAGCGTCCGTTCAGCTCCGGAGCGACATGGCACTGCAAAGCCAACCCTTTGGCAGCCGTCAGAGGTTCAAAACTGACATAAATCTCCTCAAATAACTGTGAAGGATTAAACGTGACACGGTTCACTTCCGCCTTATTAAGGTCAAGACGATGGAAATCGAGCAGGTCGCTGACTAACTTCAGAAGATGCTCCGAAGAACTTTTCATGTTGTCAAGGTAGAAACGTTGGCGTTCATCCTCAGTCAGTCGGGAAAGCAGTTCGGTGTACCCCATGATAGAGCCCAACGGCGCTTTGAAGTCATGAGTAATGGCAAGCATCAACTTCTCACGGGCAACGAGCAGGTCTTCCGCCCGTTTGTTCGCCTCTTCCAGTTGGCGGCGGTAGCGGTTGTTACGGGAGATGTCGCGTACTATCAATACCAAGAAAAAGGCAGACAACAGAACTGCTCCGATAGCTATTCCGGCAATGGTACGTGCGGAGCGCATCCTAACTTCCTGCTGCATCTCGGCCTCCTGGCGGTCGCGCAAAGTTGTCTCCTCCTGATATTGCTTGATCAGACTGTCCATCCTTGCCGTCAACTGTGAATTCATGCGTTGATACTTAGTACTGGTACGGCGAATCGTTTTCTTTCTTTGGAGTTTTTTTTCTTCAGTAGCCATACGAATCTTTTGCTGAAGGGAGTCTTTGGAAGCGACAGGCTCCAGAATCGTATCCGTAGCCACCTCCAAGGAGGTATTTACCAACACGGCACTATCCTGTCGGGATGGCGCGAACACTTCTGCCAACCTTTTGAAGAAGCCTTTCTTCTTGGCGGTAGTCAGCAGGGAATCACGCTTGGTGATAACCCTATGCTGCACTCGTTGGTGGGTTATGACGGAATCTCGCTCGGAAATAATCTCTTCAATCTCCGAAGCGGAAAGCAGGCTGTCATTCGCCTCACTCAACACCCGGAGCATCTGAATCGTATTTTGGTCTTTCTCATGCATCAGAGTCAGCAGACTGTCTGTCCGCAAGTTCTGCCGATCGTCGGCGGCCGACAGAGCTTCCATCTCGTGATGCACAAACACCAGAGAGAAAAGAAGAATAGCAAGCAACA
>CAKUYM010000034.1 GCA_934716785.1 uncultured Bacteroides sp. | reverse complement strand
CCAAGTCGCGTACGCTTTCGTTTACGTTCTCGGCAATATAATCGATAACCTCTTCCGGGAATCGCAATCCGTCGCGGTGTATCTTGTTGCGCAGTATGTCTTTACGAAGTTCCACGGTCGGCTTTTCAAGTTCTGCCACCATACCCCATTTGAAGCGGGTGAGCAGGCGTTCTTCGATACCTTGCAGCAAAACGGGAGCGCGGTCGGAAGTCAATATAAGCTGTTTACCGTTTTGATGCAGATGATTGAAGATGTGGAAGAAGTTGTTCTGTGTCTTGGTGACACCGGCAAATTCCTGAATATCGTCAATGATCAGTACGTCGATTGTCTGATAGAACTTGATGAAGTCTATCGTCGTGTTGTTACGCACAGAATCCGTATATTGTACCTGAAACAAGTGTGCCGACACATACAGCACTCTTTTTTCGGGATAGAGTTCTCTGATTTTCGTACCTATTGCATTGGCAAGGTGCGTTTTTCCCACTCCGGATGCACCATAGAGGAACAAAGGGTTGAATGCAGTACCACCGGGCTTTTGTGCCACGGCTTCGGCCACGCTTCTCGGCAACTTGTTGCTGTATCCTTCAATAAAGTTTTCGAAGTTGTAATTAGGATTCAGATGCGGATCCAAATCCTGAACGGCAGGAGCCTTCAGGAAGTTAGGCGCTTTGTTGCCGTCAACAATCCTTTTGGGGGTAATGACTGTAGAACGATTGCTTGCTTCGAGATTCACGGTTTGATTCGGAATCGAAGTCTTGTCTACCATGACGTTGTACATCAACTTGGTGCCTTCGCCAATGACCTTATATAATGTCTTGCGGATAAGATCTACGAATCTCTCCTCCAGTATCTCATAGAAAAACTGGCTGGGGATCTGCAAGATCAAAGTTTTGTCCTCATATTTCAACGGAACAATAGGGGCAAACCAAGTATTATATGTTGTCTCCGGAACATTGTCTTTTATAATGTCGAGACAGCGGTTCCAAAGCACAACATGATTTGATTCAATCATAGTAACTTTAATACATTTATTAATTAAGCGAAACTTCTACGCTTGCAAAATTGGGAATCTTATTCGGAAAAAACAAATCATTTTTTTCTTGCTTTTTTCGTAATAATAATAATGTGTTTACTTTCAATGACTTATATATATCGGTCCGAACACTCTATCTTAGCCCACTCTTGCAAAATTATAAGAATCTGTTTCTTAGTGTGTTATATATAAAATCTTGTTAAGTATTCTTGCTTTTGTACGCTTGTACGGGAATATTGTTTCGGTTTGTAGATAGACCTTTGAGCGACAAATCCCCGCTTTTTCAAGCGGGGCGTTATTTAGATAAATTCTATATAACGACAAAATGCTACTTATCTTTCTTTCCGAACAGTGAGAAGTGAACATAGCGTTTCGGATGTTCTTTCAGGTCCTCCAACAAGTTTGCCGCGTTTGCAGTCGTAGCGTTCAGGTTGTTGTATAGAGTCGGGTCGTTAAAGAGCAGTCCGAGTGTTGTCTTTGCTGTTCAGTTTCTCTGTAAGCATTTTTACGTTAGCCAACGTCTCGTCTATCTTTTGGAAAGTAGCAGCATAGTCTATCTTCTTCAGGTTGCCGCTGATGTCTACGAAGTTATCCCCGATTGTATTCAGCTTGCTGGTGAGCTGCGGAATATCGTTGCTCATGAGTCCCTTCACTTGCGAGCTGACCACCGCGAGGTTGGCCGTCGTTGTCTCTATCGAATGAAGAGTGGCCGGGATGCTCTTGTCGCCTAAGATATTGTTCAGGGAGATAAGGATAGAGTCCAGTTTGGGGAGCATTTCCTCAACCTTCGGGATGAGTTTGGCTGCGCTTTCCATCATTCCGTTGTTCAGTGAGCCGGGGATTGTATCTCCTACGGCATATTTCTCACGCGGGTTGTTTGCCAGAAGTATATTCATGCGCACACCGCCCATCAGTTCGGACACCAACTCGGCGCTGCTTCCTTTCGGAATGCGCAATTCAGTGTCCAATTCCACCTCCACCACTACATTGCCGGGATTTGTATAGTCATAATAAATGTCACGTACAATACCCACGCGTACACCGTCTGCAAAGACCGGGCTCGACTTGGTCAGTCCGTTCACATTCTGAAATTTGGCATAGAAATAGCTCGAAGGTTGAAACATATGTATTCCCTTCAGCCAGTTAATCCCATAAACAAGTATGCACAGTGCGATGATGCCTGCAATACCTATTCTGACTTCTTTTGTAATGTACTTCATTTTATCTTTTATTTATTTTTTCTCTTTTTGAATTCGGCAATCGCTTCGTTGACGTTCATCTTCTCCCCATTTCGGAAAGCGATGATGAAAGCGTCTTTGAATTGTGCCGTGATACTGCGTTTCGTACGCAGCACTTTGTTGTAATCTCCGGAAGCGCCATACGTATATTTGTATATGCCCTTTTCCTTATAATAATCCACATCTTTCAGCCCTTTCAGCCGTTTGTCATTTTTGGCGAGTGGCTTTGACGCGGTGAGTATTTGTATCTTAAACGTAATTTCACTGTCATTGGTTGCGCTTTGCGATGCAATCGGGCGGTTTGCTGTCGTTTTTGTAACGTTGGTGGCAGCGGGTTCGTCTTTCGTCGTTTCTGCCAATATGCCTCTCTGTCGGGAGACAGCCACCTCTTCCGTGTCTTTTTGTGCCGTTGCCGGAGCGTCTTGTACACTTTCCGGAGCATTATTTTCTTCCTGTTCGGTCGGGATTATTGTCTTGCTGACTCCCGTAAGACGTATTTCCTGTTCCCTTTTATAGTTCAGAAAGGCATGATAAATGCCTTTCGCCATGGTTGAGGCTCCTGCTTCGGAATTGAGAAAACGTTCTTCTTCAGGAGTTGAGATGAATCCCAATTCTATCAGGATGCTCGGCATGGCACTTTCTTTCAGGACGAGGAATCCGGCTTGGTGCACTCCGCGGTCTGCCCGTTTGCAGGTATGGCGGAATTGCTTTTGCATCAGTGATGCAAGATGCACGCTTTGCTCCATATATTTGTCCTGCATGAATTCGAATATGATATAAGATTCGGCAGAGTTCGGATTGAAGCCGGCATATCGTGTCTGATAATCGCTTTCGTACAGGATTACGGAGTTCTCCCGTTGAGCCACTTCGAGGTTGGCGTCCGATTTTGCCAAACCCAATGTCCAAGTCGATGCACCTCTCGCGGTGCGGCTGTTTGCCAGTGCGTTGGTATGTATGGAGATGAAAAGGTCGGCTTTGGCGTTGTTTGCTATTTCTGCCCGCCGTGCCAATGGGATAAACACATCTTTGCTACGCGTGTAAATCACCTTGACATCATCACAGTTTCTTTTTATCAGATTTCCCACCTTTAGGGCAACGTTCAGATTAATGTTTTTTTCCTTGGCTGTCTTGCCTATGGCGCCTGGGTCGTGTCCTCCATGTCCGGCATCAATGACCACGACAAAGTCTTTCCCCCATAAATGGCCGGTACATGAGGGTAGGAAAAGTAGCCAGAGGCAAATGCATATATATACTATGTATGGTCTATTCAGTTTCATATTTGTAACACGCTGCAAATGTAGCAGAAATTTATAGAAAACTCATTATTTGCCATTAAGTTTTGTGTTTTTTCGGTTTAATGATAGCTTTTTTCCTTAAATCTCCGTTACTTTGCGCTTCGAAGTTAAAATATACGACGATGCTTAAGTTTTTGAAGAATTGGACATTGCCTATCGCCATGATGGTAGGCGCCGTGGGTTATCCGCTGTTCATCCGGCTTTCTTTCCTGACTCCCTACCTTATTTTTACGATGTTGCTGCTGACTTTCTGCAAGGTGGCTCCTCGCGACTTGAAGCCCAAACCTCTTCATGCATGGTTGTTGCTGATTCAGCTAGGCGGTGCGTTGGCGGCTTACTTGTTGCTCTACCGGTTCAATAAGATTGTGGCCGAAGGCGTGATGGTTTGCATTATTTGCCCGACGGCTACTGCGGCAGCGGTGATTACTTCCAAGTTGGGTGGCAGTGCGGCAAGTCTGACTACCTATACGTTGCTTGGCAATGTCGGGGCTGCTATTGCCGTGCCTATTCTTTTCCCTTTGGTAGAGGTACATTCCGATATCGGCTTTTGGCAGGCATTCTTCGTTATTTTGGGTAAGGTATTCCCGCTGCTGATTTGTCCGTTTCTGACAGCATGGCTGTTGAGTAAATGCTTGCCGAAAGTTCATCAGAAGCTATTAAGTTACCATGAACTCGCTTTCTATATGTGGGCTGTTTCATTGGCCATCGTTACAGCTCAGACGTTGTATTCGCTGCTTAATGATCCTGCCGATGGCTTTACTGAAATAATGATAGCCGTCGGTGCTTTGATTGCCTGTTGCTTGCAGTTCTTTTTAGGAAAGACCATCGGCTCGGTCTACAATGACCGTATCAGTGGCGGGCAGGCATTGGGACAGAAGAATACGATATTGGCTATTTGGATGGCTCATACCTATCTTAATCCATTGTCCGCCGTGGCTCCGGGCTCTTATGTGTTGTGGCAGAATATTATCAATTCATGGCAGTTGTGGAAAAAGCGGAAGAAGGAATTGAGGCATGAACAGTGACTTTGCCACTATAAGTATGTTAGGGCTCTGTTCGTATATATCTGCTTTATAATCTGTTTTTTATTATTTTGCTGAGATATAGTAAATAATGTGGTTTAAATGAGTGGTGTGCTGTACCTTTTACTATATTTGCATATAACCAAATAGTATAATGGGTATGAGGACGGATTTTACGATCAGGCAAGCTCAACAATCGGAGGCGGTTGAATTAAAAGAGTTATTTCAAGATACAGTCTTGGCAATAAACAGACGTGATTACTCACAGGCGGAAGTCGAAGACTGGGCGTCGTGCGGAGAAGACCTTTCTGCAATAGAAGATATGATAAGGACTCATTATTTTATTGTAGCCGTCAATCAACAGTCGCGAATTGTAGGCTTTTCGTCTATCACGCCTCAAGGCTATTTGCATTCTATGTTTGTCCATAAGGATTTTCAAGGTAAAGGTATTGCTACACTGCTTTTGGAAGAAATAGAACGGTATGCAATTACAGCCGGGATTATGCGGATAACATCTGAAGTAAGTTTGACTGCCCGCCCTTTCTTTGAAAGAAAAGAATATGTAGTAGAGGAAGAGCAAAAACGCAAGGCGAATCAGCTTTCTCTTACTAATTTTTGGATGGCGAAGGGAGTAGTTAAAATCAAGTCTTATGATGGTCGTATTCCTGCTTGTGGCGTCTTTTGTGGGGGATGTCCCATATATACGAGAGAAAAAAGACCTTGCAGAGGAGCCGAGCTAAATAGTTCTCGATGTGAGAAATGTAAAATATTTCATTTATGCTGTGTTGAGAAAGGGATAACGCATTGTTTCCAATGCAGCAGCTTTCCATGTGCCAGATTTAAAGACTTTACCAAACGTTGGCTAAAGTATGGACAGAATTTTATTGAAAATCAGAAACTGTTAAGTGAGATAGGCGAAGTGGCGTTTTTGGAGTATTATAATAAAAAGGTTACAGATTAAGTTTAGTACGTTCCTTTGTCTATATATCCAAAACGGACTAAACTTATTTGTACTGACAGCAAGATATATGCTGGCGAAAAGAAAAAACACCTTTGTTTTTTCTTTTCGCCAGCATTATTTTTGTACTTTTGTCGCATATAACAAAGCGCAAATGGATATAAATCAGAATTATAGAGAAGCAGTAAAGACCATAAAAGAAGCTATCCTACGTAGCCAGTACCGTGCAGCCGCATCGGTGAACAAGGAACAGCTATCTCTTTATTACGGCATCGGACGTTATGTGTCGGAAAATTCCCGTACAGGCTTTTGGGGGAAAGGTGCAATTGAACAAATATCTTCTCTGTTGCAAAAAGAATTGCCGGGGCTAAGGGGATTTTCAACTCGAAGCATTAAAAATATGAGGCACTTTTATGAAGAATGGGGGCTCATTTTAAATCAGCAGCCACTGGCTGCCGATTTGGAGTTGGATGAAAAATTACTTCTCATAGAAATTCGGCAGCCACTGGCTGCCGAATTTAACTGGTCAGACTTTCTTTCAATTGGCTTTAGTCATCACATAGAAATCATTGCTAAAGCTAAAACTTTGGAAGCAAGGCTGTTTTATATACATGAGTGCGCCATTCATTATTGGAGTAAATACACTTTAAGGGATTACTTAAAAGCAGACCTGTACAACCATCGGGGAGCTTTACCTAATAATTTCGCACAAACATTGCCCGATACTAAGCAAGCTCTAAAAGCTGTTTGTTCATTCAAAGATGAATACCTGCTTGATTTCATCAATGTGGAGGAACTGGATGAACAAGAGGAGGATTTAGACGAAAAGATAGTGGAAAAGGCGATTGTTGCCAATGTGAAGAAGTTTATCATGACCTTTGGGCAAGATTTCAGTTTTATAGGCAATCAATATCGCATGGAGGTTGCAGGCGAAGAAATGTTCATTGATTTGCTCTTTTTCAATCGGGAGCTTAATTCCCTGGTCGCGGTCGAGTTGAAATCCGGAAAATTCCGTACATCTTATTTAGGGCAACTGAACACCTACCTTTCTGCATTGGATTCATATGTGAGAAAGTCACATGAAAATCCCTCTATCGGAATCATCCTTTGCCGGGAAATGAACCAAACCTTTGTAGAGTTTGCAGTACGTGATTACAATAAGCCAATGGGTGTTGCCACTTATCGGGCTTCCGAAGATATGCCGGAACGACTTCGCAAAGCATTACCGGATATTGATGAATTGAAAAAGTTGTTGTAGAAAACAAGTTTAGTCCGTTCCTTTGTCTATATATTCCCAAACGGACTAAACTTATTTGTATTGCCAGAATATTATCAATTCATAGTTTCTAATTCTGCCCGGCTTCGGCTGGAAGTAACTAAATACACACCACCGAAAATAAGGAATACGGCTACTACCTTTGTGAAATTAAAGGAGTCTATTCCCCAATAGATAGCAACAATACATGCGACAAGCGGCTGGATATAATTATACATTCCGGCTACGGTTGGCCGCAGTCTCTTTTGTCCTACGACAATAAGCATATAACTGATAAATGTTGCTCCAATCACGATGAAAGCCAATCCGGCAATATCAGTCAGTCGCAAATCGCTCCAATGTGCATCGGCCAAGTCGTTTGCCGAGAAAGGTAACATACAGATAAAAGAATAAGTAAACATCCATTTCATAATGGTTACCAGTGAATATTTGTTTACGAAGTTCTTGTAGAGTACAATGTAAAGGGCATAACTCAATTGAGCGAATAAAACCAACAGATCTCCCCATATTGCAGTATTTCCGTTTGTGGATGATGCTTGGACATTTTGCCCGCTGCCCAAGATAAGCAATAGAGCACCTCCTGCACCAAATGCAATACCCAACACTTTTTTCCCCGTTATGGGCTCTTTCAAAATAAATGCGGCTAAAATCATAGCCCAAAGCGGCATGCTTGTCGTAATGATAGAAGCATCTCCGGGCGAAGTCAAACTAACTCCGAATATGAAACATCCTTGATTGAATACGATGGCAAAGAGCGAAGCGAAAAACAAAGTTACTAAATCCTTGTGATTGACGTGTTCGGGCTTTTGAAAAAGAGACATAATCCAAAATAAAACCATTGCTCCGCCAATGCGCAAGTCGGTTACGACCAATGGGGCAATCGCACCGCCTGTCATGATTATTTTAGAAACAGGGGACATCAATCCCCACATTGTATTTGCCCCAAGCATGGAAGCATGACCTTTCCAATCAAAATTCATTGTTTTTATGTGATATAAACTGATTAAATTTTTTTGCAAAGGTAAGGTGCGAAAAAACGATGTTTATTGTACATTTGCCGTACATTATTGTATTATTTCATTATATGTGGAAGGAGAATTTGCATCAACCTGTGGAAATATTGATTCGTAATCATGAAATATTTCCAATAGCAGAACACCAACATTCGTTTTTTGAGATGGCTTATGTGAAAGCGGGAACAGGACAGTTTTATGTGAAAGAAGCGAGATATAAAGTGCAGGAGGTTTCCTATCATGAAAAATCTTTATTCTTGATTCCGCCCGAAACGACCCATTGTTTTACAATAGATACGCGGAGCGAATATGTATTTATCCGCTTTGTCATTCATTATGTGGAAGACTATATAGGAAAATACATTGCGGAGGTATTCCGTTCTTTCAGCCAACAAGCGGAAATTTTGTTGAATAGGCAAGACGAAGAACTGGTATCCCACTTGTTTGATTTTATAAAGCGTGAGACGGAGTGTAAACAAGAAGGCAGTAATTACCTGCAACAACAGTGGCTTAACAGTATTCTTGTGATTGTGGCACGGAACATTGCCCATAACGCATCTTTTAAGAATTTCTTAACGGGAGAAGCAAATAGCTCCATGTATATGTTACAATACATACAACAGCATATACATCAACCCGATTTATTGAATGCGGAAAACCTTGGAAAGACTTTCAATCTTTCACCCAACTATATAGGATGTTATTTTAAACGTAATTTTCAAGAAACTTTGCAGCAATATATTGCAAGGAATAGAATAAGAATGGTGGAGAACTTGTTGTTAAATAGCAAAATGACCGTTAAGGAGATTGCTTATAGAATGGGATATACGGATTCTTGCTATCTTGTTAGAACTTTCCAAAAGGTGTATGGAGTGTCGCCTTTGAAATATAGACAAGAACATTCTCATGGCACAAGCTGAAAGTAATGACATACTCTACATAGAGGAATATATTGGTATATTGCTGTCATCTGTCACCGATTGGATGCTAATATGTTGGTAATAAGATGATAAGGTGGTGACAGCAAGCGGTGACAGCAAGGGGATGGTATTTTTGCTGTCACCAAATAGTCATGTATGCGCTTGTCTCTGTAAACCCGATAAAGAAATAACTCTTGAAAGTGTCAACTCATATCGTAAATAGGCATTAACTCTGTCAACCATATTTGCGAATAAGATTAAAGAGTAGTCAACCTAAAGTGTAAACTATGCACGTTAAAACGTTATGCTACAGTTGAAACAAAGGTTTATAACGTTCGAATCTGTAGTTTCACCGGTTATGGAACTATGGTTTCAAGCGTATGAAACAACAGTTTCAAGCAGGAGAAACTACTGTTTCAGACCGTTGAAACTATAGTTCCAGAGCCTTGAAACCACGAGATGATGTATAGTTTGATACAATTTGATGTGTAGCTTGTACTTTCAGTGCTATGAGATAGCGTGTATTTTACGGTGACAGCATTATTGCTGTCACACTGCTGTCACCACTTGCTGTCACACTGTTAAACATTAATACAGTGGTAGTTGGGTGGAAATGTGTGACAGATGACAGATATATTTGCTTTTATCTCATATGAGGGACGTTAAATGGGAGAAGCAATCTTAGTTCAATGTTTGGAGAACCATAAATGAACTGTGATACCCCGACTATATTTTCACTTTCTTACTTGTGGATTTAACACTATTGTTGTATATTGCCACTTTATTTCCGTTAAATCAGTTAGATAGAACTTTATTGTAAGTTTGGTTCTTCAAGAAAACGTATCTTGAACAGCTACGGAAAGCTTTTCTGATTTTTTTGTCTTTCAATATTTTTCAGTTTTTGTGTTTATTAATCGTTATAAAAGTTACTTATGAAAAAAATTATTATGCTACTATTCATTGGCATTATCGTGTTGAGTTGTCAGGATGAAGAAGAAAAAAACACACTGGAAGGCAGTTATAAATTATCTCCGACTGCAACTTTGGGTAAGGTGCGTATGTACACTTCCAAAGGAGAAGTTACCGATGAAGCGAAGATCAAGCAGTTCTTGTCAAAAAAGTCAGATAGCTTTGTGGATTATACAGAGTTCTTCTCTTTTGATAGCTCTTCACGTAATATTGGTGATGAAATTCACTTGGATATAACATTTTATCCGGATAAAGCTGTTGTGCAGACGGACATATTGTTAGATTACAAGGTTGCTTCTGATGTTCCTTATGATGCATCTGTGTTCAATTACAGTAATTTGTTTATAGTAAGTAAAGGAAAGTCAGATATGGATATACCCGTAAGGAGTATAACAGAGTTTTTTGAAAAAGATGGGATAGAGAAAATCAGCATGAACTCGCATTATTTAGAGGGACTTATGCTGCCCGGTATAGTGTCCCAGATGTCCGGTAGAATAAATTTTGCATTGTTGGAACAAAACAGGCAATTCGTTTTGCCTTTCCTGACTTATATGCACGGGCGATATTTGCGGCATGATAATAAATTCTACTATACAAAAACAACGTGCAATATACTCAACACGGACTATCTGACTCATATACCGGTCGGCGATACAATTGTTGTTCAAGAAAGTTGGGCTGTTTTGCAGAAGCAATAAAATTTTGTTTGGACAATTTTTTATTCATAGAGGAGATATTTTTCTCTAATCTTTTTGTAATCCTGTAGTTCCTTTTGCCAACTATTCCGGATACTATCCTCCGAATCTCCTCTGAGGATAGCTTTGCGCACACTATCTGTACCCATGAGCAGATCGAACCACCGGGCACGGGAGAAGAAAGCGGCACCTTCGCCGGACAGTCGGTAATAGTGCATGAAGTAGCGAAGTGTAAACCCGCTCACATCATTCACATTCCGAAGATCCGTGCCATAGCAAGTCACATTCTTGTGCATCGGATTCTTGTCGAAACCGGGGAGGGAGCGGGGCGTAAAAGTAAAATCTCCATATTTCTTGTTGGGGGCACCCAATACTTGGAACGGAAAGGTAGTTCCCCGTCCCACACTGATGCGGGTCGCCTCGAAAGGACAGAGTGAGGCATACAGGCGGATGGATTGGTCATTCGGTAGATTGGGAGAAGGCTTTATAGGCAGCGTATACGGCTCTCCATCCGGTCGTAGGGATAATTCTTAACGGACAAGGACGAGAACTTTTCCCGTCGGCAATCCATCCCTCTCCATTTATCATTAACGCCAGTTCGCCAACGGTGCATCCGTGAAGTACTGGAATGGGAAGCATGCCGACAAAACTACGATAAGTAGGTTTGAGTATCGGGCCTTCTACATAATCGCATGGGTTGGGACGGTCCAAAACAATCATCTCCTTATTATATTCGGCGCAGGCCTCCATTACATAATACATGGTGCTGATATAAGTATAGAAACGCGCCCCCACATCTTGGATATCGAATAGGATGACATCGATATCCGTTAGCTGGGCGGCAGTCGGCTTTTTGTTGTTGCCGTAAAGGGAAACGATGGGGATTCCCGTGCGCGAGTCTTTTCCGTTTTTCACAGCCTCTCCTGCATCCGCATTCCCCCGAAAACCATGCTCGGGGGCAAATACCTTGACTACATCAATGCCCTGTTGCAGCAGTGTGTCGAGCAGGTGAGTCAGCCTTTCTCCTACGACGGAAGTGTGGTTGACTACCATTCCGACACGTTTGCCTTGGATGAGCGGCAGGTATTGTTCGAAGCGTTCGGCGCCTGTGATCACTTTACCGTCAACGCCACCGGGAAAAAGTATGGCGAACAGAAACAAAAGAATGAGAGAGGTTCTATTTCTCATGTCGGCGATTTTTTGTAATATTGCACAAAAATATTAATTTCTCATCAAGAGAGCAAAGAAACGAGCGAATGAATCCATACGAAATCATTGATAAGTATTATCCGGAGAATACAGAGTGCAGACAGATTCTATTGATACACAGCCTTTCTGTTGCGGGAAAGGCCATGAAGATACTGGATGCACATCACGAATTGCGTTTGAACAGGAGCTTTGTGAAAGAAGCCGCTCTTCTGCATGATATCGGAATCTTCATGACCAATGCTCCCGGCATACAGTGCTTCGGCCCGAATCCTTATATCGCCCACGGATATTTGGGCGCTGAGATTTTGCGGGCGGAAGGCTATCCGCAGCATGCGTTGGTGTGCGAACGCCATACGGGTGCGGGACTTTCCTTGAAAGAGATTGTCGACCAGCAACTTCCGATACCCCATCGTGAGATGTTGCCCGTCTCCATGGAAGAGCAGTTGATCTGCTTTGCCGACAAGTTCTTCTCCAAGACTCATCTGGATGAAGAAAAGACGGTGGAGAAGGCACGAAATAGTATCGCAAAATTCGGCGAAGAGGGATTGAGTCGCTTTGACAGGTGGTGTTCTCTGTTTTTATAGCACTAAAAAATAATTAAATAACAAAGAATCTGGCTCATTATTGGTGAAGTTTGTGTACTTTTGCCACTTCAAGCGTAAACTATTAGTTAATGGCGCCATTGAAAGCAAAAATACTTATATCATTTATACTGCTGATTGTCTTGCTGATGCTTCCCGATGAGGCTACGTCTCAACGTCGGAGAAGAGGTATGATAACCTCCAATGCTGCACAAAAGGATTCTCTTCATCAAAGAGATTCTCTGAAAGCAGATACGGTTACGGTACATATCGATTCCGTTGCACCTGTTCAGAAAAAACAACCGCTTGATGCCCCCGTTGTATATGAATCAAACGACTCTACCGTCTTTACGTTGGGTGGTTCTGCTACGCTTTACGGTAGCGGAAAGGTCAATTATCAGAATATAGAGTTGGCAGCCGAGGTGATTTCGATGAACTTGGACAGCAGCACCGTTCATGCTTACGGCATCAAGGATTCCACCGGGGTGGAAAAAGGCAAGCCGGTATTCAAGGAAGGGGATACTTCTTACGATACGGAGACGATTCGCTATAACTTCAAGACCAAGAAGGCGGGCATCACGGATATCGTCACTCAGCAGGGTGAGGGCTACGTGACCGGTAGTAAGGCGAAGAAAGGCGCGAATGATGAAATCTTTATGGAGCACGGACGTTATACAACCTGCGACCATCATGACCATCCTCACTTCTACATGCAGTTGACGCGTGCAAAGGTGCGTCCCAAAAAGAATGTGGTGACGGGACCTGCCTATTTGGTGGTGGAGGATGTTCCCTTGCCGCTGGCTGTTCCGTTCTTCTTCTTCCCGTTCTCCAGCAGTTATTCTTCCGGTTTTATCATGCCGACTTATATGGACGACTCCAGCCGTGGTTTCGGCCTGGCAGAGGGTGGGTATTACTTCGCCATCAGTGACATTATGGACTTGAAGGTGACGGGGGATGTCTTTACGAAAGGCTCGTGGCGGCTCTCCGGATTGACGAATTATAATAGGCGTTATAAATATTCGGGTACGCTGCAAGCGGACTATCAGATAACCAAAACAGGGGATAAGGGAATGCCGGACTATACGGTGGCAAAGGACTTCAAGGTGGTGTGGAATCATCGACAGGATGCCAAGGCAAGTCCGAACAGTACTTTTTCTGCCAGCGTGAACTTCTCGACCAGTAGTTACGAGCGTTCGAATATCAACAACCTTTACAACTCGCAGTTGCTGACTCAGAACACCAAGACATCAAGTATCAGTTATTCACGCAGTTTTCCCGATATCGGATTGACACTGTCCGGAACTACCAATATCGCTCAGACAATGCGCGACTCTTCTATTGCAGTGACATTGCCCGACCTTAATATCACATTGAGTCGTCTCTTCCCGTTCAAACGTAAGAAAGCGGCAGGAGCTGAACGGTGGTATGAGAAGATTTCCGTCAGCTATACCGGACGTCTGACGAACAGTATCCGTACGAAGGACGACCGCCTGTTCAAAGCCGGACTGAGCGAGTGGGAGAATGCCATGAACCATAACATTCCTATCAGTGCTACGTTTACGTTGTTCAAGTATTTGCAGGTAAATCCTTCTGTTAACTATACAGAGCGTTGGTACACCCGTAAGATTAATCAGCATTACAATGAGGACAGCCATAAACTGGAAGCATTGCCGGGTGATTCGCTCAATGGTTTCTATCGTGTATCCAATTATTCGGCAAGTTTAAGCTTAAGCACAAAGTTGTACGGAATGTATAAACCGGTTTTTGCCAAGAAGAAAGAAATACAGATTCGTCACGTATTTACTCCCCAAGTGAGCCTAAGTGGTGCACCGGGATTTAGCAAGTATTGGGAAGAATATACTGATTATAACGGTAATACGCAATATTATTCTCCTTTCACTGGGCAGCCTTACGGTGTGCCTTCCCGTGAAGGTTCGGGGACGGTAAGTTTTTCGGTTGCTAATAACGTGGAGATGAAATATTATGATGCAAAGAAAGACACAGTGAAGAAAGTTAGTCTTATTGATGATTTGAGTGCGAATATGTCTTACAATATGGCTGCTAAGGAACGGCCATGGAGTGATTTGAGTATGAATTTACGTCTGAAACTGACTAAAAGTTATACTTTTAATATGAATGCCCAATTCGCTACTTATGCCTATACTTTTGACAAGAACGGTAATGTAGTAACAAGTAACCGTACAGAATGGTCATACGGACGTTTTGGACGCTTTCAAGGTTATGGCTCTTCTTTCAATTATACCTTCAATAATGATACATGGAAGAAATGGTTCGGTCCCAAAGAGGATGTAGAAAATAAGGATAAGAAGAAATCGGAGGATGACGATGAAGATTTGGAGGATTCAGAAAGTGATGGAACTGTTACAAAAAAAGTTGAGAAAGCACAAGCGGACTCGGACGGTTATCAGGTGTTTAAGATGCCTTGGTCATTGAGCTTGAGTTATTCGTTCAATATTCGTGAAGACAGAACAAAGCCTATTAACCGTAACACTATGAGGTATCCTTATACATATACGCATAATATTAATGCGAATGGAAACATAAAGATTTCCAATAACTGGTCGTTGTCTTTCAATTCTGGCTATGATTTCCAAGCAAAAGAGATTACGCAAACTTCTTGCACGATTTCCCGCGATTTGCATTGCTTTAATCTGTCTGCCAGTTTATCGCCGTTCGGACGTTGGAAATATTATAACGTTACCATCCGTGCCAATGCAAGTATCCTGCAAGACTTGAAGTACGAACAGAGAAGCCAGACGCAAAGCAATGTTCAATGGTACTAAGTTGTTAGTAAACGTTTTCTAATTCTACATAAAGCTTGTGGTGTGATTCCTAAAAATGATGCAATGTGTTTTAACGGTATTAATAAAAATATATTTTGGTATTTTTGGCATAATTTTTTGTAACGTTTTTCAGGTGGCATTCTTAATAGATAAACTTCAAATTCTAAGTTCTCTATTAAGGCTTTTTGATTATAGTTTTTTATATGTACATCTTCTCCAATTTCTTTTAGAATCTTGTTCGGAATGGATAAAATGGTACATTCAGATATGCAATGTAAGTATTCTATGTTTTCAGAAAGAGCGTTATTGTGGTGATATAATATATTACCGGGAAAAGTGAAGCGTAATGTTTGTTCTTCTTCTATTGTATCTTCTATTATTTTATTATTAATAGTGTAGTGCCTAATTGTTCCGCATATAAGAATACAAAATGATTCTTTGATATTCTTATTTTCTAGAATTGTAGATTTTGAGTACTTTTCAAGATTGAAAGTCTCATATGATAATTTTAACTTTATCATTGATGGCGTAGGTATATATTTCGATAGAATTTTTATATAGTTTTCGGTATTAGGATGTTCTCTTTTATTCATGATATTTGTGTATTGGGAGTACATTCGTTTTTTTGTTGTGCATTATGGTACACAAGAAATTCTTTTGTACTAGTTTTGTTTAATATGGAATTGTATCTGTGGAAAAGGCTATAAAAAGAGTGTATTGGCCTAATACACTCTTTTTTGTTATTGCAAAGTTAGCGTCTTCTAACTTCAAGGTAGACCGTGAAATTACCTAAAATCCAATAGTTAGCGAAAGTTTTATTCAAACTAAGTTTTTGTCCATTGTAATAAAGGTCAAAAAAAATTAGTGCTTAACATAGGTGCTGTTGCATTCCATACTTCTTGAATTGTAGTATTTTCAGATAGATTGGGCACATATACGGGGTAGATTGCACCATTGTCATTGACGAAAACACTAGCTGCTCTAGGAGTTGCAACTTTTGACTTGATAGAACTATCCATGCTGTTGGATACTGTGTACGCAAATATAGGCAAGGTACAAAATAGTGCAAGTACTAAACCTAAAAATAATCTTATTGGTTTCATGTTACTTTTTATTAAATGTTTAACAATCTGTTGCCTCATGAGAGCGTTGTAAAGATAGTAAATGATTTGAAAAGATAGATGAACCTAAATCAAATATTGGAGATATCAATGGACTTATGAACGAAGATTCATTTAGTTTTAGTATGTGGACATTGTATATTTGGATCTTTTATGTGTCACAAAAGATCCAAATATACTATAATAGATATGGCTATTCCTATGAAATATGTTTATTGGATTGTTATTCAATTAATTACCAGATGATTTCGGCTTTCCCGTGCGCTTTCAGGTAATCGTTTGTACGGCTGAAATGCTTGTTGCCGAAGAAACCGTTGTAGGCAGAAAGGGGAGACGGGTGGGCCGACGTCAGTACGAGATGTTTGCTGCGGTCGATAAAGGCTCCTTTCTTTTGAGCGTATGATCCCCATAGGATAAAAACCAAGTTCTCTTTTTCTTCTGCCAATGCGCGGATAGCAGCATCAGTGAATGTTTCCCAACCTTTGTTCTGGTGTGAGCCGGCTTGATGGGCACGCACGGTGAGAGTAGCATTGAGCAATAGGACGCCTTGCTCCGCCCAGCGCGTCAGGTTTCCTGTTGTGGGGGCATCGGTGCCTATATCAGCTTTGATTTCCTTGAAGATATTCTGCAAGGAAGGAGGAAAGGGGACTCCGTCGTTTACGGAAAAACAGAGTCCGTGTGCCTGTCCCGGTCCGTGATAAGGGTCTTGACCGATGATCACCACTTTCACTTTGTCGAAAGGACAAAGATTGAATGCGTTGAATATCAGCCTTCCCGGAGGAAATATCTGGTATTGGCTATATTCGCTTCTGACGAAATCGGTCAGTGTGCGGAAATAGTCTTTCTCAAATTCGGGTGCTAAATGTGTTTTCCAGCTTTCTTCAATCTGTACGTTCATGGCAATTATATAAGGTGTATATCAAGTGCTTCACATTCCTTGCGCATATCTTCGGGCCAGATGCTGGCTTGTATCTCTCCGATATGGGCTTTGCGGAGGTAGAACATACACAGACGGGACTGTCCGATACCACCACCGATGGATAATGGCAGCGTGTCATTCATCAGCCGCTTGTGGAAATAAAGTTCCAGTCGTTTCTCTTCATGCTCTTCCTTCAGTTGTCGTTGCAAGGCTTCCTTGTCTACCCGGATACCCATGGAAGACAGTTCGATGGACCGTTGCAGCACATCGTCCCATAGCAGCAAGTCACCGTTCAGCCCGGGCAGTCCGTTGAGGCCTTCAGACGTGTAGTCATCATAATCCGGTGCGCGTCCGTCATGCTTCTTGCCGTCACTCAGTTTGCAGCCTATACCTATAATAAATACGGCTCCATACTTTTTGCAGATGGCATGTTCGCGACATTTGGGCTCAAGGTCGGGATAGAGCTGGCGCAACTCTTCCGAGTGGATGAAATGTAACTTCTGCGGCAGGCATGGCTTGATTTGCGGATACATTTCATACACCATATATTCCGTGCGGATCATCGCCGCATAGATGCGGTTGACGATTTCTTTCAGGAAGTTTATGTTTCTGTCTTCGTTGGTAATGACACGTTCCCAATCCCACTGGTCTACATAGAGGGAGTGGAGATTGCCCAACTCTTCATCAGAGCGGATGGCGTTCATGTCAGTGTAGATGCCGTATCCCGGTTCAATGTGATAATCGGCCAATGTCAGTCTTTTCCATTTAGCCAATGAATGAACCACTTCTGCTTGTGCGTCACCCAAGTCTTTGATAGGGAAAGAAACAGGGCGCTCTACTCCATTCAAATCATCATTGATACCCATTCCCTTCAAAACGAACAGAGGGGCCGTCACACGTCGGAGGCGTAATTCGGATGATAGATTTAACTGGAAGAACTCTTTTATTTGTTTAATTCCCAACTCGGTCTGTTTAAGGTCGAGTAGCGGGGTGTAGTTCTTAGGTTTTATCAAATAACTCATAGGTTTGTTAAATGTTAATTGTCGGCAAAGATAGAAATAAAATTGATATGTGTAACTGATATTCTCTAAAAGATTGTCAATTTGATAAATAAAATACGTATAAGCATTTCAAAATAATAGGGAGTGGGCGGAGAGACGTGAAATAAGATATACAAAAAAAGAAGAAACATTAGGATAATGAGAAGTTTTTTTATACTTTTGCCATCGCAATTGAAAGGAATGGCCCCGTAGCTTAGTGAATAGAGCGTCAGATTCCGGTTCTGAAGGTCGTGCGTTTGAATCGCACCGGGGTCACAATGAAAAAGAGGAAATTCGGTAAGAATGTTCCTCTTTTTTGTTGATTATAAGATATTTATGATGTGTCAGTCGAATATATGTCATGATGAACCATTCTACAAGTACTATTTGAAACCTACATGTAACCCAAAATTGTTTTAGCAATGTTTTAGCAAGAAAAACTATGGCAACATTTAAACCTACAATATTCAAGGATAGACAACGTGAAGATAAAACATGGAATGTCGTTATACGCTTTACTCATGAGCGGAAGGTTAGATATATATCCACCACTATGTATGTTTCCAAAAAAGACTTAACAGCCAGTCTTAAAATCAAGAATCAACAAATATTGGATAAATGTGAAGATTTGATTAAGATGTATAGAAACAAGGTAAATGCGCTTAATCTCGAACTAAACTCAATGAACATAGACACTGTTTTGGAATACTTGAAAAGAAAGGACGAAAAAGATGGAATAGATTTTATCGCTTTTGCCCGAAAATGGTGTATGAGTCACCAAGAAATAAAAGGAATAAAGAATTATCTATCTGCCATCAACTCTTTTTGTTTGTTCTTCGGACGAGAAACAATCTTGTGTAACGAGGTTACTGTACAAAAAATGCGAGAATACGAAAAATATCTTTCCGATAAAAAACGAGCACAGTCATTATATTGCAATGCAATCCTACGTTTATTTACGGAAGCAAGAGAATACTACAATGATGAAGATAATGACATTATCAGAATCAAGCAAAGCCTTTCCAAATTTAAACCTTTGCAACAAAATGTAGCAGAAAAACGAGCATTGCCGGAAGATGTGGTAAGGAGTATATTCAGGCTACCTTATCTCAATGTAATGATAAAAGGAGAACAATGTTGCAGAGACTTGGCAAGAGACTGTTTCATACTTTCATTCTGCTTAATGGGAATGAACTCTGCTGACCTGTACAATGCAACTGAATTTGACGGAGAATATATCACTTATAACAGAACTAAGACCAGAGACAGAAGGAACGATCAAGCCAAGATGGTAGTGAAAGTACATCCAATGATAAGACCGCTTGTTGAGAAATATAGGGGTAAGGTACGGGTATTTAATTTTTATGAACGTTTTTCCTCTATGGCTAACCTGAACCGTTCCATAAACATCGGATTAAAAGAAATAGGGAAAGAACTTGGCATTGAAAAATTGCAATTCTATGCAGCCAGACACTCAATGGCAACAATTGCGATAAACAAAGTGGGGATAAGCAAATACATTGTAAATGATATGTTATGCCATGTTGATTCTTCTATGAGAATCACAGAACTTTACATAGAAAAGGATTATGCTCCTATAAATGAAGCAAACTTTAAATTATTGCATTATATGTTTGGTGAAACAGAGACGGTTTAATAGCCGCCTTCTATCACCACATAACCAGATTCCAACTTACCCCAGCTCCGACATACCAGCCGCCCGGATAGCCATATCCAGCCTGTAAGCCCAGCCCCCACCGTTTCTTCTTCTGCGTGATGGTATGGTAGATGTCATTCGTCACAGTCTGATACACATTTCTTGGAAATACCTGTAAACTATCCAATCTCGGACGATAACCGCTCACCCATGCCCGGTAAAGACTATCCTCATAGTATGCCTGTTCACGGTGAACGACCGTATCACCAATCCGAATGGTATCTTTCAGTCTAATTAGCAGCAGAGGTGCCATAGGTGGGGATATAAGCAAAGTATCAACCTTTACAACAGTCTTTATCTTCGTCTCGGTACGTATTTCTGCCGGCAAAGGCTCGTGCGGACGGAACCAAACCGCCACACAAGCCACTGCCAGCAATACAACCAATATCCAAGGCAACTTCCTCATAGCGCAAGAATCTGTCCGCGGTTTGCACCCTCTTGGTAAGACACGTGCACCCAAGCGAAGTTCTTCTCGTCAATCAATTGCTTGAAGGGAAGTCCGAGCTCCTGAATCAAGTAGAACAGCCGTTTGTTCTCCTTCGGGCTACCTCCGCTAATATCAGCCGCACACCCCTTCATGTGGTCGCTCGTTGCACTTCCCTTTACAGCCTTGTTGAGTGCCGGACTACGGTATCCGCTATTTATGGTGATCGGTTTGCCGTATGCTTCACGCAAAGGGTCAAGCACGTTGTTTATCAATGCCTGCACGTTGGGCAGCAACTCTTTCGGCAGCCTGTTGTCAATAGCCAGCCTGTCAGCCGTTTCACTCCTTACAAATTCCGCTACTGTAAAATACTTCATTTCTTTTTCCTCCTGTTTTTAGTTAATAATCACTTGGCGGTTGGCGATTGACACAACCGCGCACATCACATTTCTTTATCTCAGCTTCTTTCAACCTTAGCTCAAGTTCATGTTTCTTGTGGATATCCTCCAAGTGTGCCGCCTGTTCTTTTCGAAGCTCAACATAGATAGTATCAATCTTCGCATCACGTTGTGCGATACGGTCCTCCAGCCAAGCAATCTGCTTTCTTTCGTTCTCGTTCTCCATCGCATCGGCAGAAGCGTCCTCCTTCCTTGCATTCGTCTGCCGGTTGACATAGAAGTTGACTATCCACTTGATTGTCTCAAAACCGCCTAAAGCTCCGAGTATCGTCAATAAACTGTTCAGTTCCATAACATCCTGATGATTAATTCGAACTTGTGTATGGTCTGCCAAAAATGAACATGTCAAGAATGGAAGGAATGCGCTTTATGTTGCCGCTCCATACGGAGATGCCAAATCCCGTATCGTTCCGATACTCCACATGCGCAGTCAAGCCCCAATGTATATCATCCTCCTTACCTACGGAGGGACCGATCGCCTGCCCGATGACGGAATAATCACTGTGCCCCATATCCATCTCGACAACTATGGTTCTGGTGCCTATATCCGCACCGGACATCTTGAGTTCGTAGTGGGGTGGTATCCCGTTTCCCCACATGGTTGAATAAATACCTGAAAAATGATTTTTGTCGGCATTGTATGTATATGTAAGCCTTATTATCCCCAATACTCCCGGCATACACCAATGGTCTCCGGGATTCATCTTCCAATTACATCCACCGATGGCGTCGATGCAAAGATTCGCATATCCGCCAAATACCTCAGTATGCAATCTACTTCCCGTCGCTATCAAAGTCAATACCCTATGCTCGCCATCGTCCACTCCGGTATAACTCATTCTTGCGATTTCGCTTATCCCGATTATTGCCGGCAATCCATTTCCAAGAGTAGCGGTACGTGTTACATACTTCTCCGTCCCGTCATTTTCATAGCCCACCACGTCCTTTCTCGTCATCTTCACATAGCAGTCCTTATTGTCAGCATTCACCAGACCGTACTGGTCTATATCGAATCCTCCGATCTTTCCCGCATCGGCTTCTATCTCTCC
>CAKUYM010000033.1 GCA_934716785.1 uncultured Bacteroides sp. | reverse complement strand
GCCCAAAACAGTACATCGGCATACAGGTCGTCATAATTCTGCAACCCGTTCGTTTTGCTTCCCAACGGATCGCTCTTCTGATTCCGGTAAATACCGAACGGACTGATACCGAACTTCACCCAAGGCTTTATCCCGCGGATAGTCTCATGAAGTTTCTTTATCAAGATATTGACATTACTACGACGCCAGTCTGCCTTGCTCGTGAAGCCACCGCCATAGCGGGCAAAGCTCGCATCATCCGGAAAATCGACTCCCTTGATAGGATAAGGATAGAAATAATCGTCCATATGAATGGCATCCACATCATAGCGAGACACGATATCGGTCACAATCTTGCAGATATACTCACGGCTCTCGGGAAGCGCCGGATCGAAGTACAACTGGTCGCCATACGTAACGAACCATTCCGGATGCTGATGATAGATATGCTCCGGCGCCAACTGACTCTTCAATGAAGTCTTCACGCGGTAGGGATTAATCCAAGCATGAAACTCCATGTTTCTTTTCTGACACTCTTCAATCATAAACTGCATCGGATCCCACATCGGCGAAGGGGTCTGTCCTTGTGTTCCGGTCAGGAAGCGGCTCCATGGTTCGTGCTGTGAAGCATACAACGCATCCGCCTCGGGACGCACCTGAAAGATGATGGCGTTAATGCCCGCTCCCTGAAGAGAGTTCAATTGGCTGACCAGTATTTGTTTCAACCGCTCGGTAGGAATGCCCTTGAACTGACCGTTGACTGCCTGTATCCATGCTCCGCGAAATTCACGCTTGGGATATTTATTGCCGTTTGGCACTTGCGCACTTCCTCCTGCCGCAAGAAGAAGAGCCAAAAGTAAAAGATAGTTTTTCAGCTTCATAATGTTCTTAAATCGTAATAATGTATTGCAAAGATAATACAAACTCTCGATAAATTCGCTAACTTTGCCGACTACCATAAAACAAGGAGTATTTTATGTCAGAAAACAACTATATTTCGATAAAAGGTGCACGAGTAAACAACCTTAAAAACATCGATGTAGATATACCACGCAACAAACTTGTCGTAATCACCGGATTATCGGGTTCCGGCAAATCCTCCCTCGCTTTTGATACGTTATACGCCGAGGGGCAACGCCGCTATGTGGAAAGCCTGAGCAGCTATGCGCGCCAGTTCTTGGGACGTATGAGCAAACCGGAATGTGACTTCATCAAAGGTATCCCGCCCGCCATCGCCATCGAGCAGAAAGTGAACAGCCGCAACCCGCGTTCCACCGTGGGGACTTCGACGGAGATTTACGAATATCTCCGCCTGCTCTATTCGCGCGTAGGAAAGACATACAGCCCCATCAGCGGTCAGGAAGTGAAGAAACACTCTACGGAAGATATCGTCAACTGCATGCTTTCGTATCCGGAGGGTACGAGATACACTGTGCTGACACCTATCCGCCTGCTCGAAGGCCGCACGTTGCAGCAACAATTGGAGATAGACATGAAGCAGGGATTCAACCGCATCGAAGTGAACGGTGAGATGAAACGCATAGACGAATACAAGCCCGTGGCAGGTGATGAGGTCTATCTGTTGGTAGACCGTATGGCGGCAGCCGGCACCAAGGATGCCATCAGCCGTCTGACCGATTCTGCCGAAACCGCCATGTATGAGGGCGACGGTACTTGTATGCTACGCTTCTATCTTCCGGACGGAACGACGAAGCTGCACTCTTTCAGTACGAAATTCGAGGCGGACGGCATCGTCTTTGAGGAGCCCAACGACCAGATGTTCTCGTTCAACTCTCCTATCGGAGCCTGCCCCACCTGCGAAGGTTTCGGCAAAGTGATCGGCATCGACGAGCACTTGGTTGTGCCCAACCGTTCCTTATCTGTCTACGAAGGGGCTATCGTGTGCTGGCGCGGCGAGAAGATGGGAGAATGGAAAGATGAGCTCATCCACAATGCGGACAAGTTCGGTTTTCCGATATTCACTCCTTATTATGAACTGACGGATGCGCAGCGCCGGCTGCTTTGGGAGGGCAACCGGTACTTCCACGGCATCAACGAGTTCTTCAAGATGCTCGAAGAGAACCAATATAAGATACAATACCGCGTGATGCTCGCCCGTTATCGGGGAAAGACGATTTGTCCGCAATGCCACGGCACGCGGCTGAAGCCGGAAGCCGGATATGTGCGTGTGGGCGGAAAGAATATCTCCGAACTGGTAGACCTGCCTATCACGGAGCTGAAGTTGTTTTTCGACAAACTGAAGCTGAGCGAGCACGACACCGATGTGGCACGCCGCATCTTGGTAGAAATCAACAGTCGCATCCGTTTTCTTATCGACGTAGGTTTGGGATATCTGACTTTGAACCGTCTCAGCAATTCCCTCTCCGGTGGAGAAAGCCAGCGCATCAACTTGGCTACTTCATTGGGCAGCAGTCTTGTAGGCAGTCTTTATATACTCGACGAGCCGAGCATCGGGCTTCACAGCCGCGACACCGACCGCTTGATTCATGTATTGCGCCAATTGCAACAGTTGGGCAACACGGTCGTAGTAGTGGAGCACGATGAAGAGATAATCCGGGCTGCCGATTATATCATCGACATCGGTCCCAATGCCGGCCGTCTGGGTGGAGAGGTTGTTTATCAGGGCGACATGAAAGACTTGAAGAAAGGAAGCAACAGCTACACGGTGCGTTATCTTTTGGGAGAAGAAGAGATTCCCGTTCCCGAACATCGCCGACCGTGGAATAATTATATAGAACTAAAAGGTGCACGCGAGAATAACCTGAAAGGGGTGGATGTACGGTTTCCGCTCAACGTAATGACTGTTGTCACGGGTGTATCCGGTTCAGGGAAAAGCACACTGGTCAGGGATATTTTCTACCGGGCGCTGAAGCGCGAGTTGGACGAATGCAGTGACCGTCCGGGAGAGTTTTCTTCTATCGGCGGCAGTCTGCGCGACCTGCGCAATGTTGAGTTTGTTGACCAGAATCCGATTGGCAAGTCGTCACGCTCCAATCCGGTGACTTATATCAAAGCCTACGATGAAATCCGTAAGCTGTGGTCTGAGCAACCTCTCGCCAAACAGATGGGCTATACGGCAGGATTCTTCAGCTTCAACAGTGAAGGCGGACGTTGCGAAGAGTGCAAAGGCGAGGGAACCATCACCGTGGAAATGCAGTTCATGGCCGACTTGGTGCTTGAATGTGAGTCTTGCCACGGGAAACGTTTTAAATCCGATACATTGGAAGTGAAGTTCCATGATAAGAATATCTATGATGTATTGGAGATGACTGTCAATCAGGCTATCGAATTCTTTAATGAATACGGACAGAAGAAAATAGTAAAGAAGCTGCTCCCGTTGCAGGATGTGGGATTGGGATATATCAAGTTGGGCCAATCGTCTTCCACGCTTTCCGGTGGTGAGAACCAACGCGTGAAATTAGCGTTCTATCTGAGCCAAGAGAAAGCCGACCCGACTATGTTTATCTTTGACGAGCCGACCACGGGCTTGCACTTCCATGATATCCGCAAACTGCTGGATGCTTTCGATGCGCTAATCCGTCGCGGACATAGCATTGTTATCATCGAGCACAATATGGATGTCATCAAATGTGCCGATTATGTCATAGACCTCGGCCCCGAAGGAGGAGACAAAGGCGGAAATATAGTGGCAACGGGAACGCCCGAAGAAGTGGCCGCCTGCGGAGCAAGCTATACGGGGCAGTTCTTGAAGGAAAAGCTAAGATAGGATTCCTCCCCTGCTGCCGGTTGGGATAGCAGGGGGATCCACACACAAACTGACAAACGACCTGCAATCTTTGACTTGGCTGTGTTTTTATGTTAAAACAGTAAAAGACATGCAGTCTTTCCGGCTTTCATTTATCATACTTAAATAGAATGCCGTATAGAACCATAAAAACAACATGAGTCAAAACAAACTTGTAGAGTTATGCAAAAAGGGAGATAAGCAAGCTTTAAGCTGGCTTTATCAGACCTATGCCGATAAGATGAAAAGAATCTGTTTTCATTATGTGGCTGACAGACAAATTGCACAGGATCTTCTGCACGACGGCTTTATCATCATCTTCACTTCTATAAGCTCACTACATTCTCCCGACAAATTAGAATATTGGATGGGGACGATTATGAGGAACATATCTTTAAGGTATCTGAAACAATGCGGCTCGATGTCTACTGTTCCCTTAGAAGAGGTAAGTGAGGATGAGGTTTCCACCGACACATTTCCCGCTAATGACTTCCCGTCCTACAAGACCATGCTCCAAATGATAGACTCACTCCCGGAAGGCTATAGCACGGTTTTCAAATTGGCGGTATTGGAAGGATTGTCTCACAAAGAAATCGGAATATTGCTAAACATTGCTCCTCACTCTTCCTCATCACAATTATCAAGAGCAAAAGAGTTGTTGCGCAAGCTCCTCTCCCGCCCTTCTATCGTAATCGGACTATTATTGTCTGCCATCTCTATACAAATATGGCTATATACCTCTTTTTTCAGAAGGACTATCGTTACCGAACAGAATACAAGTGCAGTAGCCGCCGATACGCAGGCAGTCTTGTTGCAGGATTATACTCCGATTCCTCCTACCTATACATATCGCAAACCTATAAGATATATCACCCGGCAGCAGGGAGTTGTTTTAAAAGACAGTGTTACAAATGTTGCAGAAGAGAAAGATAGCGTCAACCTCTTGCATCATCAAATTATAGAAAAACAAGATCAAGATACTCAAAAGCAGAAAGGATATCGTTCTGTTTTCAAGGCCGGGCAGGTTTCTGATAAAAAGAACTGGGCATTGGCATTCGCTTATTCGGAAGGAGAAAAGCAAACCAACATTCAGCGTTTAAGAATCCCCGTTGATATTTTATCCGGACATTTCAAAGAAATTGTAGAAAGGTCATATCATCATACCCCTATCACACTATCACTGTCGCTACGCAAAAATATAAACGAACGCTGGGGGATAGAAACCGGAATGCAATATACACATCTGCGCTCTGATTTCGTTGTCATAACTGATTATTATTCAGAGAAAACGCAGAAAGTCAATTATATAGGAATTCCTTTCAAAGGTTCTTTTAATATATGGGGAAAAAAGAATTTCTCTCTGTACACTTCTACAGGAATTACGCTGGATATACCTGTAAAAGCGACATTGGAATTAGAAGAACGCACGTCAGAAAACGGACAAGTCATATATTGGGAGAAGAGTAACTTATATCCACATCTACAGTGGTCGGCAGATTTCGGCATAGGTATCCAGTATCATATCACGCCCTCTTTCGGAATCTATGCAGAGCCTAATTTACGATACTATTTTAACAATGCGGATAGATTGAATACAATCAGGACAACAAAGCCGTTCAACGTAACGCTACCCATAGGCATCCGGCTATCTTGGTAAAATAGTGCAATTGCCATGCAGTCTTTCGGAGAATAGTTTATCATAATTACAGACAGTAATTTGATTGAATCACTATTTATATATGAGACTATTACATTATGCAAGAGCGTCACAAGAATAGAAGTATATATTTCAAAGAGTTGGCCGTTACAAGCAGAGGCTATTTTATTCCATACATCCAGTCATGGTGTACAATCGAAGCAAGCACTAATGTATTGGAAATCGGTTGTGGCGACGGCGGCAATTTACTTCCTTTTTCGGAAATGGGGTGTAATACTATTGGAGTCGATATCGCCCAAAGCCGGATTAGAGATGCCAAAGCCTTTTTTAAAGGAGTTCATGCCGAAGGTGAATTTATAGCCTCGGATATATTCAAGCTAAAGGAGCTGGAACAGAATTTTGATATCATCATCTGCCATGATATATTAGAGCACATCACTGAGAAAGAACTATTTTTATCTCATTTGAGTAAATATTTAAAGCCGCAAGGGATTGTCTTCATGTCGTTTCCCGCCTGGCAAATGCCGTTCGGAGGTCACCAACAGATATGTAGGAGCCGGATTTTATCCCGCCTGCCTTTTATTCATTTATTGCCGGTTTCCATATACCAGTTACTTCTGAAAGTCTTTAAGGCTGATGCGGATTGTACCAAAGAGCTGCTTTCCATAAAAAAGACCGGCATATCCGTAGAACAGTTCGAAAAATTGATAAGAAAGACCAATCTGAGAATACTAAACAGACAGCTATGGCTCATCAACCCTCATTATGAAATAAAATTTGGTCTATCTCCACGCAAATTAAATAAAATGGTTGCCGGAATACCCTACTTCAGGAATTTTGCAAGCACAAGCTGCTTCTATATTTTGAGTGAAAGTATATATCCCGACAACAAGAACAGTTAAATATCCTCTTGAAAGAGTCAACTCGTATTATAACTAAGCATTAACTTTGTCAACTATACTTACCTGTAAAATCAAGAAGTAGTCAACCTAAAACATTAAACTACAGGGGAGTTGTCGGTTTTAGAGGGTAGGAACTGTAGTTTCAGACGCTTGATACTAAGGTTTCAGACGTTAGAAACTATTGTTTCAGAGGCTCGAAACTGTAGTTCCATAACCGCTGAAACTGTAGTTTCAATGCGCAGGAACTATAGTTTTGAATAATGAAACGAGCTTGAAACTGCGTGCTTTTAAAAAGGACAATACGGTGACAGCATTTCTGCCGTCACCGTATTGTCACATGCTGCTGTCACCTCACTATTCATTCACTATCAAAAGTTTAGATACGAATAGGTGACAGATGACAGCAATCTTTTATTTTTTAAACTCTGGGGAGGATTGATTTAGTAGCACTTGATTCTGCCGATAGGTTTATTATGGATGATGAGCCGGCAACTAATCGGTCAGTGACGAAAACAATGCTCCAATCTCCTTGGGAGATTTGGCTAAAAATAGAATCCGAATCCTATCTTAATGCCGAAACGCGACATATCACTATCATTAAAGCGCCATTTGTAATAAACGGCAGGTTCGATAGTTACTGTGCGCGAAAGGAAATAAGCATATCCGGCTTCAATGCCCAGCCCCCAATCGGTCTGATGCTTGCCACCACTCCAGCGGAAACGGTTCCAATCGACTCCTCCGCCCAAGTAAATGCCGGTTTTGTTGAAGTAAAAGCGTACACCAGTGCCCAACGTATATTCATCAACCGGCTTCGACCAGTCGGCTCCGGCATTTACCATCAAGGCTATGCCATCGGCAAAGAAGGTACCGACTTGTGCACCAAGGCCTAATCTCGCTTTATCATTTTTACTATACGAAAAATCCAATCCCGACAATGAAGGATTGATAATCGTAGTACCTTTCTCAAATTGCGCATGTGCAGTAAAGGAGACTGCCAATAATAAGTAAAGAGCCAAAGCCAATTTCTTCATAAACTTACTTTTTTAAGTGAATAGATTCTTCCTCTTTTTTACGGCGTTCACGCATTTGTTCTTTTTTCCGGAGCACCAGCCAAAGCAGAAAGACTATGGCATAAGAACCTGCCACCGTCAGTATCTTCTCCGTCTGACTGACCTCAGTGTTGCGTGGCAACAAATAAGCCGCCGTTACCGATACATAAATAAGAAACGCTAACGCAACTCCCGTTGATTTCTTGATTTTCTTCATTCTGATAATTTTCTTGTTTTTTGTTTGCCCAGCCAAATGCAGAACCAACCGATTGCTATCACGACACACGCAATGCCGATGCCGTAGGAAACCGCATGCGAGAGCCCCAATCCTTCGGGAGCGATACATATATAAGTGGTGCATACACAAGTCATGAACAATGCCGGTATCAAAGTGATGATATAAGGCTTCTTGGATACCGCCAAGAATACGGTTATCGCCCACAGGGTGAACACTGCCAACGTCTGATTGGCCCAGGCAAAATAACGCCATATCATATTAAATCCGTTCGCATCACGCAGGCTATACAACAGCAGGCCGATGGCTACTACGAACATCGGAATGCAGATATACAAACGACGACGCATGCTTTTTTGTTCCATCCCCAGAAAGTCTGCCACAATCAGACGGGCGGAGCGGAAGGCTGTATCTCCCGAAGTAATCGGAGCGGCAATCACTCCCAATATCGCGAGCACGCCGCCTATTGTTCCCAGCCATTCTTTGGTTATCGCATCTACGATAACGGAAGCATTGCTCTCTCCCATCCCGTTTTCATGGAAGAAGTAGGTAGCGGCAGCAGCCCAGATGAGGGCAACGATGCCTTCGGTTATCATCGCACCGTAGAACACCGGACGACCATGACGCTCTGAAGTCATGCAACGTGCCATCAAAGGACTTTGCGTAGCATGGAAACCGGAGATTGCACCACAGGCAATGCTCACAAACATAATCGGGAATATGGGGAGTTTGTCTGCTTCGGGATTCGTGTTCTGCAACCCGTCCCACAATTCGGGCAAAGCCGGATGATTGACATAAAGCATTACTAAGATTCCTACTGCCATAAACAACAGGGCTACCGCAAACAACGGATAAATCTTACCAATGATTTTATCCACAGGCAGCAGAGTTGCCAGAATATAATAAGCAAATACCACCACAATCCAGAAGGTTGCATCCAAGCTTTCCGGTGTCAACTTTGCCAACAATCCTGCAGGACCTGCCACGAATACGGAGCCGACGAGAATCATCAGGATAACGGTAAATCCTCTCATCACCTGCTTCGTTGTAATGCCCAAATACCGACCGATAATCTCCGGCAAACTTTCACCGCCATTCCGCAGAGAGAGCATTCCGGCAAAATAATCATGCACCGCACCGGCAAAGATACTTCCCAATACAATCCATAAATAAGACGATGTTCCGAATTTCGCTCCCATAATAGCACCGAAAATCGGACCTAATCCTGCAATATTAAGAAATTGGATCATAAAAATCTTCCAAGTCGCTAATGGAATATAGTCCACTCCATCAGCCTTGGTCAGAGCCGGTGTTTTACGGTCGTCAGGACCAAAGACGCGCTGCATGAGGCGTCCATACGTAAAATAGCCCGCTATCAATGCAAGCAGGCATAGAGTAAATGTAATCATTGTGTGTCTCTTTTTTAGTCTGGCAAATGTAACATAATCTCATGAAACAACCCAACAATACCGACACTTTTACTAACTTTGCAGGGAATTAAGACAAAAAATAAAGAATATGCATCGATATATTTTCATTCTTTCACTTTTGTTTTCCTTTCTCTCTATGGCAGCACAACCCAAATATGAGGTTCGTGCCGCATGGGTGACAGCTTTGTATGGGCTCGACTGGCCCCGCACACGTGCCGTAAACCCGCAGACTATCCGCAAGCAAAAGGAAGAACTGACAGATATTCTCGATAAACTGAAAGCGGCCAACTTCAATACCGTCTTATTTCAGACGCGTACACGCGGGGATGTACTGTATCCTTCGTCCATCGAACCTTTCAACTCTATCCTGACCGGCAAGTCCGGCGGAAATCCCGGATACGACCCGCTTGCTTTTGCCATCGAGGAGTGTCATAAGCGGGGCATGGAGTGTCATGCCTGGATGGTGACTATCCCGTTAGGCAACAGGAAGCATGTCGCTTCTCTCGGCAGCCAATCTATCACCAAACGGATGAAAGACATTTGTGTTCCGTATAAGAATGAGTATTTTCTGAATCCGGGGCATCCGGCCACCAAGGAGTATCTGATGAGACTGGTGCGGGAAGTGGTAAGCCGTTATGATATCGACGGAGTGCATTTCGATTATCTACGCTATCCGGAGAATGCTCCCCTCTTTCCCGACAAATATGATTTCCGCCGATACGGAAAGGGACGCACCGTGGAGCAGTGGCGGCGGGATAATATCTCGGAAATCGTGCGTTATATATATAAAGGTGTGAAGGCCATGAAGCCGTGGGTGAAGCTCAGTGCCAGTCCGGTAGGCAAGTATCGGGACACTTCGCGTTATCCCTCCCGCGGATGGAATGCTTTCTTTGCCGTTTATCAGGATCCGCAAGGCTGGCTGGGCGAAGGTATCATGGATCAGATATACCCGATGATGTATTTCAAGGGAAACAGTTTCTATCCGTTTGCCCTCGACTGGCAGGAACAGAGCAACGGCCGGCAGGTGATTCCCGGACTCGGCATTTATTTTCTCCACCCCGATGAAGGTAAATGGACGCGCGACGAGATAGACCGACAGATACATTTCATCCGCAATCATAAAATGGCCGGTGAAGGGCATTATCGGGTGAAGTATCTTATGGAGAACATTCAAGGTATCTATGATGAACTGATCGAGAACTTTTACGCATATCCTGCCTTACAGCCACCGATGCCTTGGTTGGACAATGTTCCGCCGACGGCTCCGTCCAAACTGAAGATTACGGCTATCGACAATGGATACACGGAGCTGAAATGGCAGACCGCTACCGACAACGATCCGCACAATAGTCCGATGTACATCATCTACGCTTCCAATGAGTATCCAGTAGACACCAGCCGACCGGAGAATATCGTTGCGCAGAATATCCGCGAGACAAGCTATATCTATGCACCTGTTCTGCCTTGGAATGCTAAAAAATATTTTGCTGTTACAGCCGTAGACCGCTATGGGAATGAAGGGCCGGCAATACAAGCAATTATTTCCAAGTGAAAGGTGTGAATAAAACATATACGACTATAATCCATCTGAATCAACCTGTATCCAAGCCCGATAACAGCTTCTTTTATGAACCGGAACCAAGGGCAGATAACCGGAATACACTTTTCCAGCCTTGATTTCCAACGGATAGCTTGCAGACATCCGTTCATGCTCCTTCAAGGCTTGCCTTTCCGAAGGCTGATAATCAATCACAAAACGTCCTATGGAATCAGGATGTAGATAGCGGTCGTACAGCAAACGGGCAACGACTCCCATGTTCATGCGCAGATTGATTTCTACGCAAGGATGAATCCGAAAAATCGGCTTGCTGTCTTCCGGAAAACGGCAGATCATCATATCAACTCCGAGATAACCTTTATAGACGGCTCCTATCAATGCAGAAAGCCGGCATTTCAAACGATTTTCCAAGAGTGCCAAAGCATCCAAAGGAACATACTGCGAAAGCAGTCCTCGGATACTCCCGTTAGAAAGCAAGCGGTTTCCTTCATACATCCCGCTTTTCCCGGTATGGAAGAGAGAATATCCCGCAAACGTCACTTCACCTGCACCATCGGAATAAAATTCCATAGCGAAATCTTCTACCTTATTATATACAGGTTCTGCAACGACTCCACCCTGCGAAACAGCAACACGCGCACACCAACCGGAAATAAATGGGGTAAATACGCCCTTGCACCAGTTCAGTCCTTTGCCACTTCCCGAAAGCGGAGCTTTCAACAAGCAACTCCCCCGCCCTTCCACAAAGGCTTTCCATTCTTCCTGCGTCTTCAAGTAATAAGATTCTCCACAGAAATATTCATTCAACTGTAACTCAGGAAGCAACGAAACGGCTTTGGAACGATGAGAATATTCGCGCCAACCATCCAACTGCTCCATAGAAGGAAGCAGAGACTCACTCACCCCCAATCCTGACAGCCGCTTCCGCAAAGCCGCATCCCATCCCCAAGGGCGTATATCCCACTCCTGTCCGGAGGCAAGCTCCGGCTCTGTCAGCAGATGCACGGAAAGCCCCGGCAAATCCTGCATTCTTTTTATATAGTCCATATTATAAGCGGAAGGAGCCAACACGGCACTCCCCTCTTCTGCATACCACATCGGCAGCAAAGCAAGCTCGGACGCCATATGCCTGGCGGAAGCCGGAGCCATATAGTTTGCCTCACCGCTGGCAAGCGCCAAGTCATGCTCCGGATTGAATATATAAAGAGTGTTTTTAGCCATCACAAACGAATTCAAAACTTTCGGATGCAAATATATGCAGTAAATAGTCTGAAACAACTGCAATAAACAGAAAGTTAAAATAAAAAGTACAATTTTGCCATCTCTACTTTGCAATTCCTAAAAAAAGCACTATATTTGCCACCCGAAAAACTAAGAAAGAAATGGAATCATTCTACCGCACACACGCTTACCTCGTTGAGCACACCAATGCCCCCGTTCGCCGCGATCTCATGGATGAGATTGACTGGAGCGACCGCCTGATTGGTATCAAAGGGACACGTGGTGTAGGAAAAACCACATTCCTGCTACAATATGCCAAAGAGAAATTCGGGAACGACCGTTCGTGCCTGTTCATCAATATGAATAACTTCTATTTCTCGGGACACAGCATCGTAGACTTTGCCAATGAATTTCAGAAACACGGCGGAAAAGTATTACTGATCGACCAAGTGTTCAAACATCCGGGATGGAGCAAGGAATTGCGTATGTGTTACGACCGCTTTCCTAACCTGAAGATTGTCTTTACCGGTTCGTCGGTGATGCGGCTGAAAGAAGAGAACCTCGAACTGCGTGATATCGCCAAGAGCTATAACTTGCGCGGATTCTCTTTCCGTGAATTCCTGAACTTGCAGACAGGTATGAAATTCAGGGCTTACAGCCTTGAAGAAATTCTCAGCACACACGAGCAAATAGCCAAGGGAGTACTTTCCAAGGTACGTCCGTTGGATTATTTTCAAGATTACCTGCACCATGGTTTCTATCCGTTCTTCCTCGAAAAGCGCAACTTTTCGGAGAATCTGCTGAAGACCATGAACATGATGATAGAAGTAGATATCCTACTCCTCAAACAAATTGAGCTGAAATATCTTTCAAAGATAAAAAAATTACTATATTTGCTCGCGGTCGACGGTCCGAAGGCTCCGAATGTAAGTCAACTGGCCAGCGACGTGCAGACATCACGGGCCACGGTGATGAATTATATCAAATACTTGGCAGATGCGCGACTCATTAACTTGGTTTATCCGAAAGGAGAAGAATTCCCGAAGAAACCGTCTAAAATAATGATGCACAACTCCAACCTGATGTATTCCATCTATCCGGTGAAAGTGGAAGAGCAGGATGTGCTCGACACTTTCTTTGCCAATTCTTTATGGAAAGACCATAAGGTACACAAAGGAGATAAGAACGTCTCTTTTATGGTAGACGAGGTGATGCCGTTCAAAATCTGCTGTGAAGGCACAAAAATAAAGAACAATCCGAATGTGACGTATGCGTTGCACAAGGCAGAAATAGGTCGAGGCAATCAGATACCTCTCTGGATGTTCGGCTTTT
The DNA here is from genome assembly GCA_934716785.1 of uncultured Bacteroides sp. Taxonomy (GTDB): domain Bacteria; phylum Bacteroidota; class Bacteroidia; order Bacteroidales; family Bacteroidaceae; genus Bacteroides. The sequence continues at coordinate 8,795 of CAKUYM010000033.1, read as the reverse complement.
TATATTAAAAGATTTATTTACTTAAATATTTAATTTAGTTATGACTAAACAGAAGAAATTCATCACTTGTGATGGTAACCAGGCAGCAGCACATATCTCGTATATGTTCTCTGAAGTAGCTGCTATCTACCCCATCACTCCTTCTTCGACTATGGCTGAGTACGTAGACGAATGGGCTGCCGCAGGACGTAAGAACATCTTCGGCGAAACAGTATTGGTACAGGAAATGCAATCTGAAGGCGGTGCTGCCGGTGCAGTTCACGGCTCTCTTCAGGCTGGTGCGTTGACTACTACTTACACGGCATCTCAAGGTCTTCTCCTGATGATTCCTAACATGTATAAAATTGCCGGTGAATTCTTGCCTTGCGTATTCCACGTATCTGCACGTACATTGGCTTCTCATGCATTGTGTATCTTCGGTGACCATCAGGATGTTATGTCAACTCGTCAGACTGGTTTCGCCATGTTGGCTGAAGGTTCAGTACAGGAAGTTATGGACTTGGCAGGTGTTGCTCACTTGGCTACTATCAAATCCCGCGTTCCTTTCATGAACTTCTTCGACGGTTTCCGTACTTCTCACGAAATCCAAAAGATCGAAATGTTGGAAAACGAAGACTTGGCTCCGCTGATCGACCAAGAAGCTTTGGCTGAATTCCGTGCTCGTGCACTGAATCCGATGAAGCCGGTTGCCCGCGGTATGGCTGAAAACCCCGACCACTTCTTCCAACATCGTGAATCATGCAACAACTACTATGAAGCTGTTCCTGCTATCGTAGAAGAGTACATGAATGAAATCTCCAAGATCACAGGTCGTAAATACGGTTTGTTTGATTACTATGGCGCTGATGATGCAGAACGCGTAATTATCGCAATGGGTTCTGTAACCGAAGCTGCCCGCGAAGCTATCGACTACTTGGTAGCAAACGGTGAGAAGGTAGGTATGGTTGCCGTACACTTGTATCGTCCGTTCTCTGCTAAACACTTCTTGGCTGCTGTTCCTAAGACTGCCAAGACTATCGCTGTTCTTGACCGTACTAAAGAACCGGGTGCTAACGGCGAACCTCTTTATCTTGATGTTAAAGACTGCTTCTACGGTGTAGAAAACGCTCCGGTTATCGTTGGCGGTCGTTACGGTCTGGGTTCTAAGGATACTACTCCTGCTCAAATCCTTTCTGTATTCGAGAACTTGGCTATGCCGATGCCGAAGAACCACTTTACTATCGGTATCGTAGATGATGTTACTTTCACTTCTCTTCCGCAGAAAGAAGAAATCGCTTTGGGCGGTGAAGGTATGTTCGAAGCTAAATTCTACGGTTTGGGTGCTGACGGTACGGTAGGTGCCAACAAGAACTCTGTTAAGATTATCGGTGACAACACTGACAAACACTGTCAGGCTTACTTCTCTTATGACTCTAAGAAGTCTGGTGGTTTCACTTGTTCTCACTTGCGTTTCGGTGATACCCCGATCCGTTCTACTTATCTGGTAAATACTCCGAACTTCGTTGCTTGTCACGTTCAGGCTTACCTGCACATGTATGACGTAACTCGCGGTTTGCGTAAGAACGGTTCTTTCTTGCTGAACACTATCTGGGAAGGTGACGAACTGGCTAAGAACCTGCCTAACAAGGTTAAGAAATATTTCGCACAGAACAACATTTCCGTATACTATATCAACGCAACTCAGATTGCACAGGAAATCGGTTTGGGCAACCGTACCAACACGATCCTTCAATCTGCATTCTTCCGTATCACAGGCGTAATTCCTGTAGAACAAGCTGTTGAGCAGATGAAGAAATTCATCGTTAAGTCTTACGGTAAGAAGGGTGAAGACGTTGTCAATAAGAACTATGCTGCTGTAGACCGCGGTGGTGAATACAAGACTTTGACTGTTGATCCTGCATGGGCTAACCTGCCGGATGATCCGAAAGCTGAAAACAACGACCCGGCATTCATCAACGAAGTAGTTCGTCCGATCAATGCTCAGGATGGCGACTTGCTGCCTGTATCAGCATTCAAGGGCATCGAAGACGGTACTTGGCATCAAGGTACTGCCAAATATGAAAAACGCGGTGTAGCTGCATTCGTTCCCGAATGGAATCCTGAAAACTGTATCCAGTGTAACAAGTGTGCATACATTTGTCCTCACGCTGCTATCCGTCCGTTCATACTCGATGCTGAAGAGCAGAAGGGTGCTAAGTTCGAACAACTGAAAGCTGTAGGTAAAGTATTCGACGGCATGACATTCCGTATGCAGGTTGACGTTCTCGACTGTCTGGGTTGCGGCAACTGTGCCGATATCTGTCCGGGTAATCCGAAGAAGGGTGGCAAGGCTTTGACAATGAAGCATCTTGAAGGTCAATTGGCTGAAGCTGACAACTGGACTTACTGCGTTGAAAACGTGAAGACTAAACAACATCTTGTTGATATCAAGGCTAACGTGAAGAACTCACAGTTCGCTACTCCGTTGTTCGAGTTCTCAGGCGCTTGCTCCGGTTGTGGTGAAACTCCGTACGTGAAATTGATTTCTCAATTGTTCGGTGACCGCGAAATGGTTGCCAACGCTACCGGATGTTCTTCTATCTACTCTGGTTCTGTTCCTTCTACTCCTTATACTACGAACGAGAACGGACACGGTCCTGCTTGGGCTAACTCACTGTTCGAAGACTTCTGCGAATTCGGTTTGGGTATGGAACTTGCCAACGAAAAGATGCGTGCTCGTATCGTGAAGGTTATGAACGAAGCTATCGCAGCCGACTGCACTCCTGCTGAAGTGAAAGAACTGTTCACTGAATGGATCAACAACATGCTGGATGCCGACAAGACTAAGGAACTGGCAGCTAAGATTATTCCTATCGTTGAAGCTAACAAAGATAAATGCAACCACTGCAAGCAAATTGCCGAACTGCAACAGTATCTTGTTAAACGCAGCCAATGGATTATCGGTGGTGACGGTGCTTCTTACGATATCGGTTACGGTGGTCTTGACCATGTAATCGCTTCCGGTAAGGACGTTAACATCCTTGTTCTGGATACTGAGGTTTACTCTAACACTGGTGGTCAGTCTTCTAAGGCTACTCCGATAGGTGCTATCGCCAAGTTCGCTGCTGCCGGCAAACGTGTACGCAAGAAAGACCTCGGTCTGATGGCTACTACTTACGGTTATGTATATGTTGCTCAGATCGCTATGGGTGCTGACCAAGCTCAGACTCTGAAAGCTATCCGCGAAGCTGAAGCATATCCCGGACCGTCTTTGATTATCGCTTACGCTCCGTGTATCAACCACGGTCTGAAAGCCGGTATGGGTAAGAGCCAGGAAGAAGAAGAAAAGGCTGTTAAGTGCGGTTACTGGCACTTGTGGCGTTACAACCCGGCTTTGGAAGCAGAAGGCAAGAATCCGTTCCAGTTGGATAGCAAAGAACCTAACTGGGAAGATTTCCAAGGCTTCTTGAAGGGTGAAGTTCGTTACGCTTCTGTAATGAAACAATATCCTAACGAAGCTGCTGAATTGTTCAAAGCTGCTGAAGAAAACGCTAAATGGCGTTACAACAGCTACAAACGTCTGGCTAAAGAAAACTGGGGTGCTGAATAATTAATCACACTCTGATACATATAAAAAGGGAGTCTGCTCAATGCATGACTCCCTTTTTTGTATCTTATGCTTTTTCTTATGTTTCTTTTTTTTCTAATGTTTCTTAATAGTGCCAAAGATGTTTCTTCAAGTCCACGCACCCATTCCGTTTGAAAGAAATTCCTTCGTTCAAAAGCAATTGTTTCTGCTCTTCCCAACCGGGAGCAAGGCGTCCCGATGCATTGACCACTCTATGGCAAGGTACAGAGACCCCATTCGGCACCAGTTTCAAGGCACGCCCCACCATCCGAGAACATTGAGGAAGCCCCAATAACGCTGCTATGCCACCATAAGTAAAGACTTTACCTAAAGGGATTTCACAGACCACCTGATATACTTCCCGGCAAAAATCCTCGGACAGGCTGGCTTTATCTACTTTGTAATCTTTCATTTCTATAACCTTTCATCTATACAATCCTTCATCTATATAATCCTTCATTCTCGAAATTCTATTCCAAGGGTACTCCATCCGAAGCCGCCAATCAACACCAACGCTGCATAATCGTCAGGCATCGTTTCAAATGAATAATCGGGCAGAGTACGAGTACGAAAACCGCCTATGGATTTAACCGGCTTCAATGTCGGAACTATAACTTTATTGACATACTTCGTTCGGGTTCTCTTTCAGAGCAAATTCATCAGAGACAATACTCACCGGACATTTATTAACAAAAGTGTAAAGCAACAGCCCAAACACTTAATCAATGTTATAAAACATATCTTTTTATTTGGATTATTTGTAGATATCACAGAAGTCCGTATCTTTGCACTGTGTTTTTCATAGTATTAGATTTAAGGTTAACAAAGGTTGGAGCAAGGCGTTGCTCCTTTTTTTATGTCTGTACCTCTCACAAGTAGCCGGAAAAACAGTTATTCATCACCTTGTTTCGTATCATCCGGCAATAAATAATCATTCGCTTTAGATGAAGAAATAACGGAACGTCCTAATTGTGATTCCAATTGCATTCTTGCAGCCTTGGCCACACTACCACCACTTTTTGCAACATTAGCATTTTGATTGAATCCCTTTGGATTCTTCTGCTTTGAAATTTCCGCAGTAGATGCTTCTGCAAGTGTATTAAGTGCCAGTTCGAGATTCGTCATGTTATCACGAAGATTCTCTTTTTTCAATCCTTTGAATTTCTTATATTCCTTCGTTGTCCGTCCGCTCCATTCCTGAGTTATAATATCCGTTAATGAAGCATATTGAGTACCACTTATTCCATTACGTTGCCATTCGTCCGTCAGTTCCTTGCGAACTTCCATACTCTTGATTCGCTGATTAATCCAATTGTCAGAGTAACCCAAACGTTTATAATCCTTCATCGCCTGATTAATAGACAATTCAGGATCTTGCAGTTGGTCTATGCGCTCGCTGGCAACTTGTGCCATCCATTGCTTGAACGGCTCTGCTTTGGGTGAAGGAATAGATTGGATAAGACGGAAGAGTTGCTCTGTATCCGCCACGTCCGTCAATCTCATTTTACCGTCAGCAGCTTGCATTTTCAACTGGTGACAATTTGTCACCGTTTCATTTCCTTCCTCTTTCAGTCTCTGTTTCAGTTTATTCCAATACTTTCTACTGTCTACACTATCAGTCAGCACCGCCACTACATCCACTATCGAAAAGTACCACTTTTCCTGTTCGTCATCCCATACCGTACGTACTTTCTTGTCCTGAAACAACTTTAATGCTTCTCTTTTTGTCATTGCTATTCTATTTTTTAGTTTATTACTAACAGCTCTCTCCACCAATCGTTATCGGAACAAGCAAAGCAGGTTATTAAGTTTATGCAAAGGTAGGTATTTTATACTGCATTTATTGACAACAGTTGTTATAAGATAAGAACAAGTGATTCATTCTACTATTAATCGGTAGCATCCGCTCACTTTCTTCAAAGAGTTAGTAGCAAATACTACCGATTATATCTTTCCTATAATAATCTGTCTTTCAACACTTGCGGGAGTTCCGGCATCGCCCCGCTCTGTGTACAGACATAAGCGGAGACTTCCACCGCCAGCCTATGAGCTTCGGGAACCGGCTTGCCATTCAAGATAGAAGCGCAGAAAGCCGCCGTGAATGAATCGCCTGCCCCTACCGTATCAGCTACGGGAACTCTCGGAGTTTCCTGAAAAGAGACAACACCCGGAGTAAATACATAGCTACCATTGATACCGCAAGTCAGAATCAACATTTTCAGGTTGTACTTAGCCAACAGAATCCAGCACTTGTCCTGCAAGTCGATGCCCGGATAACCGAACATACGACTGATAGCCACCAATTCCTCATCATTTATCTTCAAGACATTGCAGCGTTGGAAAGACTCGTGCAGCACATCTTTAGTGTAAAAGTCCTGGCGGAGATTGATATCAAATATCTTCAGTTGTCCGTCAATATCGGGCATGGCGTCCAAGAAGCGGTTGATAGTGGTGCGACTTACTTCACTGCGCTGCGCCAATGAGCCAAAGCAAACGGCACGCGTATTCAAAGCAAGACGTTTCAGCTTCTCCGTGAAAGGAATATTATCCCAAGCAACGCCTTCCTTGATTTCATAACAAGGCACCCCTTCAGCATCCAGCGTCACCTGCACCGTGCCTGTAGGATAATCCACCTGTTCTATCTGAGTGTTCAGTTTCTTTTCCTTGAAGACCGATATTATCTCATCACCCAATTTGTCATTGCCCACCGCACTGACCACACAACTGTCAAAACCGAACTGTGAAACATGATAAGCAAAGTTTGCCGGAGCACCACCTATTTTCTTTCCTTCAGGCAGCACATCCCATAGCGCTTCGCCCATTCCTACAATTATACTATTCATGATAAACCGAGTTTAATTGATTCACAAATACAAAATTATGTTCAGACACATCCGGCTTACTTCCCTGCATCGGCAAACAGTTTCCCGAACAGATTCAAAATTCCGGTCACACTCTCTTTATCTGGCACGGGAATCCGAAGCGTAGCCCGTCCGGTCTCCTTATCTTCTTCAACTATGGAATCCACCAATTTCCGAGTAGCCTCCGGTGAACTAAGTGTACGAGCCAAACCGCTCAAGAAAGAAATGCCCTGCTGAACCAATTGTTCCGGATGCTCTTCTACATCACCAATAGAAGGGTGCATGCTCTCTTTTGATTGTCCGGATACTGATTGTCCGGGCACTGATTGTTCGGATGCCACCGGTGGCTCTGCTTGCCTGTCAGCTTCCTCTCCAGGCAAATCCAACAATTCGTCAGTCTCCTTCTTCTCGTCAATCGCCTTACTAACATTTTCCTCCTTATCACCCAAGTCAATGCTACTACCGTCCGAATGGTTTTCATCCGCCACCTCAGCAGCCTCAGCCACCACTTTAAGACTATCCATAATCTTATCGAACTTACTGTCTTCCAAGAAGATGGTATCCTCTCCATTATCTAATATGCCCTCGAATAAAGAAGTCTTGAAATTCAATGTCGACAACATTCTTTCCTCAATAGTCTGACTGGCAACAAGGTTTATCACTTGGATATTCTTCTTCTGTCCGATACGATAGATACGGGCAATGCGTTGTTCCAAGACAGCCGGATTCCAAGGCAAATCAAGATTAATCAGTATCGAAGCTACTTGAAGATTCAATCCGGTGCTTCCGGCATCGGTCGACAAGAACACACGGCTTTCCGGCTGTTCGGTAAAGTTCTCCACCAAGCTCTTCCGGGCTTCAGACGGCACTCCTCCATGAAGATATTCATAACGAATGCCCAGTCCGTCAAGCTCTTTGGCAATAAGCCGCGTCATCCGCTCCCATTGACTGAATATCACAACCTTCTCATCCCCACTTTCAAAGATATTCTTCAGGATGTTCATCGTTTCTTCCACTTTCGTGTCATAGCGGCTTTTCTGATCAAGAATATAAGTACTGTCACATACCATTCTCATCTGGCTGAGCAACAACAATAAGCGCTTACGATCCTTCTCACTCAGAAAACGAGTCCTTGTCCATTTATACACCAACTGAGCTACCACATTTTGACACTCATCATGCATTGCACGTTGCTGCTCGGTCATGGGAACAAACAAGACTTTATCCATACGCCCCGGCAACTGAAGAGCCACATCCCTTTTCCGACGCCGGATAAGCACATTCTTCATCCGTTCGCCAACAGCGTTCAAGTTCTTATAGCCTACCACCTTACCGGTATCCGACTTGACCACCGTCTCGTCCATAAACTGATAATAAGGTCCCAAGCAGAACTGATCTACAAACTGCATAATAGAATAAAGCTCCTCCAACTTATTCTCAAGCGGAGTGCCCGACAGGATTACCGCATACTCGGATTCGATATGGCGGGCATTTCTTGATATTTGAGTATTCCAGTTCTTCAAGCGTTGCACTTCATCCATGAGCAGGAAATCCGTATGCAAGGATTTGAGAATCTTTATATCATTGCAAACACTATTGTAGGAGACTATTTTATACGTTTCCTCCGCATTGTAGAGTTTCTTCCTTACCAAATGATTGCCCTCTACCACAACAGCCTTGGAATTCGTGAACCGTTCGATTTCTTTTTTCCATTGATATTTTAAAGAAGTGGGACACACGATAAGAACCGAAGAAATGTAATTATGAGCTTTCATTAATTCTGCCGTTCCAATAGCTTGAATTGTTTTTCCCAGTCCCATTTCATCAGCTATGATGGATTTTCCCGCACGAAAGGCAAAACGAATGCCTTCCTTTTGATAAGGATAAAGTTTGGTTTTCAGCAACTTGTCCAAAGCGGTATCTGAAGCATACTCAGGCAGAAGTTGTGTCCGTCTTCGCAAATCACGCTGCTCAAGAATAAATTCCAAGGCATCCGGATACCAACGGAATGTATTGTTCAGCCGCACAGCATCGCGAAAGAATTCTGTTACCGTATCCAACGCTTCGGGACGCATCACTCCGGCAGGAGTAAAATAAGGAGTTGCCAAGCGACGGAACTCTTCGGCATTGTCCGACCCGATTCGCAGACAAACTTTCCTTTCCCCTTGATAAGACAAATAAACGGATGTATAAGGAGGAATTTTACGACACACTGTATGGTGTGTTTCCCCAATCCACAGTTTCACGGCTTCCAGATGCTTGCATGTTCCAAGCCGACTTGTCTTGAAATCCATGCACGAACAATAGTTCCATGCACTATCCTGCCC
>CAKUYM010000032.1 GCA_934716785.1 uncultured Bacteroides sp. | reverse complement strand
CGATAAAGGTTGTAAATTTATAGTGCTAAAAATAAAACGATTATCACTATGTTCCCAGAGACTAAAGTTACAGAGATTTATTGTATGGCGGATGATTTCTGCAAAGAATTGTATTGCAACAAGAAAAATTTATGGTTGAAAGCAAGAGTTGCAAGCATCGCAACAAACCTAATCGCATGAGCGATGCAGAAATTATGGCTATTCTTATCCTGTTCCATTCAGGTGGATTCAGATGTTTCAAGCACTATTATAACGAATATGTATACAAACATTTGACCCATCTTTTTCCCCGTGTAGAGCTAATATAAAAGTCGTTATGACAACTTAAAATAGCTTTGTTATTCTATCCAATTTATTATTGGTTTTGGATATCTTACAAATTTGCCGTTTTCTTTTTTATACCAAATCACATCACCCGTACACCAACTTGTTCTTCGCATAACAGCTATTAGATTGTTGGCATAGCAAATATTAGTAATCAGTGGAAAAGATGTGAACCACCAATAACCACCCCAATGACCATAATCGACCGGTATGAATCTTTTTAATTTCCCGACATTCTCCTTGTTGATTTTCGCAATTTTATTTCCTTTCTTCAGACCGCCGACAAATGTTGACAAGGTTTTATTTATATCCGAAGTCAGATATAATCCTCTGTGCGGCAGAATCGGCATTATGCTGTCAACTGTGCATTGATCGTCTTTCATATCAGGAATGAAAGACGGAAAGCCGAATTCAAGTTTTGCCATTACCGTATCAACATCAATATAGTATCTTTCGACTTTGATGCATAGCGGAAATACAAAGTGTCGCAGTGAAACATTTTTTCTTGCCATTCTGAACTGCCTTTCAAGTAGCATCGGTGCATACTCTGTACACACAATTTCGTCAATCAAGCTATCATTTTTTGTAACCTTTGATGTAATACTATCCGAATAGGCTTCCCATTCTAAGAAAAATTCACTTAGGTTTTTCTTTGTCAGTTTAGGATACTTTAAAAGAAAGGATTGACCACTACAAACGAGAGTAGTTAAACTAAGAAATAATATAGTGACTATTTTACTTTTCATCTCTATGCTGTCATTTAGGACATGTAATATAACGTGAGTTCGGTATAATTTTACAAATATTTCATTGCATAATAGGAACATAGCGATAAAAGTATTAAATTTATAGTGTTAAATTATAACATTTAACGATTACCACTATGTTCTCAGAGTCTAAAGTTACAGAGATATATTATATGGCAGATGATTTTTGTAAGAAATTTGCGTTTCAACAAGAAAAATATATGGTTGAAGACAAGAAACACAAGCATCGTAACAAGCCAAACCGTATAAACGATGCCGAGATTATGGTTATTCTTATCTTATTTCACTCTGGCGGCTTTCGCTGTTTCAAGCATTACTACAAAGAGTATGTTTGCAAACACCTTAATCACCTGTTTCCGCGTTTAGTTTCCTACAACCGCTTCGTGGAACTGGAGAAGGAAGTGCTGCTTCCGCTGGCCATTTTTATTAAGCAGGTCCTGTTGGGAACTTGTATAGGCATCAGTTTTGTTGATTCCACTCCTTTACGCGTATGTCGCAACCAAAGAATCCAGATTCATAAGACATTTGAGGGGTTTGCAGAGCGTGGAAAATGTTCCATGGGGTGGTTCTTCGGATTCAAGCTACATCTGATTATCAATGATAAGGGTGAAATCTTAAATTTCATGTTTACTCCGGCGAATGTTGATGACCGGGAACCATTGAAACAGGGTAAGTTCTTGGAAAAAAGTTATATCGAATTCACGTTAGTTTAATGTTTTAGGGTTGATGTGTACAGATTTAGGTTGACTACTTCTTCATCTTACTTGCAAGTACAGTTGACAACTGTTAATACTTAGTTGTGATATGAGTTGACTCTTTCAAGTTTAAATAAATAGTGCGCTGATAAGAACATAATAATCATGTTCTCATCAGCGCACTATTATCAGCTCATTGTTGAATCAGGGTTATTTCTTATCCTTTTTTCTCTTCAGCTTTTGGCGCAGGCTTTTCTTCAGTTTTACTTTCCGGATTAATAATTCCTTTTACGGTTTCACCGATAGGTAATTTATCCAATACGCCGAGACTCGGAGCTACAGTTTTTACCAATGTATTCAGAAAGTTGCTTGTGCCACCGTTTCCGCCATCGAATACTGTGATATTTCCTAAGTTCATGTGTTCGAACGCCTTCACCTGTTCACCGGCAATTTCCTTCCATTGGTCTACCATCTTATATTGGATGGCGATGGCCGGATTAGATTCAGCGGCTTTAACCATGGCTTCGAACCCTTCCGCTTCAGCAAGTAATGAACGTTTTTTACCTTCCGCTTCCGCTTCCAGTTTCAATTGGATAGCTTTAGCTTCTGCTTCCGCTTGTGCCAAAGTCGCTTTTGCACGTGCTTCTGCTTCGCGGGTAATCTTTTCGGCGATGGCATTTGCTTGAAGAATAGCTTCCTGTCTTGCTATTTCGGCAGGAACAATCTTTTCAGCTTTCAATGAAGATTCAACTTTGCGAGCTTTTGCTTCTTCCACTTCTTTCTGGGCAATTTCCCGTGCGGCCTGTACGGCGGCTTCAGATTTTGCAGCAGCTTCACCCGCCTGCTTGTCGGCATTTGCTTGTGTCACAGCCAGCTCGGCATTGGATAGAGCCACCTCTTTTTGTGCATCGTTTCGTCCGATGGCAGCTTTTTTGGCAGCTTCCGCTTGTTTGATTTCCATGTCAGAGTTCAGTTCGGCAACCCGGCTTTCTTTTTCTGTATTTGCCTGCTCAATACGGATGCTCTTTTCCGCTTCCGCTTTTGCTACTTGCGCTTCTTTTTCCGCATTGGCAATGGCTACCTGAGAGATTCTCTCTTTGTCGGCGTTTGCAACGGAGATTTCCTGTTGTTTCTTCGTCTCAGCGATAGCAATATCTTGATCTTTACGGGTTTCCGCAACTTTTGTCTCACGTTCCTTAATCTGATTGGCAATTTTGATAGCACCTAATTTCTCTTGCTCTTCAATGTTGGCCTGCGCTTCATTCAATGCCTTGCTCTCTGCTTCCTTACCTAAATTGACGATATAGTTGGCAGCATCGCGGATGTCACTGATGTTGATATTCATCAGATATAAACCGAATTTGCGGAGCTCCGTATCGATATTGTCTTTTACTTTGGAGAGGAATTTGTCTCGGTCGGAGTTCAACTCCTCAATGGTCATGTCTGCGATAACCAGACGCATCTGACCGTAAACTACATCTGTAATGAGGTTTTGTTTGTCGTCTATACTTAATCCGAGCATACGTTCTGCCGCATTTTGCATCACGTCCGGGTCTGTGCTGATAGCTACGGTTATGGTTGTAGGCACATCTACACGGATATTTTGTGCGGATAACGCGCCAGTCAGCTTGCAGTCAATCTGCATCGGTTTCATTGACAAAAATTCGTAGCCTTGTATAATCGGCCATACAAAAGCGGCACCGCCATGGTATAATTTCGCAGATTTCTTTTCCCTTCCTGTTTTACCGTATACAACGAGCACTTCGTCACTCTTGCACTTGCGATAACGAGACAAGATGCCGATAAAAGTGAGTAAGATAACCGCCACTAATATTGCGGCCATAATTAGAATTTCTTGTGTCATAAGATGATATGAATTAGATAATTGATTGTATAAATTAGAATAATTATTGAATATATAATGTTCCGTCCTGATATCTGGTGATGACAGTGCGGTCTCCGGTTTGATAGTCTTTCCCCGACTCGGAGATCACGTCCATTTCGCGCATGGCTCCGTCACGGCTCACCTGTACGGTGTATTTGTTTTCGCTTTGCTTGAAGTAAATGACACATTCGCGTCCCGCAAGTTCGTCGGTCGTTTCGGAGTGGTTCACTTGTTGCAGTTGGTAGGCTTTTTTGTATAAGAACCACACGGCGAGAACGAAGAACAGCCCGATTAGGATGCCGATGGCGTAGTTTCGGATTTCCGCGTTTCCTGCCAGATACATATACCAGCCGAATCCGATGCCAAAATGAGTCAGACCTTTGAAGGAAACTACACTGCTGAAGTCTGTGTCCACATCTACATCAGCATCCACATCTCCGAAGAAAATTGATAATACGAATTGGATAAGAAAGATACCTGTCGTAACAAGAGCGATGATGAGGAAAATGGTATGGCTCATAGTAAATCTGTATTAATGTAAAGTCTTTAGTTATAATGCTTCAAATATACGGATTTATGAGAGATAAACAAATATTATTCATAAAAAATCCTCACCCACTCAGCACTACCTTCACAAGCTGTCTCTGAATGGACTGAGGAACACAAACAAAACAAACAATTTCTTTATGAGCTTTTTCCCTTATATAGTATCTGAAATTTATATTCTTGGGGTAATTTCTACACCGAAGGGCAGTCAAGTACAAGTAGGGAGTCGTCACACAACGTGATAGAACATTTTTCTATGATATTGAGATCAATCTCTATTTTGATTCTACCACAGGCATCTTGCACTTTGTGTTGAAAGTCTGCAAAACCTTTCACGAATTTCTCTATCCGGTTGGCAGAATGCTCATATGCATACCAGTGCCCGTTTTCTTCAAACAGAAATGCTTGGCGTACATCGGTTGATTCTAATTGTAGGATTTCTTTCGCTGTCATAATGTCGGGTATTAAGTTAATAGGGAAATACATATATCGCTCTGGCTCTTTTAGCGGCATTTCTGTCTTGAGTTGCTTTAATGGTTTTCGTAGCAGAGTCTAAGTAGTAACTCTTTTGTTTATCATCGCTGCCTACCGAGCCGGTCCAATAGTCTTTATCAGTCCGAAGCGGTTGAAACGGATTACTACCTGTATACTTAAAGTTCATGATGGTTTTCATGGTCTCAGCGTCTGGCAGACAGTAGTCGTCGGAAGTGGGTGCGGCAGCTCCGTGTGGCAGATCGCGGCCGGATTTTCTATAACAATAGGTTTGAACCGGAGATGCTTCATTTTCTTTAAAATACATGAACCATGTGTTGTAAAGTCCATGATATGTTGTACTTTCTCCAAAAAGAAACGTTGTATTAAAGTAAGGATTAGATTGAGAAACTGTTCCACTCATATCATCATTCATATATCCCCAAGCTAAATTGTCTTCCTCCTCAAAACGTTCAACCCATACTTTATTGGCGACTTTTATAGGAGTCCTTTGACTCATGGTGACAGTCTGCTCATCACCGGTTTCTGTGGATTTAATTGTCAATGTAATTCTTCTCGATATGTCTTCTGTTCCGGTGAAACCGGTTGCATTCAGAGACCATGTTTGAACATAGTATTCTATTTTCCCGTTCCGGCCGCACTCACCATATTCGGTAGGTTCCACCCATCTGTTTTCTGTTTCAGAGTAAAATTTAACCCATGACTGCCCACTGGCGGGACCGGCGCTGATCTTCCAATTGTTATCACCCACCACTTCTATGTATCCGTGTGTTGCATGGCAATCGAAATCAAAGTCATCTTTTACGAATCCCCAGTCTTGAATATTCATATCTACACGCCAACTAAGATCTTCTTTGTTGACTACTAAATTTCCATCGGCATCTTCTTTTCCATCTTCATTAGCGCCACCGTTGCCTTTTAAGGTTAGCGTAACTTGATAATAGTTGTTCCTTTTTATATTAAAGTCATTGTAGGCATTGTCACCTAACAGAAAACGGTATGCGATACTTCCCTGAACCCCTCTGTTTGAGTTGTTGGGGTCTTGATAATAATACTCGGCTTCAACTGAAATATACGAATACCTATTTCCGTTATCACTATCTAAGAACGCCTGCAAATCAGCAGGTGTATTGCCTGTGTATTCTTTAGGATGTTTGTTTATTTGGTCACCTATTGCAGTGTTTTCATTGGTTCCTTGAAGATTCTCAAACATAAACATGGGAATAGTTCCCGGTTCCAGTTCATGCCCTCCTGCAAATCCGGTTGTATTTGTCAGTGCTCCCCAGCCTTCGGCGTCTGTCAAGTCAATTATCTGTCCGGATAAAACGAACTCATCCGGATGACTTATTTTATTATCATTTCCGATGAAGCAAGATTTGGGGACATTGTGTAAACTCATCCTTTTAGGGGTGATTCTGACGCCTTCTTTGAGTCCGCTACCATCTATTTTCACTGAAAACATGGCGATAGTCCGCTTTAATGAAAGCGTACCATTGGTTAATTGTTTGGTAGAGCCGAACATCATACAATCATTTGCACGATTGGGTTGCCCGTCTGCGGTTGTCTGTTTTAATTGCTTAAGTGCTTCAGTTGTTTTTACAGTAATAGAATTGTTGTAATTAGCAACTGCGTATATTTCAGTAACGTGATCGAATTCTCCTTCTTCTCCTCTGATAGTGATAGTCCTCTTATTATCTCCCTCTTCGGGTTTCATTGGCAAAGAACTTTTGGTCATGACGACATGGGCATCGTTAGGGGTTAAGCCGTTTTCATCCAGATAATAGACTTTAGCTATATCATTCCCATTAGCCAATACAATATTTAAATTGTTAACAATAGAATAATCAGTACGATTACTTGCCGTGCGGGTATTCGTGGCGATGCGTGTCTGCTCCGGTAGGCTTATTGTGAGTTGAATCTTATTGGTTTGGCTAAGATGCTGTTCATAATTGCTTTCTTCCGAACACGCTGTCAGCACCATAGGAAGCATTGCTAACATGGACAACCAACTGTATATATAGTTTTTTCGTATCATGGCTAATGGATTGTTTTGTTTAAAAACTCTCTTACAGGTCAAAGTCGTTTAATTGGATAACCCAATCATTGATTTCGATGACCGTATTGATTAATGTCAGGCTCTCGTCTACAAAGACAAGCATACTATAATTATCTTCTCTGTCCAGATACTCTTGTAGCGGCATGTCCGCATATTTCTCTATTCTCAACAGGTTAAGATATCCGATCAAATCTCCGGTTTTTAGAATACTTTTATTTGTTTTCGTATCTATGATACTTAGTTCGGGATTTTTGTCCTTCATAAGTCGGGCTACACTCAATTCTGCAATAACGGCAGGGTATTCGGTGTCTACCACGTTGAATGCTCTGGTGGTAACTGTTCTCTGCTCAGTCATAAATGGTTTGTAAGTCAACATATCATCGTCCAATAACGTATTGTCATAATTCATGAATCCGTTATCGTCGTATATATTGAATTTTAATTCGTCTTTATTGATAGCACGCGTGATAGGTGTATTTTCATTTTGTTTCACTTGTACTAAAGCAATACGGATGTTGTTTGTGTTTTTTAGTAGACTAACTTCTGTGAAGCGCTTTCTTCCATTACGCGTAGAAGAACCTTTTTTTAATTCTCCGTGCCATAATGAGGAGAGTTCACGTTTTACGATAAACTTGTCTTTGTCTCCTTCTGATTTACTTGGATTAGCTGTAACGTCTACACTGTTACGTATTGTCTTGACATTTAAGTCGGTAATGTTAGATTTGCCGGGAGTAAGCAAAGGTACGGCAAATGATTCATCGTCCAGTCCGGCCCAAGCTATCAGGTGATATTTCTCAGGGTCGATATCCATTGACATGGCATATTCGCCCGTTGACAGCATATCTCCTGATTCCGCTTTCATGGCTACGAGATTGTTATTGTGGTCAAAAGCATAAAGCGTTATATTTTTCACCTCCTGAGCAAATGCGTCTACTTGTTTTATATTGTAGTCGTACTTGAATGTTATGCCATACTCGATGCTGCAATCGCCCTCATCGAACTCCAATACAGAATCGCAAGCGGTTATTGCACCAATCGATATTGTAAATAGCAATATCTTCTTTGTCTTTTTTTGTATGTCGGTTAATATGCTTTTCATTGTTTGTCTTTTGGTGATTTTTAAGCGATTATGCTTTGTTTAAATAATCTTTTGATGAAGTCGGAGATGTGTAGGAATAACTGAAAGGGAGAGAGGAATGTGTACTCTTCTCCCTTTCAGCTATCTTATGAGATATTAGTTGAACTCAAAATTATTCGTCTGAATAGTCCACTGCTGAACTTCCACTGAGAGTTCCAATGTTGCCAACTTGGGCTCGTCTTTCGGTTCCGGTAATCCTAACTTGGTTATTCCCGTAACTTTTAACTTATAAACGTTATTACGAACGATCTCAGCTTTGCCATTGCTCAAGATGTCAGCTTTGTAGTAGCACATACCATTCTCATATTTTCTGACACCATATTTGCTCCAACAATCTGCAATCGTGGTCGTTGCTTCAATGTCTGTATATACCGCCTTTAATTCACTGATAGATTGATATAAAATGTTGTCTCTATCTACCCAGAATGTTTGGACTTCACCATTAATAGTAGCCGAAGCTTGGTATATCGCCATTGTATGATTACTTCCGTAGTTTTCGAGGCAGTATACAATAGAGCCAAATGCTTCTTCGTATTGATTCATTATGCCGGTAATAGGCCTGTAAGCAAACGAACCTAATGAATATTCTTGAAACAAGGATGGGGTGATGACAGCGCTTTCCTGTGGAAATACATACGAAGTTGTTTGTAAATTGGCATACGAATATTCATTTACGGAAATTGTCACTTCAATAGGTTCTCCGGTATGATCTTTCATTACTGCTCCTTCACTGCTATTGACCACATCAAAAGCATTGTCCGCCGGAGTCGTTTCTTCCAGTTTTGCAGCTACCCGGCTGACTTTGACTAAAGCGGATACTTCTCGTTCTGCTATAAATTCAGCACTTGTCTTGCCGTCGCTACTCATCAAGAAATTTTTTTCGCCGGTAATATCATTGATTCCGGTAATTTCGCCAATTTGATATGCGGATGTATTATAAATGCTGGTAAACCAGTTGCTTCCGGTCAAAGCTGATTCAATTGCTGACGTAGGGTTAAGTACAACATCTACAGTCGCTTTTCCTGGCTGTACGGTGATTTTGTCTTTTGTATACAATACATTAGGAGTAGTTTCTACAAACAGACTTCTGGGAATGACGGTTACATCTTTTGCTCCGTTTTCATAACTAATAATAACGGTTGCGCTTTTGAAGTCCTGTTCTGTGGATAAACCTGTCTCTGTGGCGCGGGTTAAGTTCGGAAATGCGATACCGAATTCCATAATCGCATTCTTTTCACCGGTTTGATTACCGTTGTTTACGAATTCATCGTTCTCGTTGCTACAAGCTGTCATGGCAGCTACTGCCAGACCTGCTAAAAGTAAATTTCTAATCTTCATTTTGTTATCAATTTAATGTGTGATGCTATAATTATTTTTTTTGTTAGGTTATCATTTATTATTTTGTTTATCTCAAGAAGCTTTGTTGTTTCTTATCGACATAGGCAAAGGTATGAGAGAAGTGCTTACCTGTTAGTTGGTATTTTTATCAATTTTCAAGGTGAATTTGTCAATCTTTCAAATGCCCGTTTATAATGGGTGAATCTGTCATTTTGTGAATGATTTGCCGTTGTCGCTATCATATGGCACAGAAGATGATATGTCCGAAAATCCTTTGAGGAGATATGCTTGGTGGATAATGAAGATAAATAGAGATAAATAGAAGACGCACAACTTTCTCAAGCTGTGCGTCTCTTCATTTGTGGGCTGAATTCTAATTATAGAAATGTGGGCTCACATAATGTTTGTTTGTGTTTTGGACTATTATTTTACGGGGTAATTCTGTTTCTTCTTTAATTCTTTCAGGTTGGCATCTGCGTGTACGGTAAGACCGGCTGCCTTGGCCATCTTGAAATATTTCTCGGCTGTTTCCAAATCACCTTCTATCATGGCGATAACTCCTAAATTGTTCAGCGTTTCTGCTGCTTTCCGGTCGGCTTTAGCTAAATGTCTCTTGGCAGCGGTCATATCACCGCCCTTTTGTATTTCCATAGCTCCGGCATTGAGGTTTGCGATAGGATCATCAGGAAACATTGTAGCGGCTACAAGGAATGAATGGTTGAATTCTTCACTTCCCGGCTCGCAACTTTCTGCAATCCGATAAATTTCCTGTAAGCTCAACAATTGCGGACGCTTGGTGATAATCTCCTTAGATTCTTCGAGGCTGAGTCCACGTACTGTATAATTGACTGTGTAATCTGAATGACGAAGAGCCGGATAACATTCTGCCAATATATATCGGTAGGCTTGCGGACCAATCAGATTAGCTATATCACGTTCTTTCTTATCAATATCGATGCTTTTATTGTCTATCAGGCGAAGAACTTCATCCTTTTTTTCGATGGATGAGGCTGCAACAAATTTACGGAAACCGTCCCAGTCTTCCGGGGTGTAATCTGATGCGATCAGCTTCTTTTCGAAATTGTAATAACTGGTCACATAATCTACAAGCGCTTGGGTGCGGTTCTTTGCCAATCGGGTGTTATTGGCATAGCTGCCTTCGGGTGAAGCGTAGCCATGGATTTTTATGCCGGTAAGGGTGGTATATTTGTCATTGCGCACAGTATCGATTGTTGCGCGTATCTTAGCCAACTCGCTGGCGTTGCGGCGATACTCCGGATAGATGATAAACTTGTTGACCGGAAAGTCTAAAAAAGCGCGTCCTTCTACTGCACGGTGCTTTACGCTCTCGGCCTTGGGAGTGATATAAGCTATGGATGGATTTATTTTCAGCGGTAAGATGTTCAATCGGGTGATTAATTCACCGCTACTCTCTTCTATGATGTCACAACAACCGCATAGGTCAATGTTCAGTTTCATATTTGCATTACGCATCCATGCTTCGAAAGGCATTTGTACCAAGTAATTTATTTTCTGTTCTTGGCGTTGTTTACGACGTATGATGGTATAGGGATTTGGGGGAATATTGTGATTGCGCTGGCTGACAATGTCCCGTTTGCGTCCGTACACAATGACGGGAGGCAACACCTTTGTCTTTCCCTCTATCTCGAGATATGGAGTTAATGTGGCCACATTGTTGGATGTCAACTTCAGGTTTTCTTTCAAGATAATGTCCATGTTGACGGTTAATACATTATTGTCTTCACTGCGCGTTATAGATTCTTTTTCTATACGCACTTGGTCTCTGTAAAGAGTCTGCGCTTTCCCGCTTAAGATGGGTAGCAGGCAGAAGAGTAAACATACTATCTTTTTCATAAGGTATTTGTTTTGTTTTAAAATAAATAGATTAAACTGATGGCGGCCTTCGTGGGGCCGATATAGTTTTTATGCCCTTCCTTGATTTTTTCACCGCATCTTTTGCATTCGAACTGTTCATACTTCACATATGCATACCCGATGCCGATATTGCCTTCGATATTCCAGTGCTTGCCTAAAATCCACTGGTAGCCATAGGAGATGCCCAATCCGTAGAAATGTCCTTTGAAACGGTGGTCTTCCAATTCGGACCAGATGTTCCACGGCATATCAATAGCGGCCGCTTGATAAACGCCCCCATGAAGGTGGGCTCCAACAAAATGACCGTTGAATTTGTCGCAGAACCAATATCGGAGTTCCGGTTGGAAGGCAAGCATTTTCATCATCTTTGGGTCTTTGTATTCCCATGGGCTGTAATTGGCATACAAGTCCAAAGTTAATCTCTTACTTAAACCGACCTCGGCTCCGAGATTGATAATCTTAAACGCGTCCATTACGACATTCGTTTTTACTCCAACTACCTGGGCATATAATAAGGTAGAAGCAAACAGGGTAACGAACAAAAATATGATTCTTTTCTTTTTCATCATGTGACGGGATTTGGTTTGTTGATTGTTACAAAAATAGAGATAATATAAACAGACGGCGATTGGCAGATTCGTCTTTTTGAGCATTGCTTTCAATGGAAATTGATAAGGTGGAGGGTGAATAATTCATTTGTAGATGGAGAATCGTTCAATGCCGATAGGCGGTATTTTTATCTCTTGTATCGATTGATTTGCATATAGGTGGTGTTTTCTATACTTGTATAACCTGCTTATTTGCTTGAATATACTATGTTTAATTCGTTAAAAGAATGGTAATTCATTCATTTTCCCTTCTGAAAAGTTCTTTTTGTTGAATAAAACACCTATGTTTGCAACCTGTCAATAGGATTGCTCCTAAGGACATGAACAAATAAACAATGAATAAGTAAAATTTGAGAGGAACCTATATGAGATCTATAAAATTCTTTTTCGTATGTGTATTGACATTGGCTTTTGTTGCATGTTCTAATGAGGGGGATGACAGTTTTAAAGACAATACTTCAAACTTTGAATCCATGAAATTATTGTATGGCATTGAATCGGCGGCTTATGACTCAAAAGTCGGGGAGATACCTTCTGTTACTGCTGAAGAAATGGCAAGTGTGCTGGAAGCACTTCGTCAGAATGCTAATACTGTTTGCAACTGTAAGTCGGAAACAACGGAAGATTTTTATGGTGATGCTACTGATAAGAAAACTGTGAAAATGCTTGCTGAGTACCAAGCTCGCACAAGAAGTGGGGCTTTTATTGAGCAATTTGCATTATGTGTATCACTGAATTTCAATATAGATAAAGATTCTGTATATTATATAGGCACTACCTACTCTTTCTCAACAAACTTATTCAGCTGGCAAGGATATGGTGCTTCCTTGTCAACAACAGCAGATGGTGAAAGTATCTTCAATTCTACGACTTATCTTTATTTCCGTGTAAGCGATCAGGGTGATTGTGTGGTAAAGGTTCCGGTTAATTTTAAGGGTAGCTATAATTTCAGCATCGGACAGGGTGCTTATAGCTTCACTCTAAAAGCTGCTAAATAACGCAGCAAGGTTTTGGCAATCGGTCGTTGGCCCTGATGTATGTATTGTAAAGGAATGTGTGCTACCTAAAAGGGAGGACTTTCTTTATATTGTGAATTATCTATAAAAAAAGCTTGTAATACGATTTGGTGATAATTATTATAACTACTTTTATACATAATAACATGAACAAAATACAATTTAGGAAATATGAGGAAATACTTCTTTTTATTGTTGGTGGTGTCGGGGATTCTCTCGGCATATTCAATAAATACTCATTGGAACTTGGAGCCGATAGTAATTAAAAATATCGGTAATAATACTATTTATAGTGTTTGTTATGGAAGTGACGGTTTTATGTGGCTCTCTACGGCCAAGGGAGTTTCTCGATATGACGGCTTTAGATTTCGCGACTATCCTCTCATTATGAATATAGACTCTCTTTCTACTCCTTTACATCAGGCTGTGAAAAAACTTCGTGAAGGTCCCGACGGTTTATATTATGTTTCGCTTTATCAAGGTGGAATAGCTTGTTTTGATAAAGGTCTTGGGAAGTTTCTTCCGGTGCACATTGACAGAACTTTGAATTTGAAAGACATTCTGGACTTTTATTGGAAGGATGGAAACCTTTATTTGGCTACCTCACAAGGTTTATTTGAGTCGCGCGCTGTTCGTAAAACGGAGAGAAAGAATGACTATGTACTATGTATATTGAATCCTGCGCCTTTAGTAAAAGGAAGAGTTGAAAATCTTTGTGTTGGCGGAGAAAACAAGTTGTATTTCTCTGTTGATCGGGAAAAGGTGATGTCTTATGATTTTGCGACAAGAAAGGCGTCCTTGATCAGAGAATATAACATGGTAAATCGATTGTTTTTCCAATATGGCTATTTGTGGATTTGCCGGTTATGGAATGATATTATATGCTATGATCTTAAAACGGCGAAGGAACGTGCTATTTCAATAGATGGGAAGGGGCAATCGGGGGTATCCAATTTTTATATCACTGATTTGGTGTCGAAGGATAATAAAACTTTTTATCTGGCAACTTGCAACGGACTGTATAGTTTACGCTTTGACAATGAGGCTCTGTGCGAGAGTCCATTTGCATTGACACTTTTGACGCGGAATGAGAAAGCATTTGAACATAAGATGACCGGTTTGCTTTGGGATGATAAATTGCAGATTCTTTGGGTGAGTACATTGGGTGGGGGAGTTGTTAAATTGTATGTTGGTGACAGCCAGTATAGCCGGGTGCGTCAAAGTTTTAGTTCCAAGGTGGTCGGTGTGGTCGAAGATCCGAATGGATATATTTGGTTGTCTTTGAGCGAAGGCAATATTATGAAAAGCACCACTCCTGCGTTTTCAATAGATACGCATTTTGAACCATGGGAAAAGGCATCCGCTATTTCCGGGCGCTTTCAGATATATAAAGATAAGAACAACAATATATGGTTGGGAAGTAACAGGGGAGAGATTGTTTTTATCAATCCGCTGACAAATGACGTGGAGTCTTTTAATCTGTATAATGCCGGTAAAGACGAGAAAGTGCATACTGCCATTCATAGTATGTGTTTAGATTCATGGAATCGCTTGTGGGTGGGGACTTCAGATGGACTGATACAGGTTGGGCATAAGACCCGCAAATGTAAGAATATTAAATTGCCCGAAGGCATAAAGAGCATATTTGCGATAGCCGAAGACAAGGAAGGCAATATATGGGTGGGGACAGACAAGGGATTGAAGAGGCTTGAAGCCGGTGGAACGTCAGATTGGGTGAAAGGTAGTTTTGAAAAGGAAAACGGACTTGAAGAAACTGCTGTGCGAACCATTTATGTGAATAATTATAACCAGATTTATGTAGCTTATTTAAATGTGCTCATTCGTATTGACGGAAGAGAAAAGGATAAAATAGATGCCATATATACTTTGCAAAACGGACTGTCTGACGGTCACGTGATGTGTATGGTTGACGACCGTATCGGTAATACATGGGCCGGGAACAATGTTGGCGTAATGACAATCAGAAATGGACAGGAGGCTTTCTATGATTACCTGTCGGTTGGAAATTGTAACGCTGTGTGTCGATTGAGTGACGGGCGGTTGCTTTGGGCGAATTCCTTGGGGTTGATTTTCTTTGACCCTTCTGTAGCGAAAACAGATCTTGAAAATCCCCGATTGGTACTGACCGATGTGGAAGTCGGACGGGGGACTATTCAGGCTGAAGAGAAACTAAATGCTCCCATCGCGCTTTCGGATTCATCGGAACGGATGAAGAAACTGTTTTTTGATTCTGATGACAATGATTTTCGTTTGTTCTTTTCTGATTTGCGTTATGGAGTGACCGAACAGAAAATCGCTTATCGATTGCTTCCGGCAGATAAAGATTGGAAAACGGTACCGCTTTCGGAAGGATTGTACTTCAATGGATTGCCTGCCGGAAAGTATACTTTGCAGGCAAAACTTGTTTTTCCGGACGATAAAGAAGGAAATGAAGCAGGGATTCATGTCATAGTGAAAGGTAACAAGTTTCATTCTGTTTGGGCTTATATGGCTTATGTATTGCTGGTTATTGTGTTATCTTATATTTTTTACACCAATATCAGAAAGAAGGAGTATCGTCGGAAGATATATCGCAATCGGGAGCAGGTGCTGAAGAGGAATTTGGATTTGGAAAAAATGAAACAGGAGCAGAAAGAAGAAATGGCGGCTTTGCGAAATCGCTTGCTGATGCTTTCTGTGCAGGAATTGCGCACTCCCCTGTCTCTTATTATTGCTCCGTTAAAAGAATTGCAGAATGATAAGTCACGAATATCAAATCTCTCTTTGCAGATGGCATACCGGAATTCACTCCGTATGGTCGATGCTTGCGACCTGTTGTTGGCTATATACAGGCAGGATAATTGGAAAAAGCGACTGGAGGTGGCTCCGTATTCAGTAGAAAAAGTTATAGACAGCTATATTGGAGGAATTCATGATCTGCTGAAAGTCTACCCGATTGATTTTCACTGTGAGAAAAGAATCAGGAAGGAAATGGAGTTCTATGTGAATAAAAAGAAGATAGAATTCATCATTCATAATCTGTTGACAAATGCTTTCATGCATACGCATTATGCAGGAACTGTGTCTTTTTCTGTTTGCGAGATAATGGAGAATAATTCGCAGTATGTTAGTCTGACAGTAGAAGACAATGGGAAAAAGAGGGTGCGGACTACCGAACAGCTAATGGGTGAAAGCGTAGTTTTAGAAAATGATTTATCTGCCGCGCAGTTGGGATTTGCTATTATGCAGCAGATGGTTGAAGCACATCGTGGGACAATCCTATTGGAAAGTGCCGAAGGAAAAGGTACGAAAGTAACGATAAATCTTCCGGTGGACAGAACTGTTTTGGAAAATGATCCGGGCATATTGTTTATAGCTTCGGAAGAACTGCCGGAAGAACTGCCGGAAGTGGAGCCGGATACATTGGGACAATCCGGATTAACTTTGAAAGAGAATGGTAATGCGGTAATACAGGAACCGGCACTTTCTGCAGAAGGTTTGATTGCTGCTAAAGAAGAGAGGCCACTTGAGGCAAATGCCAGTAAAAAGAAAGTACTAATAGTAGAAGATCATAAGGATATTCGTCTTTATCTGAAAGTCTTGTTTGGCAATGACTATAACTTGCTGATGGCGACTAACGGGCAGGAGGGGATTGATATGGCAATGAAGGAGTTGCCGGATTTGATACTCTGTGATGTCATGATGCCGGTAAAAGACGGGTTTGAGTGCTGTCGTGAAGTGAAAGAGTGTCCGGATACGTGTGGCATTCCTTTTATTATGCTGACAGCCAAAGTGGATGATAATGATGTAATCCATGGGCTGGAATTAGGAGCCGATGATTATGTGCTGAAGCCTTTTACTCCCGGCATTCTGAAAGCGAAGGTCGGTAATTTGATTAACAGTCGGCAGGCGTTGAAGCAGATGTATACAACATTGTTTAAACTACCCGGAACGGATGTTGTTGGTACGGATGATGAAGCGGGACTGTCGGAAGAGGAGGAAAAAAAGGAAGATCCGTTTATTACTTCTGTGATAAAGATAGTGGAGGAAAATATCTGTGAAGCCGACTTTAGTGTGAAAAAACTGGCTGCCGAAATGAACATGAGCCAACCTACCTTGTACCGGAAAGTGAAGCAAAGTACTGATTATACAATCATAGAACTTATCAGGGGAGTGCGTATGCGTCGTGCAGGAGTCTTGCTGAAAACGAAACAATATGGTGTACAGGAAGTGGCCGAGATGATAGGGTACAATGATATCCCGACTTTCCGCAAGCATTTTGTAGACGCTTTTGGCACGACTCCTTCTACATATGAATGAAAAAATGAGTACTTTTGCACGCGAAACCCTAAAAACGCGAAAACCCTAAAAATTGGAATTAGAGTGCAAAGGTATTTTATTTATTTAGCTTATGACGGAACCAACTACCACGGTTGGCAGATTCAACCGAACGGGATTAGTGTGCAGGAATGTCTGATGAAAGCGCTGTCCACTTTTCTACGTTGTGAGATAGAAGTAGTGGGGGCGGGTAGGACTGATGCCGGAGTGCATGCATCTTTGATGGTAGCTCATTTTGATTATGAAGAGCTATTGGATACTGTTTCTGTCACTGATAAACTGAACCGTCTGTTGCCTCCGGATATCTCCGTTTATCGGGTTTGCCATGTCAAACCGGATGCTCATGCCCGTTTTGACGCGACAGCCAGAACGTATAAGTATTACGTGACAACGGCGAAATATCCATTTAATCGTCAATATCGTTGTCGCATCTTTAATCCATTGGACTATGAGCGGATGAACGAGGCTGCACGTACTCTGTACGAATATGCCGACTTTACCAGTTTCAGTAAGCTGCATACGGATGTAAAGACTAATATCTGTCACATTACCCATGCCGAATGGACGAAAGCGGCGGATGATGATGCCACTTGGGTGTTTACCATCCGTGCTGATAGATTCTTGCGGAATATGGTACGCGCCATAGTCGGCACACTGATCGAAGTGGGGCGTGGGAAACTTTCCGTTGCGGATTTCCGAAGAATAATCGAGCAGAAAGATCGCTGCAAAGCCGGCACATCAGCTCCCGGAAATGCTCTGTTCTTGGTAAATGTCGAATATCCGGCAGATATATTTGCAAGCGATACCGCAAAGTAATCAGTAGCAAAGTAATAGCAGTAAGATAATAGTTGCAAAATAATAGTAGTAAGATAATAGTTGCAAAATAGTAGCAGTAAAATAGTAAATAGTAAACCGTAAAATAGTAAATATCCTCATGTGGTTATTATTAGCATTCCTCTCAGCAACTTTGCTAGGATTTTATGACGTATTCAAGAAAAAATCTCTGAAAGACAATGCGGTGCTTCCCGTTTTGTTTCTGAACACTCTTTTCTCCAGTCTTATCTTCCTGCCGTTTATCCTGCTTTCGATGTATCAGCCTGATTTGTTGGGCGGAACGATATTCAACGTCCCGGTGGCAGGATGGGAACAGCACAAATATATTATCATCAAGTCATTCATCGTGCTGTCTTCCTGGATATTCGGCTATTTCGGTATGAAGCATCTGCCCATTACCATTGTAGGCCCTATCAACGCTACCCGTCCGGTGATGGTTCTTGTAGGTGCCCTGCTTGTATTTGGCGAACGGCTGAATCTATATCAATGGATTGGTGTGATGTTGGCTATTGTCTCTTTCTTTATGTTGAGCCGTTCGGGCAAGAAAGAAGGCATTGACTTCAAGCACAACAAATGGATCTTCTTTATCGTATTGGCGGCAGTAACCGGTGCAATCAGCGGATTGTATGATAAATATCTGATGAAACAACTGAATCCGATGCTGGTGCAGTCATGGTACAATGTCTATCAGGTTTTCATCATGTGTCCTATCTTGCTGTTGCTTTGGTGGCCGAAAAGAAAGTCCACTACCTCGTTCCGTTGGGACTGGACGATTATCTTGATTTCCATATTCCTTTCGGCGGCAGACTTTGCCTACTTTTACGCATTGAGCTTCGATGATTCCATGATTTCCATCGTTTCGATGGTTCGTCGCGGAAGTGTAATTGTCTCTTTCATCTTCGGAGCTCTTGTCTTCCGTGAAAAGAATTTAAAAAGCAAAGCGATTGACCTCATACTGGTATTAATCGGAATGATATTCTTATATTTGGGAACTAAATAGGAACAATAAAAAAACAAAGGATCGATATGAAACCCAATAGAGTTAATATGAAACCAAATAAGATTGGAATGAAATTAAATAAACTTTTTACCGTTATTATACTCTTGTCTGTTGCCGGATTCTTTTCCCTGACTTCTCTTCAGGCACAAGAGGCTAAAACATTGTTTGTGAATATGCCAGACTCTTTAAGTCCGTTGCTGACTAAGGTCAACCGTGCCGACTGCATCGATTTCTTGGAAAGTAAAATGAAAGCGCAAGTAGAAAACCGCTTTGGCAAGAAGTCTGAAATGACAGAGCTCGGTAAAGATTATATCCATATGCAGATGTCTCCGCAAACCACATGGCAGATGAAGGTACTTGCCTTGAACGATACAACGAATATCATCTGTACCGTTTCCACCGCTTGCGCACCCGCTTGCGACAGCAGTATCCGCTTCTATACCACCGCTTGGCAGCCGCTTGCCGAATCTCAATTCATCACCTTGCCTGTGATGGCAGATTTCCTGAACGCACCGGATTCGACAGATGTCTATACCTATGACGAAGCACACCGGTCGGCAGATATGCTTCTGATGAAAGCCGATTTCAACAAAGAAAGCACAGACCTGACTCTTACACTTACCACTCCCGACTATATGTCAAAAGAAACGGCGGAAAAACTGAAACCGTTTCTCCGCCGTCCTATAATTTATCGTTGGGATAATGGGGGCTTTACCAAGTAAGTTCCCCATTATCAATTAACTCTCAACTTCCCACTACTTAAGCCTCTCCAAGTTTTTTCAAGCATTCGTCAATAAACGCCACCATTTCCGGTGTGTGTGCTTCTACACTTTGGAGGAGTTTGAACTGTGCTTTGGTGCGAACCAAGTTATGTTCGGGATATTTAATCTTGTAGTAAGTATCCCCGTTGATATAATCTGCAAGGAAGCGTACACATTGCATATAGGGGAATAAAGCCGCTGCATAAGGCAGGTTCTCTATTTCAATAGGTGTCAGGAATGACTTGGCGCCTTTCAGATAGCCCAAAGTAAACGCTTTGAATATCTCCATGTTGAAATTCACACGGTCAAGGTCTTTATCATCCTCATCACCCGTGTTGGCTCCTGTGCGAAGGAAATCTCCATAGTCCGAGAAGATGAAGCTGGGCATAACTGTATCCAAGTCGATGACACAAAGCACTTCACCATTTTCGTCGAACATCATGTTGTTCACCTTCGTATCGCAGTGGCATACACGTTTCGGCAACTTGCCCTCACGATACAAACGTTCCGCCTTGCACATCTCATCGGCACGCTTTTCAATTTCGTCCAGATAATACTGTACTTCGGACACCCGTCCGGCAGCATTGGCAGCAACGGCATCATGTAACTGTTTCAAACGGAACTCCATGTTGTGGAAATTGGGGATAGTCTCGCCCAAAGTTTCGGGAATATCAGCCAGCATCGCTTGGAAATTACCGAAAGCCTCTCCCGCATAGTTCGAATATTTCGGATTTACAGTCTCGTAGGTCTTGGCACGTGGAATGAATACCATCATACGCCAATAATCTTCACCGTCAAACCAATACGTCTTACCTTCTTCTGTTTCGAGGAAAGACAATACCTTGCGGTCGATATCCGTTTCTCCTGCTTCTGTCAGTTTCTTGCGGATATGTCTTGTGACAGCTGCAATGTTTGATTGAAGCATTTCCACATCTTGAAAGATAGCATGGTTGATACGCTGCAAAACGTAGTCGGGAGCGTTTGCTTCTTTCGTGTTTACTTTATATGTGTCATTGATAAGTCCTGCTCCCAGCGGTTTGATTTCTTCTACTGTGCCTTGAACTTTGAATTTTGCTACAATGCTTGATAAATCTTTCATGGGTCTTTTCTTTAAAAATTTATACTAAGGTTATTTATAATCATATTTGGCTGCTTCATTAGCTTGGCTTTCCGAACGAACGGGAACCAGAGTGAATCCCCAGTTGTATTCGCGGTTGGCAGGAATTTGATAGAACGGTTCCGGACGTGAGCCCCAACTGTCATAACCGCCAACTCCTTGCTGCTTCATGTCAACGCAAACTTCCACAAAGTCTCTTGGGATAATGTCATTCACGTGGTGCATTCTTCGCAATACGTTACGGGCAGCCTCCTCATCATGGTTGGCAACCTCTTGCGGACTGAAGTTATTCCACTGGTAAGGGTGGGGAAGAGCCTCTTCCGAGTCGAAGTCCTCGATAGAGTTGCGCAGAGCGTTGAATCCGACAAGACTGTCGGCTACAATAGCCAGTCCGTTTCCTTTGCCGGGCGACAAAGCCACCCATCGGGTATCCGTACGATGTCCGTTTTCCTGTGGGCGCACGTAGTTGAAGTACATCTTGTCTGCCGTTGTTTTATAAACCCCTACAAGCGTGCCATGATTGCGGTCGATATAATTTTCTTCCGGTCCGCGACCGAAATACTGTACGTTGCTCATCTGTGCCGGCAGACGGAAACGCACGCCGATACGCGGAACCTCCAACTTGGCAGCAGCCTTGCGGGCAGCATCGCTTCCGGGAGTAAAGGTTGCCATGCGGGTAGCTTCAGAAACTTCCGTTTCGGCAGCCTGCATATCTGTAGAGGTAAATCTGGCATTTACATTGACCACTCCGCTCGGATAAATCCTATAAGTTACGACATACAAATTGCCGGCAGCCAATAAGTAAGTAGCTTTCAATGAGACTACTTTATTGTCCGTAGTCATTTCAGCATCCGTCACATTGAAATTCTTACTCGACTGCTTCCAAACCTGTAAGCGTTTTGGAGCACCGTTGCCGTAATCATTATCGTTGGGCGCACGCCAGAAGTTGGGTTGGATACCAAATCCATCCTTGAAATATTCTGTGCCGTCTACTTTGTAAGAAGTAACCAGTCCGCTTTTCTTGTTGAACACAAAGTTCACTTTAGAAGAAGATACTATCAACTCATCTCCTTGAGTGGATGTTTTCAATGCAGGACCGCTGACTTTATAAGCCTCTTTCTCTGCTTGGACAGGAAGCCTGAACTGGTCGTAAGCAATTTCATATCCGGCAGGAATCAGAGACTCCGGCTCTGTTGTTGTCACGCTGAAGTTTACGAAATATTCAGTCCCCGGCTGTGCTTTCAGACCATTTACCGGCACTGTCAGCTCTTTGGACGCTTGCGGTGCGATGTCCAATGATACCTTTCCACCTCTTATATTCTTACCATTGGCAACGACATTATAATGAATCAGATACTTCTTCAGGTTCGTGAAGTAAAAGCGGTTGGTGATTTTAAATTTACCGGATGCCGCATCTGTAGCTTCAAAGCCTATATTCTGATGTACATACTTCACCTCCGCCATTGCCGGATGCGGACCACGGTCGGGATTCACAAGGCCGTTGCAAAGGAAGTTACCGTCACTTGGCATATCTACACCGAAGTCACCACCGTAAGCCCAGTACTCTCTTCCGTTCTTGTCTTTCTGCAGGATACCTTGATCCACCCAGTCCCAGATATATCCACCTTGCAAGTTGGGATACTTGTAGATAGCCTGCCATTGTCCCCATAGATTTCCGGTGGAGTTACCCATAGCGTGTGCATATTCGGAAGGAGCTACCGGACGGTCGCTGCCGTTCTTGCCGATGTTCTCCAGCCAGCCGGCACCCGGATACTGGGGAACATACATATCAGAGTTCCATTCCCATTGTGCACGTTCATAGT
>CAKUYM010000031.1 GCA_934716785.1 uncultured Bacteroides sp. | reverse complement strand
ACCATCCAAGGAAACACTCGCTATAAAATAACAACATTTTTAAGTGAACAACGAAATCTTAAATGAAAGAGCCGTGAATAGATACGAAATAAATCTGCAATGTCTTTTGAAATTTAAAAGATTAGCACTAATTTTGCACCCTCATTTGAGTATAGAATAAAGTATAAATCAAATAAATAATTGTCAGAATGAACGTTTCATTACAAAACATTGACAAAGTAAGCGCAGAGCTTACTGTGAAGCTTGAGAAAGCCGATTATCAGGAGAAAGTAGACAAAGAATTGAAATCGCTCCGTCAGAAGGCGCAAATCCCGGGATTCCGCAAAGGTATGGTTCCGACGAGCCTTATTAAAAAGATGTATGGCAAGTCTGTAATTGCAGAAGTTGTGAATAAGACATTGCAAGAAGCTGTTTACAATTATATTAAGGATAATAAGGTGAACATATTGGGTGAGCCGTTGCCTAACGAAGAAAAACAGCAGAATATCGATTTCGATACAATGGACGAATTTGATTTCGTATTCGACATTGCTTTGGCTCCTGAATTCAAGGCTGAGGTTAGCACCGATGATAAGGTGGATTATTATACGATCGAAGTATCTGAGGAAATGATCGACAACCAGGTGAAGATGTATACTCAACGCACCGGTAAGTACGATAAAGTAGATACTTACGAAGATAATGATATGGTGAAGGGACTGTTGGCGCAGTTGGACGAAGAAGGCAATACGAAAGAAGGCGGCATTCAGGTAGAAGGTGTGGTGTTGATGCCTTCTTACATGAAGAACGATGAACAGAAGGCTGTCTTTGCTAATGCAAAAGTGAATGACGTGTTGGTGTTTAATCCGAATGTTGCTTATGACGGTAATGCTGCCGAACTGGGATCTTTGTTGAAAATTGATAAGGAGATCGCAAAAGATGTTCACTCAAACTTCAGTTTCCAGGTAGAAGAAATCACTCGTTTTGTGCCGGGTGAACTGACTCAGGAAGTATTCGACCAAGCATTTGGCGAGGGCGTTGTGAAGACTGAAGAAGAGTTCCGTGCTAAGATCAAAGAGGAAATTGCAGCAAGATTCGTAGCCGATAGCGATTATAAGTTCTTGATCGACGTTCGTAAAATGATGATGGATAAAGTAGGCAAGTTGGAATTCCCCGATGCATTGCTGAAACGCATCATGCTGCTGAACAACGAAGATAAGGGCGAGGAATATGTTGCAGAGAACTATGATAAGAGCATCGAAGAACTGACTTGGCATCTAATCAAGGAACAGTTGGTAGAGGCAAATAACATCAAAGTAGAGCAAGATGATGTTCTGAAGATGGCTAAAGATACAACAAAGGCACAATTTGCTCAATACGGCATGCTGTCAGTTCCCGAAGATGTGCTCGAAAACTATGCACAAGAGATGTTGAAGAAGAAAGAAACTATCAATAACTTGGTGAACCGTGTTGTTGAAGTGAAGTTGGCTGCTGCCTTGAAAGCACAGGTGACTTTGGAAAATAAGAACGTTTCTGTCGAAGAATTCAATAAGATGTTTGAATAATCGTTCGATTGAATAGAATATAATAGTCACAGAAACACAGAGTTTTTATAAAATTATAACTCTGTGTTTTTTTGTGTCTATGTATTCTTTTTCGTTTCTTTGCACCTACGTTTATTTTTAAATTTAAGAAAGGAACAATTAATATGGATGATTTTAGAAAATACGCAACCAAGCATTTAGGAATGAATGGCATGGTGTTGGATGATGTGATTAAATCGCAGGCTGGGTATTTG
Source organism: uncultured Bacteroides sp. (assembly GCA_934716785.1). Classification (GTDB taxonomy): domain Bacteria; phylum Bacteroidota; class Bacteroidia; order Bacteroidales; family Bacteroidaceae; genus Bacteroides. Next base: position 21,097 of record CAKUYM010000031.1, on the reverse strand, counting down.
AATCCCTATATTTTGGAAGAAAGACAGTTGAACGTGACTCAACTCGACGTTTTCTCACGCTTGATGATGGATCGCATTATTTTCTTAGGAACTCAAGTAGATGACTATACGGCAAATACGCTTCAGGCACAGTTGCTGTATTTGGACTCTGTGGATCCGGGCAAGGATATCTCTATTTATATCAACTCTCCGGGCGGAAGTGTGTATGCCGGATTAGGTATTTACGATACGATGCAGTTTATATCCAGTGATGTTTCCACGATCTGTACGGGGATGGCTGCCTCGATGGCGGCTGTATTGTTGGTGGCCGGTGCAGAAGGTAAGCGTTCTGCGTTGCCCCACTCACGCGTGATGATTCACCAACCGATGGGCGGTGCGCAGGGGCAGGCTTCGGACATTGAAATTACGGCTCGTGAGATTCAGAAATTGAAGAAAGAACTTTATACAATCATTGCCGATCATTCGCATACCGATTTCGATAAAGTATGGGCGGATTCAGACCGTGACTATTGGATGACAGCGCAGGAAGCGAAGGAATACGGTATGATTGATGAGGTATTGATTAAGAAATAAAAATGGCTGATTCAAAAACAAAGAAAAGGTGTAGTTTCTGTGGCAGAACGGAAGATGAGGTCGGATTCCTGATTACGGGAATGAACGGCTACATCTGCGACAGTTGTGCTACCCAGGCTTATGAGATTACTCAGGAAGCGTTGGGTGGAAGTAAGAGAAGCACCGGGGCTACCAAGCTCAATTTAAAGGAACTGCCCAAGCCGGTAGAGATCAAGAAATTCCTCGACCAGTATGTAATCGGGCAGGATGATGCGAAACGTTTCCTTTCCGTGTCGGTATACAACCACTATAAACGTCTGTTGCAAAAAGACAGTGGGGATGATGTGGAGATTGAAAAATCCAATATCATCATGGTGGGCAGCACCGGAACGGGAAAAACATTGCTGGCGCGTACCATTGCCAAGCTGCTGCACGTACCGTTTACGATTGTGGACGCTACGGTGTTGACAGAAGCCGGCTATGTGGGCGAGGATATTGAAAGTATTCTTACCCGCTTGCTTCAGGTTGCCGACTATAACGTGCCGGAAGCAGAACAAGGTATTGTGTTTATCGATGAAATAGACAAGATAGCCCGTAAAGGTGATAATCCTTCTATCACTCGCGATGTGAGTGGTGAAGGTGTGCAGCAGGGATTGCTGAAATTGCTCGAAGGCTCTGTGGTGAACGTTCCTCCTCAGGGTGGGCGTAAGCATCCCGACCAGAAGATGATTCCGGTAAATACCAAAAACATCCTCTTTATTTGTGGCGGCGCTTTCGATGGTATTGAGAAGAAAATCGCGCAACGGCTGAATACGCACGTCGTAGGTTATACGGCTTCGCAGAAAACGGCGACGATAGATAAGAATAACATGATGCAGTATATCGCTCCTCAGGATTTGAAGTCATTCGGGCTGATTCCCGAGATTATCGGACGTCTTCCGGTATTGACTTATCTCAATCCGCTGGATCGTAACGCACTTCGTGCTATCCTTACCGAACCGAAAAACTCTATTATTAAACAGTATGTCAAACTGTTTGAAATGGATAACATCAAGCTGACATTCGAAGATTCCGTATTCGAATATATCGTTGACAAAGCGGTAGAATACAAACTCGGTGCACGCGGATTGCGCTCTATCGTGGAGACAATCATGATGGATGTTATGTTTGAAATCCCTTCGGAGAATAAGAAAGAGTATGAGGTGACGCTGGACTACGCGAAACATCAACTGGAAAAGGCAAATATGGCACGATTGCAAACTGCTTAAAATCAAGGCATAAAACGGACGAAAATGATTGTTTCTGTATTTTCTTGAAAATATTAGTCGTATTTTGCTTGGTAATTACGAAGTTGTTTATAACTTTGTTTGGCTCTCTCGAAAAAGAGAGCCAAACAAAGTTAAATCATGAACTGAATAAAACAACCTAAGTTAAGATGGCAAGGAAGATTAATTTAACAGATGAACTGAAAAAGTATTTCGGATTTAACAAGTTCAAGGGAAACCAGGAAGCAATCATCCAGAATTTGCTCAGTGGTAAGGATACCTTTGTGCTGATGCCTACCGGTGGCGGGAAATCTTTATGCTATCAGTTGCCTTCGCTCTTGATGGAAGGTACCGCTATCGTCATTTCACCGCTTATTGCGTTGATGAAGAATCAGGTGGATGCCATGCGCAATTTCAGCGAAGAAGATGGCATTGCCCATTTTATAAATTCTTCATTGAATAAAGGTGCGATTGACCAAGTGAAGTCAGACATCCTTGCCGGAAAGACAAAATTGCTATATGTGGCGCCCGAGTCGCTGACGAAGGAAGAAAACGTTGAATTTTTGCGTTCTGTAAAAATCTCGTTTTATGCAGTGGACGAAGCTCACTGTATTTCAGAATGGGGACATGACTTCCGACCTGAATATCGCCGGATTCGTCCTATCATTAATGAAATAGGAAAGGCCCCGTTGATTGCGCTTACCGCAACGGCAACGCCGAAGGTGCAACATGATATCCAGAAGAATCTTGGAATGGTGGACGCTCAGGTCTTCAAATCCTCGTTCAACCGTCCGAATTTATATTATGAGGTACGCGCGAAGACCGCCAATATTGACCGGGATATTATCAAGTTTATCAAGAATAATCCGGAGAAATCAGGAATCATCTATTGTCTGAGCCGGAAAAAAGTGGAAGAACTTGCTGAAATCCTTCAGGCAAACGGCATCAATGCGCGTCCGTATCATGCGGGGATGGATTCGGTGACGAGAACCAAGAACCAGGACGACTTCCTGATGGAAAAGGTGAATGTCATTGTGGCCACTATTGCTTTCGGTATGGGGATAGACAAGCCCGATGTGCGTTTTGTGATTCACTATGATATACCGAAGAGTTTGGAAGGATATTATCAGGAGACCGGACGTGCCGGTAGAGATGGCGGCGAAGGTCAGTGCATAACCTTTTATACAAACAAAGACCTGCAGAAACTCGAAAAGTTCATGCAAGGAAAACCTGTGGCAGAGCAGGAAATAGGCAAGCAGCTTCTGTTGGAAACCGCTGCTTATGCCGAATCTTCCGTATGCCGACGTAAGACGTTGCTACATTATTTCGGTGAGGAATACACGGAAGATAATTGTGGAAATTGTGACAACTGTTTAAACCCTAAAAAACAAGTGGAGGCTCAAGATTTATTATGTGCCGTGATTGAAGCGATTATCGCGGTAAAAGAGAATTTTAAAGCAGATTATATAATAGACATACTACAGGGCCGGGAAACTTCGGAAGTACAGGCTCATTTACATGAGGACCTCGAAGTTTTCGGATCCGGTATGGGCGAAGAAGACAAGACATGGAATGCGGTGATTCGCCAAGCTTTGATAGCGGGCTACTTGAGCAAAGATGTGGAACATTACGGACTCCTGAAAGTGACGGAGGAAGGTCATAAGTTCCTGAAGAAGCCGAAATCATTCAAGATTACCGAAGACAATGATTTTGATGAGGTTGAAGAAGAAGCACCGGCACGCGGCGGTGGTTCTTGTGCGGTAGACCCGGCTCTTTATTCGATGTTGAAGGATTTGCGTAAGAAGCTATCGAAGAAATTGGAAGTTCCACCTTATGTAATTTTCCAGGACCCGTCTTTGGAGGCAATGGCTACTATCTATCCTGTGACACTGGAGGAACTGCAGAATATTCCCGGTGTAGGTGCCGGAAAGGCAAAACGCTATGGAGAAGAGTTCTGTAAGCTGATTAAGCGTCACTGCGAAGAAAATGAAATAGAACGTCCGGAGGATTTACGTGTACGTACCGTTGCCAATAAGTCGAAGATGAAAGTGGCTATTATTCAGGCTATTGACCGTAAAGTGGCATTGGATGATATCGCTCTTTCCAAAGGTATCGAGTTCGGAGAGTTGCTTGATGAAGTTGAAGCTATCGTATATTCGGGAACGAAACTGAACATCGACTACTTCCTTGAGGAGATCATGGATGAAGATCATATGCTTGATATCTATGATTATTTTAAGGAATCTACAACAGATAAGATCGACGATGCGCTTGACGAATTGGGTGATGACTTCACGGAAGAAGAAGTGCGCTTGGTACGTATCAAGTTTATCTCGGAAATGGCCAATTAAAAAAATGCGAAAAAAATAGGCGTGCAGGTATGCTGTTTTGAATAAAAACCGTATATTTGCACGCAATAATTTTTAAACGCATAGTCCTATGTCATTTATTGCTGATAAGATTGTAATGGATGGATTAACTTACGATGACGTATTGTTGATCCCCGCTTATTCTGAAGTTTTACCGCGCACTGTCGACCTCTCGACAAAGTTTTCAAAAAACATTGAGTTAAAAATACCTTTTGTGACGGCTGCCATGGATACGGTTACCGAAGCGAAAATGGCTATTGCCATTGCTCGCGAAGGTGGTATCGGTGTGATTCACAAAAATATGTCTATCGAAGAACAGGCAAGGCAAGTCGCCATCGTGAAGCGTGCCGAAAACGGTATGATTTACGACCCTGTAACGATAAAAAGAGGGTCTACTGTCGGTGATGCTTTAGCTATTATGGCCGAATATAAAATCGGTGGTATCCCTGTGGTGGATGATGAAGGCTATCTGGTAGGTATTGTGACCAACAGAGATTTGCGTTTCGAAAGAGATATGGCTAAGCATGTCGACTTGGTCATGACCCCGAAAGAACGATTGGTGACAACAACCCAGTCGACAGATCTGGAATCCGCTGCGCAAATTCTTCAGAAGTATAAGATTGAGAAACTTCCGATCGTCGGAATGGACGGAAAGCTGATCGGACTTGTTACATATAAGGATATTACAAAAGCAAAAGATAAACCGATGGCATGTAAAGATGCCAAAGGTCGTTTGCGTGTAGCTGCCGGTGTGGGCGTGACTGCCGATACGCTGGATCGTATGCAAGCTTTGGTGGATGCCGGTGCTGATGCCATTGTTATAGATACGGCTCACGGACATTCCATGTACGTCATTGAAAAATTGAAAGAAGCGAAAAAACGTTTTCCGGATATTGATATCGTAGTAGGTAATATTGCTACCGGGGAAGCTGCGAAAGCTTTGGTGGAAGCTGGTGCTGATGCTGTAAAAGTTGGTATCGGTCCGGGTTCTATCTGTACGACTCGTGTGGTTGCCGGTGTGGGTGTTCCTCAATTGTCGGCTGTATATGATGTAGCGAAAGCATTGAAAGGTACAGGCATTCCTTTGATAGCCGATGGTGGTTTGCGCTATTCGGGTGATGTGGTGAAAGCATTGGCTGCCGGTGGATATAGTGTAATGATCGGTTCGTTGGTTGCAGGCACAGAAGAGTCACCTGGTGACACTATCATCTTCAATGGTCGTAAATTCAAGTCATATCGTGGCATGGGTTCTTTGGAAGCGATGGAAAATGGTTCGAAAGACAGATATTTCCAGAGCGGAACATCTGATGTGAAGAAGCTCGTTCCGGAAGGAATCGCAGCCCGTGTTCCTTATAAAGGTACTCTTTATGAAGTGATTTATCAGTTGACAGGTGGCTTGCGTGCAGGTATGGGATATTGTGGCGCTGCCAATATTGAGAAACTTCATGATGCCAAGTTTACCCGCATTACCAATGCCGGTGTAATGGAAAGCCATCCGCACGATGTGACGATTACCAGTGAATCGCCTAATTATAGCCGTCCGGAATAATCATATATAAACGGTGAACTGTTAACTAACGGTGAACGGTGAACAAGCTGTGCCAATCGGCGGATGTTCGCTGCTCACCGTTTGTTATTTATGGAATCCCGACACTTCGTTGTTCGGGTATCGTAATATTCACCTACGTAGAATAAAAAATGATGATGAAAAGAAGTCTGTTGTTTGGATGTGTCTGTTGTTTCGCTGTCTTGGCTTTTACTCAGGAAGACCCTGTGCTGATGCATGTCAACGGAAGAGCTGTATCCCGTTCGGAGTTTGAATATTCATATCATCGCAATGCATTCGGTACGGGTGCAGCCCTTTCTCCGAAAGAATATGCAACGTCTTTTTCACAAGCTATGTTGAAAGTCGCAGCCGCTAAGGTGGCTGGACTTGATACTACTTCCGCTTTTCGTAAACAGCATGAGGCCAGTCGGATGAAGCTGGTGAAATCTTACCTGATAGACAAACCTGTATTAGATAGCTGTGCGCATGTTCTTTATCAAAAGATGGATCGGAAACATAGCGGGCGAGTGCAGGTCATGCAGCTATTTAAATATCTGCCGCAGACGATTTCTTCCCGAAACTTGGAAGAGCAGAAATCCCGTATGGATTCCATCTATCAGGCAATACGAAACCAGCCCGGACTGGATTTTGCTCGTTTGGTGGAAAAATATTCGGATGATAAGGAGAAACGTTGGATAGAGAGCCTGCAGGCGACCTCAGAATTTGAAGAGGTGGCTTTTTCTTTGTCAAAAGGAGAAATCTCCCAACCTTTTTTTACCCCTGCAGGAATTCATATATTGAAAGTGACAGACCGGAAGGAGATGCCGGCTTATGAAGAAATAAACGACAAACTGCTGGAGCGTGCGCAGCGTGGGGAAATGCAGGATAACCTGACCGGGAAAGTAGTGGAACGATTGAAGCGAGATTGGCAATATATTCCTAATCAAACAGGCATAGACGAATTGTTGGAGAATGGCGAGACGAAACAGCTCTTGTTTACCATTGACGGTCAAGCCTATACGGGAGCTATGTTCAAACGATTTGCTGCTTCGCATCCGCAGGCTGTGAAACGTCAGTTCAATGACTTTGCAGCCAAGTCATTGTTGGATTATGAAAGTTGCAATATAGATAAAAAGCATCCGGAAATTCGTTATGCTTTGCTGCAATCCGATGAGGATTATCTCATCAAGGAGGTGACACGTCGGAAAGTGGACTTGCCTGCAATGAATGATCGTGCCGGATTGGCAACATATTTTAAGTTTCATTCATCGGATTATCACTGGGACACTCCCCGGTATAAAGGCGTTGTGCTGCATTGTGCGGATAAAAAGACTGCGAAGCAGGCAAAGAAGATGCTGAAGAAACTGCCGGAAGGAGAGGTGAATAAACTTCGGCAAACATTCAATACATCCGGCAAAGAAAGAATACAAATTGAACAGGGCGTATTTGCCGACGGGGACAATAAATATATAGATAAACTCGTATTCAAGAAGGGCGGCTTTGAACCTGATATGTCTTATCCTTTTACTATCATTGTAGGCAAAAAACAGAAGGGACCGGATGATTATCGGGAAGTGATAGAGCAGGTGCGAAAGGATTATCGAACCTATCTTGACACATGCTGGACGCGGGAATTGAAGACTTCCGGTAAGGTTGAAATAAACCAAGAGGTTTTAAAAACAGTTAATAATAACTGATGTAACCGATTATTCACTATCTTCGTACCTTAAATAAGTAGATTTCAGTTGCCAATGCGAATATTAGTCTTCTTACTGATTACCATTATGGTTTGTGGGGCGTGCAAGGAACAGTACGACCACAAAGGAAAGACTCCTTTGGTAGAGGTGGACGGTAACTTTTTATATAAAGAAGATTTGATGTCCGTGCAACCTGTAGGATTGTCAAAAGATGATAGCATTCTCTTCGCCGAGCATTATATCCGTAGCTGGGCTGAAGAGATTTTATTGTATGAGAAGGCTGCAGACAATATTCCGGATAATGTGGATGTGGACCGATTGGTGGAGAATTATCGCAAAGCGTTGATCATGCATACTTACCAGCAGGAGCTGATAAAGCAGAAACTTACGAATGACATCCCCGAACAAGAGATTGCGGATTATTACGGACAAAACAAAGATTTGTTCAAATTGGAGAATCCATTAGTAAAAGGGTTGTTTATAAAAGTGCCGCTGACGGCTCCTCAGTTGAACAATGTCCGCAGATGGTATAAGTCGGATAAACAGGATGCAATAGAGCATCTTGAGAAATATAGCTTGCAGAATGCGGTAAAATATGAATACTTTTATGACAAATGGGTATCGGTGACAGATGTGCTGGACTTGATACCGCTGAAAGTTGAGTCGCCTGAAGAATATGTGGATAAACATCGGCAGGTGGAGCTGAAAGATACGGCATTCTATTATTTCCTGAATGTGAGCGACTATCGTGGAGTAGGAGAGGAAAAGCCGTATGAGTTTGCCCGTGCGGAAGTGAAGGATTTGTTGGTCAATCAAAAGCGGGTGGGGTTCATGGAACAAGTAAAGAACGACTTGTACCAGCAGGCGGTAAGTAAGAAAAAGATTATATATAATTATTAAATACAAAGAATGAAGAAGTTTGTGAACTTTAGATTTGTTGTTACCCTTGTCTTGGCAGTATTTGCTAACGTGACAACTTACGCACAAGACAATGTGGTTGATGAAGTAGTTTGGGTAGTAGGTGACGAAGCTATTTTAAAATCAGATGTAGAAGAGGCACGTATGGATGCCCTGTATAACGGACGCAGATTCGAAGGCGATCCTTATTGCGTGATTCCCGAAGAAATTGCAGTGCAGAAGTTGTTCTTGCATCAGGCAAAGCTGGACAGTATCGAAGTCTCCGAAGCGGAAATCATACAGCGTGTAGATATGATGACCAATATGTATATCCAGCAGATTGGTTCTAAAGAAAAGATGGAAGAGTACTTCAATAAAACTGCGACGCAGATTCGCGAGACCTTGCGCGACAACGCACGTGACGGGTTGACAGTGCAGAAGATGCAGCAGAAACTGGTAGGAGAAATCAAGGTGACTCCGGCAGAGGTACGTCGTTACTTCAAAGACCTTCCACAAGATAGTATCCCGTACATCCCGACACAGGTGGAAGTACAAATTATCACCCTTCAACCGAAGATTCCTATTTCCGAAATCGAAGAAGTGAAAAAGACTTTGCGTGACTATACCGACCGTGTGACAAGAGGGGAAATTGACTTCTCCACCTTGGCTCGTCTGTATTCTGAAGATAAGGCATCTGCCATCAAGGGTGGCGAGTGCGGATTCATGGGACGTGGCATGATGGATCCGGCGTATGCCAATGTGGCATTCAGCTTGCAGGATCCGAAGAAAGTTTCCAAGATTGTAGAATCGGAATTCGGTTATCATATCATTCAGTTGATAGAGAAACGCGGTGACCGCGTCAATACCCGCCATATCCTGTTGCGTCCGAAAGTGTCTGAAAAAGAACTGACCGAGGCTTGTGCACGTTTGGACTCTATCGCAGATGATATCCGTGCCAGCAAGTTCACGTTTGATGAAGCGGCAGCCGTTATCTCACAAGATAAGGATACTCGCAACAATCACGGTATCATGGTGAATGTCAATGAGAATTCAGGTGTTACTACTTCCAAGTTCCAGATGCAGGATCTTCCGCAAGATGTAGCTAAAGTGGTAGACAAGATGAATGTAGGCGAAATTTCAAAAGCCTTTACAATGATAAATGAGAAGGACGGCAAGGAAGTATGTGCTATCGTGAAATTGAAGGCAAAAATCAACGGTCATAAAGCTACCATTGCAGAGGACTATCAGGACCTGAAGGAGATCGTGATGGACAAGCGCCGCGAAGAGATGTTGCATAAGTGGATTCTTGACAAACAGAAACATACTTATGTGCGTATTAACGAAAACTGGCAGAAGTGTGACTTCAAGTACCCGGGTTGGGTAAAGGCAAATTGATGTTTAACAGCTTGATTCTATATGCTGAAACAAAATAAGAAAGATAAACAACAGGACAGGCATAGATGGCTTCTTATAGGCTTTCTATGCCTGTTTGGTGTATGTCTTGTAGCCCAAGTAAGGCCTACCGGACAGAAACCGGCAACTACGGGGGCGACAGCAAAGCCAACCGTGGCGGATACGTCTAAAACTGTCCGGAAAACACAGAAACAATCGGACAATAAAACGAAGGAGCCGGAGAACAAAAAGACAAAAGTCTATTTGCTCCATGCCGATGAGGGGCAGGCGGATAAACTGTCACGTCCGGATGTGCAAGTGCTGATAGGGAATGTGAAGATGCGTCACGACAGTATGTATATGTACTGTGACAGTGCGTTGATTTTCGAGAAAACCAACTCCGTGGAAGCCTTCAGCAATGTGCGCATGGAGCAGGGGGATACCTTATTTATATATGGCGATTATCTCTTTTATGACGGCATGACGCAGATTGCGCAACTTCGTGAAAACGTGAAGATGATAAACCGCAACACTACCTTGCTGACGGATAGCTTGAATTACGACCGCCTCTACGATCTCGGCTACTATTTTGAGGGGGGGACGCTGATGGATGAGGACAACGTATTGACTTCCGATTGGGGCGAGTACAGTCCCGCCACCAAACAGTCGGTGTTCAATCATGACGTAAAGTTGGTGAATCCCAAGTTCGTGTTGACTTCCGATACCTTGCGGTATAATACGGAGAGTAAGGTTGCCGTTATTCTTGGTCCTTCAAACATAGTGAGCGATAATAATCACATCTATTCCGAGCGTGGATTCTATAACACGCAGACCGAGCAAGCCGAACTGCTCGATCGTTCTATCCTGACCAACCAGGGCAAGAAACTGGTAGGCGACAGCCTGTTCTACGACCGTATCATCGGCTATGGCGAGGCTTTCGATAATGTGAGAATGACGGATACTATCAATAAGAATATGCTGACGGGCGATTACTGCTTCTACAATGAATTGACCGACTCTGCTTTTGCTACCAAACGGGCGGTTGCCATAGACTATTCGCAGGGTGACAGCCTCTTTATGCATGGCGATACCTTGCAACTGGTATCTTATAATCTGAACACCGATTCTTTGTATCGTCTGATGAAGGCTTACCATAAGGTACGTATGTATCGTACCGATGTGCAGGGGGTATGCGACTCATTGGTTTATAACTCGAAAGATTCCTGCATGACGATGTACACCGATCCGATTTTGTGGAATGACGGTCAGCAGCTACTTGGCGAACAGATAAAGATTTATATGAACGACAGCACCATTGACTGGGCGCACATCATCAATCAGGCATTGACGGTGGAAATGAAAGACACCATCCATTACAACCAAGTCTCCGGCAAGGAGATGAAAGCCTATTTCGTTGATGGCGATATGCGGCATATTGAGGTGATAGGCAATGTGCAGACCGCCTTTTATCCTGAAGAAAAAGACAGCACAATGACTGGATTCAATAGCATGGAGGGCAGTATGCTTCATCTTTATATGAAAGAAAAGAAGATGGAAAAAGGCTTGTTTGTCGGCAAGTCCAACGGAACAATGTATCCGATGAACCAGATTCCGCCCGACAAACTTCGTCTTCCTACTTTTGCTTGGTTCGATTATGTACGCCCGTTGAATAAAGATGATATTTTCAATTGGCGAAGCAAGCGTGCAGGAGAAATATTGAAACCGACGACCGATCGGCGACCGAAAACAGAAAAACGAAACTTAATAAATATGAAGTAGTATGGGAATGTTCAATTCGATGAGAAAACCTCGTGGCTTTAATCATCAATACATTTACGTAGACGAGCGCAAGGAAAAGCTCGCCAAGATGGAAGAGAATGCGAAACGCGACTTGGGTATGCTGCCGGAGAAAGAATTTAAACCGGAGGATATTCGTGGTAAGTTTATCGAAGGAACTACTCATCTGAAAAGAAGAAAGGAAAGTGGCCGCAAGCCTGTCTCTTTCGGTATCATATTGGTTATCATTGCTTTCCTTTTGTACTTGTGGCATTATTTAGCAACGGGAAGCTGGAATTTTTAAAGGAGAACATTTAAAAAAGAGCGTTTTAAAGAAGAATGCTTTTTAGAAGAACACTTGAAAGAAAGAGAATTCCAGTGAGAAAAGTTTTTCTGAAAGCCTGAAAGAATTAATAAATAGCAGAACTATGAGCGATATTATTCATTTGTTGCCTGATTCGGTAGCTAATCAGATTGCTGCCGGTGAAGTGATACAACGTCCGGCATCTGTTGTCAAGGAGTTAGTGGAGAATGCAATTGATGCGGATGCTCAAAATATACATGTATTGGTGACGGACGCCGGGAAAACCAGTATTCAGGTCATCGATGACGGGAAGGGGATGTCCGAAACGGATGCCCGTCTTTCCTTCGAGCGACATGCCACCTCCAAGATACGTGAAGCTGCCGATTTGTTTTCGTTGCGTACGATGGGATTTCGTGGAGAAGCCTTGGCTTCCATTGCTGCGGTGGCACAAGTGGAACTGAAGACGCGTCCCGAATCCGAAGAATTAGGTACGAAACTGGTGATAGCGGGTTCTACGGTAGAAAGCCAGGAAGCTGTCTCTTGCTCAAAAGGAAGTAACTTTTCCATTAAGAACCTGTTCTTCAACGTCCCCGCACGGCGTAAATTCCTGAAAGCGAATTCTACTGAATTGAGTAATATCCTTGCCGAATTTGAGCGGATTGCCCTTGTTCATCCTGAAGTAGCTTTTTCATTATATAGCAATGATTCCGAACTATTCAACCTTCCGGTGTCTCCGTTGCGACAGCGTATCATGGCTGTCTTCGGTAAGAAGCTGAACCAGCAGTTGCTTAATATAGAGGTGAACACCACCATGGTGAAAATCTCCGGCTATGTAGCCAAACCGGAGACTGCACGCAAGAAAGGCGCTCATCAGTACTTCTTTGTCAATGGACGCTACATGCGGCATCCTTATTTCCATAAAGCGGTGATGGAGGCTTATGAACATTTGATTCCTGCCGGCGAGCAGATCTCCTACTTTATCTATTTTGAGGTAGATCCTGCCAATATCGACGTGAATATCCACCCGACCAAGACCGAAATCAAATTTGAAAATGAACAGGCTATTTGGCAGATACTTTCAGCATCGGTGAAAGAATCGTTGGGCAAGTTCAGCGCAATTCCTTCCATTGATTTCGATACGGAAGATATGCCCGATATTCCCGTATTCGAACAGAAAACAACTTTTGATCCACCTCAAGTGCATTATAATTCGGACTATAATCCGTTTAAGGTATCTGCAAGTGGCAGTGGTGGTGGAGGAAATTCATACAGTCGTCCGAAAGTGGAGTGGGAGAACTTATACGGTGGTCTGGCAAAGGCCAGTAAGATGAATGAGCCGGTTTCGGAGCCCGAAGCGGAGTCGGAATGGGAGGAATCTGCTATTGGTGAAGAGATGCTGTCTATGGAAGAAAAGACGGCAGAGACGATACCCTCTATGGCTTCGTCTACCCTATACGGCAGTGAGCCTATGGTAGAAAAAGGCAATCAGCATTTGCAGTTTAAGGGACGGTTTATTCTGACCTCCGTGAAGTCTGGTTTGATGCTTATTGACCAGCATCGGGCACATATACGGGTACTTTTCGATCGTTATATGGTTCAGATTCAGCAGAAACAAGGCGTATCGCAAGGTGTCCTTTTTCCGGAAATAGTGCAGTTGCCGGCTTCAGAATCCGCCGTGTTGCAAAGTATTATGGATGATTTGTCGGCAGTAGGCTTCGATTTGAGTGATTTGGGTGGCGGAAGTTATGCTATTAACGGCATTCCCTCCGGCATCGAAGGTTTGAATCCTGTTGATTTGGTACGTAATATGCTGCACACCGCTATGGAAAAGGGGAATGATGTCAAGGAAGAAATTCAAAGTATATTGGCGTTGACATTGGCACGTGCGGCAGCAATCGTTTACGGGCAGGTATTGAGCAATGAAGAGATGCTCAGTCTTGTGGATAATCTTTTTGCCTGTTCCTCACCGAATTATACTCCGGATGGGAAGACGATTCTGACGACAATTAAAGAAGAAGACATCGAACGTTTATTCAAATAAAGCGAATAATTTTATCTTTTCTAAAAACCTTTTAGTCCGGTTCGTGTTATTTAATAAGTTCAACAAAGAAAAAGATTTAAATAACCACTTAACTATTAGGTATATGAAAAAGATTCTGATGTTGCTGGCTTTTGCCGGCGTTGCGTCTGTCGCTTCTGCGCAGCAGACTATGACGGTAACTGAATACGAAGTGATTCAGGTACAGGATAAATATCAAGTAATAACTAACCCGTTCTGGAACAACTGGTTTTTCTCCGTAGGAGGTGGTGCCCAAGTGTTGTTTGGCAACAATGACCATATCGGCAAATTCAGAGATCGCATAGCTCCTACGCTCAATGTGTCTCTTGGCAAATGGGTCACTCCGGGTTTCGGAGTGCGTATGCAATACAGTGGTCTGCAAACAAAAGGATTCACGATGAACGAGACTGCAGATTATGTAGTCGGCGGTCCGAGAGACGATGGTTCTTACAAGCAAAGATGGGACTACATGAACCTTCACGGTGATTTGATGATTAACCTGAATGCGCTTTTCGGTGGCTACAATCCGAACCGCGTATATGAAATCATTCCTTATATCGGTGCCGGTTGGGCGCATTCTTACTCACGTCCTCATACCAATGCTGCTACTTTCAATGCAGGTATCATCAACCGCTTCCGTCTGTGTAGTGCGGTCGACTTGAATCTCGAATTGAGTGCGACAGGTTTGGAAGGCAAATTTGACGGTGAACATGGCGGCAAATGTGATTATGACGGTATCCTTGGTGCCACTATCGGTGTGACTTATTACTTCCCGATTCGCGGATTCCAACGTCCCATGCCACAGATTATCTCCGAACTTGAATTGAATCAGATGCGTAATCAGATGAATGCCATGGCGGCTGCCAATATGCAATTGCAACAACAGTTGGCCGATGCACAGCAACCGGTTGAAGTAGACAATACAGAAGAAGTAGTCATCACAGATCCTAATATCGTTCCGCGTACAGTATTCTTCACGATTGGTTCGGACAAATTGTCTCCGCAAGAAGAAATGAATCTGTCTTATCTTGCCAGCCGTATCAAAGAATTTCCGGGCACTACCTATACTATCAATGGGTATGCGGACTCTGCAACGGGAAGTCCGGCTTTCAATCAGAAGCTGAGCTTGCAACGTGCACAAGTCGTTAAAGATTTGCTGGTAAAGAAATATGGAATCCCTGCCGATAATTTGAAAGTTGCTGCCGGTGGTGGTGTTGATAAATTCGGCCAACCGATTCTGAACCGTGTGGTACTGGTAGAAACAGCCAAATGATAAAGTGACTTCAGTATTCGGCGTTCTTAGTATTCGCCGGACAGCAAAAAGAGAAGACTGCTGAAAGCGAATCAATCGGAAATGATAGATTCAGCTTTCTGCAGTCTTTTGGATTTGATAACGACAAGACATTAAACCTGTCTGTATGTTGTACTCGACTTAAGGTAAAGGTACTTGGTCTTTATCAGGTATACTCCGCTGAATCTCCAAAGTCTCATATTCATAAGTTTTTAGTTGTACAAGTTTTTTCTAATCCTGCCGTGAATGCCTGACCGTTAATCAGATGCATTCAATCGGTCAATCTTTGATTTTAGCTCTTCTTTAAGTTTGGGAGGAATATCATTCCAATGTAAATCCAATAAAGCTCCTTCCAAAGAGTAGAGATAATAGCATACGGGTATTGTCTTTTCAGGATGTTGTTTCCGTATCTTCATGAAAGCCTTGACAGAAGTTGTTTCTGCAAGATCGGCCATCGTGAATATACCAATTTCATTAAGGTATTTCTCAATTGTCGCACCGATGTTTTTCGCTTTCCGTAAATCGCTGTTTATCTTAAATTTCATCATATCTCATTCAATTACTTCATCATATTTCATTCAAGCACTTGATTGGTATCCACCCCTCTTCGGTTGAGTCCTCTTTTCTACACCACAACCATCCATTCAAGCATTTAGTTCCACTCACTACCTCGCCTTGCTCAACAGACAATTCATAAGCAGAATAGTTTTCTGATATGGTTGCTATTTGTTGTTTGCCGGATGAGGTCTTGCTTACATTTAAAATTTGCATTGGTACCCAACCGGCTCTCTCATTGCTGGCAACACACCAAACCCACCCTTTCCATTCCGGATCGGTCTCTATGGCTAAATCGATTATGACTTCTTCACCTTTCTTTAATTTGATAGGGTCTTCATAGCTCTTCACCCATTTGCATGCAAGGGTGTATCTTTCAAGATTCTTCATGTCTTCATTGTTAGTAAGTGATACTTTGTATTGTGTCGTTACGTATTCGTAAACAATGCGCGAAATTTCTGCAATGATATTGGAATTAGCAACAATATCCTCCTCAGAGTCTTTTATGAAAACCGCTATAGTATATGAATGGTTGCTGGGCAAAAGAACAAAACCAATATCATTGCAAGCAATCAGTTTTCCTTGTGAGTTGCAAGGACCTGTTCCGGTTTTATGCCCGATCTTAATTCCTTCTTTGTTAAGTAGAGGGGCTGCCAAATGGTCTTGCCCGGTTTCGCATTTTAGCATTGTTTGGTAAATAAAATCTTTGTATTTGTTGGCAGATAGTGGCTCTCGCAGGAAAATGTCCAATAGCTTTACTGCTGCCAAGGGAGTGCTCCAATTTTGATAGCAGAGGTTGATGTCTTGGTGCATAGAACTTTCTGTCACACTGATATTGCAATCCGACACCCCCAATGAATGGATGTAATCATTTACAGCTTTCGTTCCTCCTTGATATTGGAATAGAATATCGCAAGCATTGTTATCACTCTGTTGAAGTGTATATTTAAGCAGTTCGGCGATGCTTATTTCAAATTCTCCTTGCGGATGTTTATCCCGTAAGGGACTATAAGTATCTTTCTTTAGATCAGCCTCTTTTATCGTCAGCATGGTTCTCATCGATTGTTTTTGCCGCTCCATATGATCTACTAACTCTAATGCCTGATGAAACTTAACTACACTCATAAGTGGATAATGGACGTTATTGTTGATGGTTACCGTATCTTTCCCGTCAATAATGACTGCAATTCCGATGGTTGCTTTTTTCTCTTTGATGGCATAGTTTAACTGTGCTTCGAGCGAACTGCTTTGGGCTCGGAAAAGAGCGGGAATTGAGGATAAAACGACAAAAAGTGAGAAAACATTTTTCATAATTGAATATTTATTTAGTGTATAAGCGTTGCATGACACGGAAAATGTTGTTTCATGCAGTTTTATGCCGCAAAGTTAAGGTATATAACTTTTCGAGAATAGTAAAAAACGGACAACTTATTCCAAGGTGACCTTTGAGGGTGTCTTACCATAAAACAATTTGAATTCTTTTATGAAATGATTCTGGTCATAGTATCCAAAATCATAAAATGATTTCTCATCTTTTATTGATTTGATTGAAGGGTCTGTCATTAAAAGATTCTGAAAACGAACAATCCGGCAGAAAGACTTTGGTGTATCTCCTATATAGAAATTGAAAAGCCGTTGCAGGTGGCGGCTGCTTATTCCATCTTTCAAATCTTTCTTAATATTGATCTGTCCTCTGCTTTCTAAAATGTTTTCTAATGCACTGAATAATCTGTTATCAAAAGGTTTGCCTATCTTGTTGATACGATTGATGAAATAGTGATTGAGTACATTGCACAAATTCTGAATACATAGGCATTCATGCCCCGATTGCTGAATAATATTGTAAAGATGAGGCTGCACGTTACTTAAATGTTCGTAATGATTGGTCAATTCTGACGCATCTATATTAAATAACAAAGGAAACATTCCCGGAAGAAAACGTATCCCGAAATAGTTGAATTCTTTGGCAACGCCAATCATAACAAAGGAATTGCAATATCCCATTATATGCGCTTCGTTATGGTCGTTACGGTTGAAAACTATATCGATACATCCATCAGCTACTACACGATAATTGTATATGTCATGGAGTGGTCGGGTTGTTCTCAGATTCCAGTAGCAATAAATAAATTTCTGTAGCTGTGTGGCAGGAGGAAGCTCAATATACGAGATTTCGCCATCAGTATTCATTACTGCCGGCTGAACCGGCTTGTATAGGTTTCTTATGTTGTATTCTAATTTCAAAGATGAATTTGATTAAATTATTAGTAATGGCACTTTTGCTTCGGATTTCATGAAAATGCATTTTGTCGTTGTAGATAAAGCTTGTAACAGATCTGATATCCAATCTGTTTCTCATTCTTATGGAGCGACTATTGCCCGAATGAGCCTATGCTACAATTTGGCTGAAATAGAAAATTCAAAGATTTTATTTCTATACAATACTGTTTTTATTTACTTTTCCGGAAAGATAGTGATAATCTTTGGCATTATTGAATGTTTCTCCAATAAAATCAGAACTTTATCTCTTTATAGCCTGAATCTGTAATATGAGTATGGGTTGGAATGTGTGACGTTTTCTGCAGAATATTTACTTTTTTATAATTCCATGATAATAAAATGAGTGAATGATGCAAAGATTGGCTTTTTTGCTTATATTTGTCTCCTATATATTTTAGATAAATAACATATGCAAACAGACAATGAACGTTATATGAAGATGGCTTCTCTTGCCCAGATAGGATGGTGGGAAGCGGATTTTACAGCGGGACACTATTTGTGCTCGGATTTTCTTTGTGACCTTCTCGGTTTGGATGGAGATATTATCTCTTTTTCTGATTTTCAAAAGTTGATACGCGAAGATTATCGCGAACAGATTATTCAAGAATTTCGTGCCAATGCGAATATTCATAAGAATTTCTATGAGCAGACATTTCCCATCTGTTCGCGTTATGGTGAAGTTTGGTTGCATACCCGTCTGTCTCATCGTGAGAAAGGTACGGGAATCAATGGCGGTGACAAATCTTTCGGAGTGATTCAATGTGTAGAGACTCCCAAGGAATCAGACCAAAGGGATGCTTTGCGGAAAGTGACGAACTGGCTTCGCCGGCAAAATTTCATTTCCCAGTCTTTACTTCGTTTTCTTCATGATGAGGAGATGGAGTCCTGCATTATAGATATTCTGAATGACATACTCAACCTTTATTATGGAAAAGGACGGGCCTATATTTTTGAGTATGACAAGAATCAGACATGCCAAAGTTGTACATATGAAGTCGTTTCTGAGGGAGTTGCATCTAAAATAGACAAGCGGGAGGTTGTTCCTGTCAACCGATCGAGATGGTGGAGCCGGCAGATACTGTCCGGTACGCCCATCCTGCTGGACTCATTAAGACAATTGCCCGGAGAAGCGGAAGAAGAATATCAGTATCTCGACTCGCAAAGTGTATTGTCTATGATGGCAATACCATTGAGGGCGGATAATCATATTTGGGGATATCTGGGCATTGAACTGGTCAGTACTTATCGCGAATGGAGCAATGAAGATTATCTGTGGATCTCTTCACTGGCGAATATCATCAGTATTTGTATTGAGTTGCGCAAAGCCAATCGGGCAATGGACCGTAGCGAGAAGCTTTTTAGAAGCATCTTTGCCAATATCCCTGCCGGAGTAGAAATCTACGATAAGGACGGCTATCTCATTGATTTGAACAATATGAATTTGGAAATATTCGGTGTGGCGAGTAAGGAAGATGTGCTCGGGATAAATTTCTTTGAGAACCCGAATGTTCCGCAAAGTATACGCGACCGTGTGAGAAAAGAGGATTTGGTGGACTTCCGTCTCAACTATTCTTTCGAACGGATGGAAGGTTATTATCGGTCGAATCTATCAAATTCGATAGACATCTACACCAAAGTCCGCAAACTTTATGATAACGAAGGCAACTTTAGCGGTTACATATTGATTAGCATTGACAATACGGAGCGTCTCAATGTATTGAACCGCATCCATGATTTTGAGAACTTTTTCTTGCTGATTTCCGATTATGCCAAAGTGGGTTATGCCAAACTGAACCTTATCGACCGGAATGGATATGCCATCAAGCAGTGGTATAAGAATTTGGGAGAGGAAGAAGATACCCCGTTGAGTGAGGTCGTGGGAGTATACCGGTATGTGCACCCGGATGACCGCCAGAGCATTCTTGATTTTTTTGAGAAAGTGAGGGAAGGGAAGAAACATCATTTCCAGAAAGAGATACGTGTCTGCCGTCCGGGAACGACAGACCAATGGAACTGGGTGCGCACCAATATAGTAGTGACTACCTATGTCCCCGAAAATGATGAGATAGAAATTATCGGCATCAACTATGATATCACGGAACTGAAAGAAACGGAAGCTGAATTAATTCAAGCACGCGACAAGGCACAGATGATGGACCGACTGAAAAGTGCTTTCCTTGCCAATATGAGCCATGAGATACGTACTCCGCTGAATGCTATCGTCGGCTTCTCCGACTTACTGGTCGAATTGGAGGATGTGGAGGAACGGCGGGAATATATTGGCATAGTACGCGAGAACAATGACTTGTTACTACAACTAATCTCGGATATTCTTGACATCTCGAAGATTGAAGCCGGAACGTTTGAGTTTACGAGCGGTGATGTCGATGTGAATCTGCTGTGTGAGGATATTGTGCGTTCCATGCAGATGAAGGTGCAGCCGGGAGTGCAATTACTGTTCGAACCTCATTTGCCGAGTTGTCATGTGGTAAGTGACCGCAACCGCTTGCATCAGGTGATATCCAACTTTGTCAATAATGCCATCAAATTCACCTCCGAAGGAAGTATCCGTGTAGGGTACGGGCTGAAGGACGGTGTGCTTGAGGTCTATGTACAGGATACCGGCATCGGTATTGAGAAAGAACAACTGTCACGTATATTCGAGCGTTTCGTCAAACTCAATTCGTTTGTACATGGCACTGGGCTGGGTCTTGCTATCTGCCAGAGTATCATAGAGCAACTGGGCGGACAGATAGGCATTGATTCCGAACCGGGATGTGGTTCGCGTTTCTGGTTTACTTTGCCGGGAGAGATTGGGTAGTATGGCATATGAACCTTAATATTATGAACGATTATAAAAAATAAAAAAACATCTGCCATCTGCAACAAAATCAATACAGTGCGCTAATTATCAAATCATTAAAGCGTTGCAGATACCGTTGCAGATACCGTTGCAGATGGTTGCAAATACTGGGTATCTGCAACACTTTGTTTGCGATAGAAAACTGTCTTTTAAGAGTAGGCACAACATCGCATCGCTAAACATTAACCTCCGTTTCCATGCACGGAAACTATCGTTTCCTACGCAGAAACTCCAGTTTCCCGCTTGGGAAC
>CAKUYM010000030.1 GCA_934716785.1 uncultured Bacteroides sp. | reverse complement strand
ACCCACGTCCTCTCATATGCATTAGGGCATTCTTATATTTGTGAGAGACTGTATTCTTACCACCAACGCCGTTCGGAGTGAGAACCTTATCAACTAAATACCAGTTACCAGTAAATGAAGATATGGGATAGCTATATGAAGTAGTACCTCGAGTATAAATGCCACTATTACTCATCAGCTTATAGGTGACTTCAAGCATTGCTCCCAGGCCGTCAGTCACACTGGCAAGCAGGTTATGTGTTGCCTCCGGAACAAGGAAAAGTTGGTAACCTGTCCAAACAACATTAGAGAAGTTGGCCGTGCACAAGAAGTCGGTTTTACCGTCACCATTATAGTCACCCAAATAGTAATTCCATTTATCAAGGCCATAAGTATTGGCTGCACTAACCTGCGAGAAAGATTTTCCGGTTCCACTGTTAATGTAGGCATAAGGTTTGGACATACCACTACCGGCAGACTTGTCAACGGCATAGAAATCATCCTTTCCGTCACCTGTAATATCGGCAATATAAAGAATCTTATCCTTAGAATTGAAAAGACGCGTAAAGTCGTAACGCTCGAAAGTGCCGTCACCCTTGGAGAAATTCATAGCCCAGGAAGACCATCCACCGGAATTAGGATCCTTGTTCCAACCTGTTAGCAACATGTCAGTTTTGCCATCACCATTAAAATCTCCAAAATATAAATGGTGATCTTTATTAGGCCAAGCACCACTTACTCGTTCTTCACCGGTACCTGCCCCGTTGCAAACAAGTATCTTATAACCGTCAGCATGAAGGTTCATAATATCGGTAAGACCATTACCGTCAAAATCAACCATCTCAACACGGTCCCAGTTGATTGTGCCATAACAGGTAGCGGTATAGCTAAGAGGAGTAATCGGGCCGTAGCCTTCGGAACGAATCATCTTGCATTCCCGCGAATTATAGAAGCCTATAAAGATATCGGCGGCACCATCACCTGTAAACTCGCCAACCTTGATACTATAATCCCGCGTATCGGAAAGAAAACATTTAGAGAAAGTGAAAGTAGCACTGCTCCCATTTACTTGGGCAAGGTAAAGGTCAGAGTTGTAATACTTGTTGTTGTATTTACGTTTCAATACAAAGTCAGAGTAGCCATCACCATTGAAGTCGCCTACAACAACCTCCATGACTTCACCACCCAAAGAAAAACTACCGCTGGAATGATAGCTGAAGGAATTACCGTTGGAAAGAAACAGTCGCCAGCCACTCCAGTTTGCACCGGATTTGGGTGTGATTAAGAAATCAGATTTGCCATCACCATTGAAATCGCCCACATGTACATTAGCTTTTGTTATTTGGGAAGTAGTGTCATAACGAACATTGGTGGTCACATAACTGTTAGAGTTATACCATGAGAACTTTGTTGGGTTCTTCTTTGTACCATCAGAAGCATACTCAGTTACCTGCGTCAGTTGTCTGTTATTGTTCACTGTCTGATAAGCCATCTGATAGTATTTAATGCGGGTAGACCCTGAATAGATATTTATTCCGGTGATTATTTTACTTCTGCGGACTTTTACACCATAAACAAAAGCGTCATGAGGAGTATAGTTAGTGGTATATGCGAAACGGATAGAGTTATAAGGCACCATTTCTTTTGTCGTATTGCCAGTGTAGTCTATACGTATTGGCCAGTACTCACCGTTCGTGTTGTCTTTACCATATGAAATCGTGTAAAAGTTCGATTTCGTATCGGAGACCTTTGTTAAAAGCCAAAATACGGACACATCACCAGCATTAGTAACTGCACGAGTTAATGGAGCGGTATTTGAAGAATATTCATAGATTAGCCCACTCTTGGTCCTTACTGTAAATGTAGCGGGACTTCCCTCGACGCCACCCGAAGCCATGATCTGAGAAAAGGAATTATTTTCCGTACGGTATTCCCATTGAGAGTTACTTGTACGGCTTATCATGATAAGTCTTTGGCCATCCAGCATGAAATTATCACCACTAGTGAAATTAACATAACCTGCCCGACCATCAACATGAAGGTTTGCAGGAGCACGGTTGATGACAGAAAGGCCTCCAAGTTCAAATCCACTTCCAAGCAGACCGTCACCCTGAGTACTGGTATAGTTTAATGACATCAGTGGAGTCATTCCCCCTGTACCGGGAGGCACGCTAATAGGTATCTCATAATTTAGAAGGCCATTCTGGTTGACTTCAAAATTATCTTCTATTTTACCGACATGCGAAGACTCACCGATATAAAGGTTTGCCCCTGACCTTTCTGTATAAATTGCTGTCTGAGGTGGCGGAATGTCCTGTGCAAAAGAATCAGTAAAAACGGTGAGTAGAATAATTAGTATTGATATTCGTGTTTTCATAATTTTGCATTTTATTTGAGATTGTAATCATTATTCTTACTTTCCACTAATAGGTAACGCTCATTACCATTAGATGAAGAGGAAATAACAGGTGTTTTATCCTTGGAAGATTTATTATTTAGTTCATTAAGGTTCTTCGCTGCATTTCCTTTAGAATTAGAAGTAGCCGAAGTTAACTCAGAAAATGATACCGCCTTGAATGAAGGATAATAAGCAAGGAAGTTGGTAAATGATATAACAGTATCCTGCTTAACCATGAAATTCATCACTTCAAGGGGTTGGATAACCTTTTTAGAAGTAACATTTCCATTTGCGTCATATTCATAATTTACCGTCTGGCCTTTTGCATCAGTAAAGGCAGCACCAAACAAGAGTAACAAGGAGGCAGTCAAGAATCTTCGGGTGAGTTTCTTCATAGAATGAAACAGGATTCCATTCATAAAACATAAATAAGCATTTGGTTTCATTGTTCTTCTTTTCATAATGTGTAATTTTAGTTGATAAAGTTAACTGTAAATAGATATTATATAGAATACGCGTATTCATTGGATGGGAAATATGCAGAGCATAGGAAAAAGAAACCGGTGTTGGATATGTCGGTTCAAATAGTCATGAAAATGTTGTATTGTTTTCTGGCAAGATATATCTAAAATAACAAAAAATACGCTATGAAAAGAAGAACTGAAGAAAGGAAAAAGGACTATGCTTCTTATTAGGCATAAGCAAAATGCACCGTCAGAATTAACGGGTGTGGCAAAGGTATCAAAAAAGGATATATTCCCCAAAGAGGATTCTTCGCCATGTGTGTGTTCTAAACTTACATAGTTTTGCATTACCTAAAATTTAAAATCAATAAATGGACGTATAAAATACAATCCACATAAATAACATGAAACTAACATCATATAGTAACACTATAAATGTACTATAGTCTATTAGAAATATTACAAATGTAGCAATTATACCGTACGGTTGTTATGTTTTCTGTATATAAAAGTTTGTTGTATTTGTATATATCTTATTATCAATATATTATATTGTGTTAATTTTCGCTAATGCAATTATTGCCGTAATGTGTAAAGGGGAATGTGAATAATAACTGAGCAACAACAGGATTTCATCATACATCCCGGAAAAATAAATCCAAGTTATTCACGTTTATAATCTCCTAAGCCTTGACAAAGGCTTTTTATGTTGTATATTTGTAGAAGTGGAATATAAAACAACGAATAAACTTGGATACCGTTTATAATAAACGATGCAAGAATTTATTAGAAACGTTGACGGAGATTTAGGATGAAAGATAAACTATTTTCGGTGTCGCAGAATGTATAGAGTCAGGATATCATGTGTTATGCAAGTAGGATGATAAAATAATGATACATAATAGATCCTTAATTTAAGTTTTACAAATTAAGAATTCCGGTTCTTTTTATATACTGATGTCCTAATCGTTGCAGATTTTTTCCAAAATGATACATAATATGGTCTGACAGCTATAACCGACAATCACTAAAAATCGCTAACTTTGCACATTAACCACCGAATCTCAATAACATGAAACGAATGAAACAAATTACCACATGGGTGATATTCCTCATTATGATTGTAATGAGTAGTATCGGCACGGAAGTTCGGGCAGTTCCTCAATTGCCGGAATCAGACTTGACATGGAAAAACGTAACGGTTGGCGAAAAGAAAACAACGGTTTTCTGTATGTACCGAGACAGTCGAGGCATCATGTGGACAGGTACCGGCAGCGGATTATATGTCTATGACGGAGTGACAGTTCATCCGGTGGGACAGAATGAATTATCAGGAACACAGATCTATTCCATTATTGAACATAAAGGCCAATTGTATTTGGGAGGGAATAACGGTCTCTTGATATATGATTACGAAAACGGCATGGTGAATTCTACTAATGTACCTTTGCCGAAAGAGATCAGATGTATGTTGCTGTTCGATGATCAGCTATGGGTGGGGAGTCTTTACGGTATCTTTCTGCTGGACCTGAATACTGGAAAAATATCCGATTATTCGGCAGGGCTGCCACATAAGTCGGTCTATTCCATATTAAGAGATAGCAGAGGTATATTATATGCCGGCACTTATAACGGGCTGGCCAGATGGAATCCCAATACCGGCGAATTCGTTAAGGTCAAAACAGACATAAACAACCCCGACTTGAAGAATCTTTTTGTAAATTGCCTGTTGGAATCTCCGGACAATGAGAAAATCTATATTGGCAGCGAAGGTTCACTGTTTGAATACACCCCTGTGAACAACGCTTGGACGAGAATCGCAGCATTGGAAAACAACAACATTAAAAGTCTCGCCAAAAGCAATAACGGTCATATTCTTATAGGGACAGACAATGGAGTATTTGATTGGTTCCAAGATGCAATACGTCACTACCGCCATGATTCAAGGAACGAACTGAGTCTGTCAAACAACGAGATATGGTGTGTTTTTGCTGATAGAGACCATAATATTTGGGCAGGTCATGAACGGGGAGTCTCCATCGCATCCAATTCGAATACTATCCGAACAATCAAGCTAAGCGCACTTGCACATACGGGTGAAGGCAATGAGATTCATTCTATCTATCGAGACAGTAGGAATGAGCTTTGGTTGGGAGGGACAAATGGTGTCATCAGGTTGTCTGATGGCGGAATGCCCAACTGGTATCGCCATTCAAATTTGCCGAAGTCGTTGTCTCATAATAGAATAAGGTCCATAGACGAAGACAGCAACCATCGTATATGGCTATCGACAGACGGCGGTTTGAACCGATTTAATCCATCGTCGAATGGATTTGATGTATTCCATATCATTGATAAAAATGGTGAGCACAATTCCAACTGGGTGTATTCATTTGAAGAAGACAAAGACAATTATTGGGTGGGTAGTTTCCTTGGTGGATTACACCGTGTCTATAAGTCAAAATTCAATATAAACGGCGGAACCGTAGTGTCGGATTATTCTCTTAATACCGATAGCAAGTTGTCGAACGGTGATAATTTGAGTTTGCCCAACGACCTTGTCAACGACATGATTATCGACCCTAATGGCAATATATGGATATTGCTGTTCCGTGATAATGTATTGACTCAATATTCTCCATCAAAGGGACAATTTAAGAAATATGATATCTATCAACTGGCGGGCGGTTATCCGACACATATATGTCGTGATGGTAAAGGGCGTATCTGGTGCGCTTTCAAAGGAGGAACTATCGCTTTTGACAGGGAAGGAAATAGCCAAATAGTGAAATTTCCATATACAAACAGTGATGAGACTATTCTGGCTATAGGCAAAGTAGGTAACGGTATTTGGATATCGACTCAAAGCAATGTCTGGAGCATTGATGGAGATAACCTGACAGCAAAGCTATTGCCCATTCCTCAAAAATCATACACCGCAGTCTATGAAGATGCAGCCACCGGAAAAGTCTTACTTGGAGGGACGGATGAAATTCTTGAGGTGGATTACTCCAATATCGGTAATATATCCGACTACAAGGCTATAAAACTTGTACTTCATGACAAAGGCAAAGGCTATTTCAACCTTTCTGATTTAAAAGGAGGTACAAAGGATATATCAATACCATACGGCGGGAATATAACCATGTTGGTAAGCACGTTGGATTATTCTCCCGAATCGCCGCAACGATTCATGTATAAACTGTCAGAATCTCCAACTGACACATTAGACAGATGGATTGTAATGCCTGAAGGGGCTAATACCATAACACTCGCCGAACTGAAAATGGGAGACTATATGGTTTTGGTGAAAACTGTAGGATCTCCGATCGACCCCATATCTATACCACTGACAGTCAGGCCGCCCCTGGCATTATCGTGGTGGGCTGTCTGCTTATATATCCTCATGGGGTTGGGTCTTATTATTGGCATTATATGGTATATAAGAAAACGAAGCTTAAGGGCTTTTCAGGAACAGGAGAGGCAGGCGGCACTGGAAAATGTAGAAAGGAAACTCTCTTTCCTTTCAGCCATATCCCATGACCTTAAAACTCCCCTTTCAATGATATTGGGACCGGTAAGCGTTATGAAGGAAAAAGCGAAAGACCCTGAAAGCAAAAGAAGTCTCGAAACCATCTATGATAATGCTGTACGCCTTAACAACATGATACACCGCACGTTGGAGCTGCAACATTTGGAAGACAGTAATGAGAACCTGCTGATAGTATCCACATTTGATGTAGTTGAATTTTGCAAAGACGTGTTCGAGGTATTCAAGGAAAACAACATTCAGAAGAAATTCATTTTTCATTCTTCATGCCCGCAATTGTTCATTGAAGCGGATGCCGTAAAATTTGAGTCTGTAATAACGAATCTATTGTCAAATGCCTGCAAATACTCTGACGACGGCTCGACGATATCTTGTGGAATCAGTACCAGCGACAACCAAGTAGAGATTACTGTTTCGGACGATGGCGTAGGCATTGCAGATATAGACCAGCCGCTTGTGTTTCAACGAATGTTCAGGGCGCCATCCACTTCCAAGCTTCATGAGGGCACCGGACTCGGGCTATATCTTATAAAGAATTATCTCGAATTGATGAAAGGGAATATAACCCTGTCCAGCAAGGAGGGACAAGGTACGACATTCGTTGTGACGCTTCCGATATCGGAAAAAGTACAGTCGGCATCAAGCAATAGCACCGGAAGTGGAGATACCGGGAAGGCTAAGATACTTATAGTTGAAGACAACTCGCAAATCTCCGGTTTTATTTCGGAAATTCTTAAGGATAACTATACTTGTTTCACGGCCGAGAACGGGCGTGCCGGACTTTCGATTGCAGCATCTATCATTCCGGATCTGATAATTGTGGATGAAATGATGCCGATAATGAATGGACTGGAAATGGTCAGACGCATCAAGCAACAGCCACGCCTTTCATCTCTTCCCATCATTATGCTGACTGCAAAATCCGATAACGTGACCGAAAATGAAAGTATCAAGCTCGGCATTGATGTATTTATGACAAAGCCTTTTGAACCGGTCACCTTGCTTGGCCGCATCAGCCATCTTCTCAAAGGGAGAAGCGAAATAAGGGAAAAGGTAAGAATGCAGACAATTGCGGAAGCCGAATCCAAGCCGATCGAAGCTGAATCTGTCAATGAAAAGACGTTGGCAAAGATTGTAAAGGTCATCGAGGATAACATTTCCGATCCCGACTTAAATGTGAACTTATTGTGTGAAAAGAGTGGTATCCCCAATAAACAGCTATACCGTTTGATAAAAAAATATATGGGTATAGGCCCGTTGGATTATATCCGACGGGTGAGACTCCAAAAAGCTGCGGTCTTGCTGAGCCAGCATCGTTTCACCGTAGCCGAGATCAGTTACATGGTTGGATTCAAGACCCCGTCCTATTTTGCCAAATGTTTCCAGAATCAGTATGGAATGAAGCCGAGTCAATATCAAAGTGAAGACGAGAGTGTAAGTCACAAATAAGACAAAAACCGTCTCAGACAGGCACTGCGGAGCCATATTGTCCATTTTGTTACCGGATTTGTCCGATTTTAGAAGCCATATCTATTTTTAAGATTCTAAATTTGCAATCGTTAGGTAGGTATGATTTAGACAAGGTAATAAAGATTGTTTTTAGTTGAAAGAAAATGTCATCGGACAAATTTGATTATTTTTATTATTAACAACTATAAACAATGGACAACAAAGCAATTGGCTATGCCGAATTAAGGAGCTGGCTATTGGGGTTCGTCATCTCAATTCTCCTTATACCCGCTTCGACTTATGCCCAAACTCAGCGGACAGTAACGGGTACTGTCATTGACGAGACCGGAGAGCCTCTTATCGGCGCAACGGTAAAAGTTGTAGGTGAACCGACAGGTGCCGTCACAGACATAGACGGTCACTATACGGTGAAAGTTCCTGCAGCGGCAAAACAACTTACGTTCTCTTATGTAGGTTACAATAATCTGACGCTGGACATAACGTCGGATGTAATGAATGTAACCTTGAAAGCAAACAGCAAAGAGCTTGATGAAGTCGTTGTAATTGGATATGGTGTAAGGAAGAAAGATGACCTTACCGGCTCCGTATCCACCGTCAGCGAAAAGGATTTCAACAAGGGTGTGATTTCTTCACCGGAGGAACTTGTCAATGGAAAAATCGCCGGTGTGCAGATTGTCAATAGCGGTGGTTCTCCAACGGCAGGCTCGAACATACGTGTTCGTGGCGGTGCCTCGCTCAATGCTTCAAACGACCCTCTTATTGTACTTGACGGTGTCCCGATGGAAGTCGGTGGCTCTGTCAGCGGTAGCGGCAACTTTCTTAGCATGATCAATCCGAACGACATTGAGAGCATGACAATCCTTAAAGATGCCTCCTCTACGGCAATCTATGGCTCTCGTGCTTCAAACGGTGTCATTATCATTACTACTAAAAAAGGGAAAGGTGATGGCATAAAAGTCTCTTTTCAAACCACCAACTCATTGTCAACAAAAACAAAAACCTCGGATATGCTTTCAACCGATGAGTTCATCGGAATTGTCAATGAACTTGGCACAGACCGTCAGAAGTCGCTTCTTGGTAATAGCCGGACCAATTGGAATGACTTGATTTACCAGACAGCCATGGGTACGGACAATAACTTGAGTGTTTCGGGTCGCGCAATGTCATGGTTGCCCTTCCGTGTCTCTGCCGGAGTCTATAATCAGGACGGTATCCTTAAAACAGATAATGCCAAGCGTTTTACGGGTAACCTTAATCTTACCCCTTCTTTCTTCCATGACGAACTTCGCTTCCAACTCAGTCTGAAAGGAACGTATTCAAAGAACCGTTTTGCGGATACGAATGCGATTTGGGGCGGGGCTACGCTCAATCCTACCATTCCGGTCTATTCAGGGAATGATGCCTTCGGGGGATATAATGAAGCCATTGATGCCAACGGCATACCTGTCACAGGTGCCCTTGCCAATGCTTTAGGCCGTCTGGAGCAATATAAATCCACTTCCGATGTATATCGAGTAATCGGCAACATGGATGTAGATTGGAATATCCGTTGGGTAAAAGGGTTGCGAATCCATGCCACGGGAGGCTATGACTGGTCGAAAGGCGAGGGTAAGATATATGTACCGAAAGAAGCTATTTCCTATTATACCACCGGAGGACGCGATTATACATACGGACCTCAAAAGAATTACAACCGTTTGCTGACTGTCTATGCTAATTATAACCATGATTTTGATGCCATTCATTCCAATATTGACGCGACGTTTGGCTACGATTACCAGCATTGGAAATATACGACTCCGTTTTATGCCATCCTTAACGCTGATGGAGTACAGCAATCAACATCAGCAGCTACCGACCAGCGTCATTCTCTTATCTCATATTACGGGCGTCTGAACTACACACTCATGGATCGTTATCTGCTGACGGCGACTGTACGCCGTGACGGTTCCTCCCGTTTTTCACAAGATAACCGTTGGGGTACATTTCCGTCAGTCGCTCTGGCATGGCGCGTGTCTCAGGAAAAATTCTTTAAGCCGCTACGCAGTTGGGTAAACGATATGAAGCTCCGTGTATCATACGGTGTGACCGGACAGCAGGACGGCATTAGCAATTATGGATATATCCCGGTGTATACTCCCGGTCTTGACGGAGCCCAATATCTGTTTGGCGGGAATCCCGTTTATACATACAGACCGGAGGCGTATAATCCCGACTTGAAGTGGGAGACCACCAAATCGTGGAACTATGGCGTTGACCTTTCTTTCTTTGAAAACAAATTCACATTCTCGGCAGACTTCTATACGCGTAAGACGGAAAATCTGCTTGCCACTGTCCCCGTGCCTGCAGGTACAAACTTTGACAAACTGATGCTTGAGAATGTCGGTAATGTAGATTCAAAGGGGGTTGAACTCGCACTCACGGCACATCTTATCGATAACAAGAACTGGTCATGGACTGTTACCGCAAATGCTGCATGGCAGCGCGTGCGCATCAAAAATCTGACACTGACTCCCGGTGCTCCAAGCCCTGACACGGAAGTGGGTCCATGGATAGATGCTTATCAGATGCAGGTATTCTCAACGGATTATGCCCCTTATTCCTTCTATCTGTATAAGCAACTCTATGACGAGGAGACCGGCAAGCCTATAGAAGGATTGTATGCAGACCTTGACGGCGACGGAGAGATTACGAACAACGACCGTTATCACAGTCATTCTCCCGCTCCCGACTGGATTCTCGGCTTTTCAACTCAACTCCGATATAAGAAATGGTCTTTATCAACTTCGCTTCGTGCCAATATCGGTGGGTATATCTTCAATGGCATGGCGATGAACACCGGTGCATGGGAAACCATGAGTTATAACGACTATCAGCTCAACAATCTGAACCGCAGTTTCCTTAACACCCGTTTCAACCGCCGTCAGTTCCAAAGTGATTACTATCTTGAGAACGCATCGTTTCTTAAGATGGACAACCTGCAGCTGAGTTATGATTTCGGGCAGATTTACAAAAGCCTGAATCTTCATGTATCAGCAATGGTACAGAATGTATTTACCATAACCAAGTACACGGGAGTGGATCCGGAAAGTTCAAACGGTGTGGATACCGCAGTATATCCTCGTCCAAGAACATATTCCGTTACTATCGGTCTCAATTTCTAAATCAAAAATCATGAAAAAGTTTAATATACTATTAGGCATTGCAATGGGAATCGGGCTGTTACTGAACAGTTGTACCGACGATTTAAATCAAATGCCCGTAACCGAAACCACCTCCGGTGAGGTGTATTCGGATGCACAGAATTATAAAAAAGTCCTTGCCAAGATATATGCTTCGTATGTGCTTGCCGGTCAGGGACAGGGTGGCGATAACGGTGACTTGACAACCATCAACGGACAGGACTTCTCCAGAGGCTACTTCAATCTACAGGAAGCTGCCACCGATGAAGTTGCCAATACATGGTTGTCGGGCAACAATCTTACTGATTTGACTTATATCAACTGGAATTCTAAAGATTCTTGGGTATCGGATTCATATTACTGGTTGTTTTTCAACATTACGCTCTGCAATGAATTCCTCCGTAATTGTTCCGACGAATCCCTTTCTAAGTTCTCTGCTGCCGAGCAGGAAGAGATCAAGGGCTACCGTTCTGAGGCTCGTTTCATGAGAGCATTCAGCTATTGGATGGTACTCGACCTTTACCGTAAGGGCCCGAAGGTTGATGAAAACACGCCTGTCATCGGCTTTATTCCGGAAGCTTACGATGGAATCGGTCTGTTCGACTTCATAGAAAGCGAGCTGAAAGACCTGGTAGCAGACGGTTCGTCAGCAGCACTCCCGGATACGAATGAATACGGAAGGGCAAGCAAACCGACCGCATGGGCGCTTCTTGCACGTCTCTATCTGAACAGTGCTGTTTACCGCGGAGCTATTGACACGAAGTATTATACGGAATGTATTACGGCTTGTCATAAGGTGATTTCAAATCCTTCTTATTATCTTGAACCGGATTATGCGAAACTCTTCAATGCCGACAATCATAAGCGTACGCACGAGATTCTATTTGCCTTGGTATGCGATGCCACGACTTCGGTGACTTGGGGAGGCGGAACTTACCTCGTTTGTGGTTCCTGCGGTAATTCAAGTTCCCAGAATCCAGCAAAATATGGCCTTGCAAGCGGCTGGGGTATGTTTCGGGCCCGTGGAGAAATCGTTTCCAAATTCGGGGATGTCGATAATACGGGTGATACGCGTGCTATGTTCTATACCGATGGTCAGGAACAGTTCTTTACCGGAGCTATAGATAACCAGTCTGAGGGATACTTCTTTGAAAAGTTCACCAATCTTACGGATGACGGAACGGCCGCCTCAAATTCTGCGGCAACAGGTTGTTCCACGGATTATCCGATGATTCGCCTTGCCGATGTGTATCTCATGGCAGCGGAAGCATTTCTCCGTGGCGGAGCCGGAATTTCAAGATCGGAGGCTCTTGACCTCGTGAATGACGTCCGTCTTCGTGCATACAAGAATGATGAAAGCGGGAAGATTTCCGATTCTGATTTCACGCTTGATTTTATGCTTGATGAGAGAGCTCGCGAACTTTATCTTGAGTCTGTCCGCCGTACGGACCTTATCCGTTTTGGAAAATTCACATCGGATGCTTATATCTGGCAGTGGAAAGGCGGTGTGTTGGACGGCCGTTCTGTAAACGACAAATATAACATATATCCTATTCCCGACACGGATTTGACAGCAAATCCGAATTTAACAAATCCTCAATATTGATAATCAATTATGAAACTCGATACTATTTTAAAAACGGCATTGTTGTCAGGAATTGTTGCATTCAGTCTCGTTTCCTGCAACAGCGACATCGACCCGGTGTACGTTCAGCCTTCCGATGAGATTTCATTGGATGGCGCATCAGGGGATATCATATTGACTCCCGACAATCCCCAGGCTCTTGCTATGACAATCTATTGGAGTGGCAACGGCAAGCTCACCCTCAGCGATACTCTGCTTCAGGCTCCTGTAAATGCAGCGGAAGAAACCATCCAGCTTTCAAAGGACGAATCGTTTTCGTCAACCATAGACCTTAGTGTTGCAAAAGGTGTTCGTTCGCACCAGTTCCTTTGCGAGGAGTTGAACTCCTTGTTAGGAAGACTGGATTATAATGTCGATGAAAAGTCTCCTTTGTATATACGGATAAAATCTGCACTCGCGGCTAATATGGAAGCGTCATACTCTTCCACGCTTGCAGTAATGGTACAGCCTTACAGAATCCACCTTACGCTGGGAACTGTCCTTGACAAGGATTGGAACGAGACATCCATGAAACTTGCTTCTCCTGAAGAGAACGGAATATATCGGGGATTCATGGGCGTGAACGGATGGACAAACTGGTGGTTCCGCGAGGCCAATAATGTTGTATGGGGAAATCTTGGCGAAAACGGCAAGGCTTTCTATGCGTCTTCTGCCGATGACCACTGGAATTTCTGGTTCCCCAACCCTGCGGGGTGTTATTACACCACGCTCAACACAAAGGAAGGCTGGTGGAGCGGAGTCCATATCGACAATCTTACTGTCGCCGGAGAAATTGCCGGAGAGATGACATATAACATGAAAACCAACCAGTGGACTATGCCTATAAATCTCTCAAGCGCTGCTTCGGTCACAATTACCGTAAAGGGTAAAGGAAGTCTTTATAACAAAGAGACAACCGACATGGGACCGGCCATTGAACAGGATGTTGCTTTTGGCGGTAATTGTGAGAGTCTGACATTTGGTGAAACCGGTTCGGACATCACGGTGACTCTTCCCGCCGGAGAGACGACACTCGTCCTTGACCTGTCTGATCCGTTAACTTTAAAGATTGGTGCCGGAGGGGCTGCCCCGGAACCTGAAGTTGAACCCCGTCTTTATTTCTCCGGAGTGGTGAATTGGGATGGATTCGATGATTACATCTCCCTATATGATGAGAGTACACTATCCTATGGCGGTGCGCATTGGATTCAGTCGGAATGGGGCTATCGCGCATATACGCAACCAGATTGGGCTTCGGCCTATAAGGCGGCAGACGGAGCGACGGCGTTGAGCGGAAGTCTTATATTTGCAGAATCGGATGGTAATATCCCCGCTCCGGAAGAGGGACTGTATGTAATGGATTTCAATATGAAAGCTCTTACGTATCAACTTACCAAGATTGAAAAGGTCACATTTGCCGGCCTTAATGACGACTGGTCCGAACACGAAATGGTACAGTTGCCTGACAATCCTGAAGTTTTCACCGCTGAATTTGTGAAGGAGAAGGAAACGCCATGGGGTGTAAAGGTACTTATAAACGGTGATTGGGGACTTTTCTTCGGGGGTAGTGATGGAAACCTGAAACTCGGTCACTCTGATGCCACTACAGGATTTGACGGTGATAATGCCTTGACAATGGGTGAGACATATATTCTCAGGGTAAATTTCGGTACACAAACGTATTCTTATTCTCTTAAATAAAAAAATAGTTCAATGAAAATGACAACAATATTATCCGCTTTAGCATTGACAACCGCAGTGTTCTGCGGGTCATGCTCGGAAGACGGCCCTGTCACCAATCCAAGACAGGAAGATTCTTCGATAATCGTGAAAGAAACAGGTTTTGCCCGTGGAGCAGATGTCAGCTGGCTTACCCAAATGGAATCCGAAGGACGTAAGTTCTATACCCCCGATAAAGACCGTCAGGAAATGGAATGTATGCAACTCCTTCGTGACTATTGCGGGGTCAATTCAATCCGCCTGCGTGTATGGGTAAACCCTAAAGACGGGTGGAACAATATGGACGATGTCGTTCTCAAAGCCCGTCGTGCCGAAAGACTCGGCCTCAGGACGATGATCGACTTCCATTTCTCGGACACATGGGCCGACCCCGGACATCAGGAAATGCCGGAGGCATGGAAGACTCTGTCTTTCGATGACCTGACTAAAGCCGTTGGAAATCATGTCACTGAAACGCTTAATGCCTTGAAGAACGCCGGTGTGACACCCGAATGGGTACAGATAGGTAATGAAACGACTCCCGGTATGATGCTTCCGGTCGGTTCCGTAGATAATCCCGTCCAGCTTACCCGGCTTAACAATGCAGGATACGAGGCTGTAAAATCCGTTCTTCCGGAGGCTATGGTCATTGTCCATCTGGATGGTGGAAACAACCAGTGGGCATACGACAGGATGTTTGATATTCTTGAGAACAACGGTGGAAAATACGATATGATCGGCATGTCGTTATACCCTTATTGGGCAGAGCAACAAGGCGAAAGTGGCGGCTGGCAGAAGGTAGCCGATGATTGTATCGCAAACATCAACCATCTGAAGCAAAAATACAACAAGCCTGTGATGATTTGTGAGATCGGTATGCCCTACGATCAGGGTGAACTTTGCAAGCAATTGATTACCAAAATGATGGGAGCGGCTGTGGAAGGTATCTTTTATTGGGAACCTGAGGCACCCAACGGTTACAACGACGGTTATAATCTTGGCTGTTTCGATAATGATGCGCCGACCGTAGCACTTGATGCGTTTAAAAACAGATAATGGATATGAACAGACACATCTCTTTGTTGGCAGTAATGGCTCTTTTCGGGAGCCTTACTGCCAACATCCATGCCCAAAGGACTGTCACGACCTTGAATGAAGGTTGGGAATTTACCAAAGGACGACCCGGTGAAACAACTATATGGCAAAAGGTCAGAGTTCCGCACGACTGGGCCATCTATGGTCCGTTCGACAGGGCGAATGACCTCCAGACCGTTGCCGTCGAGCAGAATGGCGAAACAGAGAAAACGGAGAAAACAGGTAGAACGGGCGGGCTTCCTTTCATAGGACAAGGGACCTACCGCACCACCTTTGAAGTCGCCGACACGGTCAATCGCAACATCACGATCGTGTTTGATGGAGCCATGAGCAATGCACATGTTAAAGTCAACGGGAAAGAAGTGGCTTATTGGCCGTACGGATATAATTCGTTTTATGCGGATGTGACGGATGCTGTCGTACCCGGCAACAATGATATGGTGGTTGAACTTGAGAACTTTGAACGTGCTTCCCGATGGTATCCCGGAGCAGGGCTATATCGGAATGTCCATGTCGTCAGTACAGGTAAAGTACATATTCCTACTTGGGGGACATATGTCACAACCCCTTTTGTCTCTGCTGAAAAGGCGTCTGTAAGACTGGAAATGGACATAGCCGGTGCCAAGAAAGGTGAAAAGGTTCATGTGAACACGGAGATTGTTTCTCCCGAAGGCATCGTTGTCGCATCCAACAATGCCCCTTTTATATCACAGGGGCAGAGGCATGTACAGAATTTCCTTA
Source organism: uncultured Bacteroides sp. (assembly GCA_934716785.1). Classification (GTDB taxonomy): domain Bacteria; phylum Bacteroidota; class Bacteroidia; order Bacteroidales; family Bacteroidaceae; genus Bacteroides. The sequence goes on along the minus strand of CAKUYM010000030.1, from coordinate 7,162 downwards.
TTTCCGGTCCGGAACTTTGGAGCCCGGAACATCCACGGTTGTACACAGCCCGTACAAGTATAGAAATAAACGGGCAGCGGGTGGACAACTATACTACACGTTTTGGGGTGCGGAAAATTGAATACATTCCGGAGCAAGGATTCTTTCTTAACGGGCAGCCTACTAAATTCAGGGGAGTCTGCAATCACCATGATTTAGGTCCGCTGGGAGCTGCTGTTAATAAATCGGCTCTCCGCCATCAGGTAGAACTGATGAAAGACATGGGGGCAAATGCCATAAGGACGTCTCACAACATGCCGGCACCGGAATTGGTGGAATTATGCGATGAACTTGGTATGATGCTTATGGTGGAACCGTTTGATGATTGGGGGTTCCGTCCTAAATCACCTAACGGTTATGGGGTTTTCTTCAACGAATGGGCAACTAAAGATATTACCAATATGGTGAAGCAGTATCGCAATAGTCCCTCGGTTGTCATGTGGTCTATAGGGAATGAAGTCCCGAGCCAATGGGGGCCTGATGGTGTTGCCGAACTTACGATGCTTCAAAATTTAGTGAAATCACTTGACGCTACGCGTCCTGTTACCTGTGGGATGGACCAGATAGGAGCAGTCCTTGACAATGGTTTCGCCGCATCTCTGGATATTCCGGGTTTTAATTATAAGCCTCAATATTACGAGCGTGCATATAAGAAACTTCCCCAAAAGATGATTCTCGGTTCCGAGACAGCATCAACGGTTTCATCAAGAGGCGTTTATCATTTTCCTGTTTCCTTCGAGAAAGAACATAATTCCGTTCTGCATCCCGACAACCAATCGTCAAGCTATGATAATGAAACCTGTGACTGGTCGAACACACCTGACATAGATTTCTATATGGATGAGCAACCATGGGTTATCGGACAGTTCGTATGGACCGGATTTGACTATCTCGGAGAACCTTCTCCTTACGATACGGATGCATGGCCCAGCCATAGTTCTGTATTCGGCATAGTAGATTTGGCTTCTTTGCCCAAAGACCGATATTATCTTTATCGCTCCCTTTGGAATAAGAATGAGGCTACCCTGCATGTCCTTCCTCATTGGAACTGGAAAGGACGCGAAGGGCAGATAACGCCGGTATTTGTTTACACCTCCTATCCGAAAGCGGAACTGTTCATTAATGGTAAGAGTCAGGGAATGAAAGAAAAGAACGACTCTACCTTGCAGACCCGTTACAGGCTTATGTGGAATGAAACGGTCTATGAACCGGGTGAACTCAAAGTCGTTGCTTACGATGCTGACGGCAATAAGACTGGAGAAAAAGTTGTAAGGACAGCCGGCAAGCCCCACCATTTGGTACTTACTTCCAACAGGCATGTGCTCTTTGCTAATGGCGATGACTTGGCATATATCACTATTCAAGTAGCCGACAAGGATGGTAATATAGTGCCAACGGACAACCGTAAAGTAAAATTTACAGTATCAGGAGCCGGAACATTTGAGGCTACGGCTAATGGCGATCCGACATCTCTCATGCCCTTCCAGAGCCCTGAAATGAATCTGTTCAGCGGAGCTGCGACAGCAATCGTCAGGAGTACGGAAAAAGAAGGTGAGATTAGGTTTACAGCATCTGCCAAAGGGATAAAACCGACGACATTATCAATACAGGTAAAATAACAACATTTTTTCCGAAAAAGATTATTCAATTGCTTTCATGAGGGTGTGTCTTTCGAAAAGGATTTTGATGCACCCTCATTTTCTGTAATAAACAGGATCTGTTGAATAAGAAACAGACTATTTAAAATCTTAATGAAATATCCGTAATATAAATGTTAAAAATATAGTTTTATGTGTTTTTTATTGGGGTTATTTCTTCTTTGCGAAACGGTTTGAGTATTTTTGTACCTGTTCGCCTATTGAGACAGGCATTATGGTAATTTTATGACTATGACAGAATGGGAAAAGATGCAGATTGGTGAAATCTACAATGATTTTGACTTGGATTTGTTTAATCGCAGGGTTGAGGCAAAGAAACTGTTTCGTATTTATAACCACACGGAAGATAACGAGGTGGAAAAACGCAACGAGATTATGCGGAAACTATTCAAGTCTGTAGGGGAGAATGTATGGATAGAACCTGATTTCCGTTGTGAGTTCGGCAAAAATATAACTATCGGCAATGATGTTTACATTAATTTTGGCTGTGTAATTCTCGATTGTGGGCAAGTGAGTATCGGCGATAGAACGTTGATTGGTCCGAATGTCGGAATTTTCTCCGGCAATCATACTGTCGATGCTGAAGAACGTATCGCAGGAGGTCTCGTTCCCAAGCCTATAACCATAGGTAGCAGGGTATGGATATGTGGAAATGTAAGCATTGTACCGGGAGTCTGTATTGGCGATGATTCTATCATCGGAGCTGGCAGCGTGGTAACACATGATATTCCATCGGGTGTCATTGCGGCTGGTAATCCGTGTCGCGTGCTTCGTAAGATTACGGAAAAGGACAAGGTTGGCTATAAAAAAGGAGAGTAGGATGAAAGAACTTGTACCGAATGGCGGTATTCCACGCAATATTCTCTTTGCAATGGCTGTCATTGGCGGATTGACCGTAGCCAACTTATATTATAATCAGCCTTTGCTTGAAGCTATGCGCCAGTCGCTTGGAGCAACAGAACTGCAAGCCAATCTTATTACATTTATCACCCAATTGGGATATGCGGCAGGGCTCATTCTTGTTGTTCCACTTGCAGATAAGGTGTCACGCCGCAAAATTATTACTGTAAACATGAGTGTGGCTGTGGTATGTTGTTTGGCTATTGCATTTAGCAAAAGCCTTTGGATTATATGGTTGGCATCGCTTGTGCTGGGCTGCAACAGTGTGGTTCCGCAAATATTTATACCTGTAGCCAGTCATTTCTCCAAGCCTGAAAACAAGTCGCGCAACATGGGCATAGTGCTGACAGGATTGTTGAGCGGGGTACTTGGAGCGAGAGTGCTGAGCGGATACATTGGGGAATTGGCAGGTTGGCGCACGATGTTTGCTATCGCAGCAGTCATCATGGCTGTATGTCTGTTTTGTATGTTACGGACGTTGCCCGCCATGCCGAATAGTTTTGATGGTAGTTATGGGAAACTGATGAAATCAATTGGGAATATATACCATGGATACCCGACAATTCGTATCTATGCCTTGCGTGGCGGATTGAGTTTTGGTAGCATGATGGCTATATGGTCGTGCATGGCATTCCACTTGGCAGGTGCTCCATTTCATGCAGGTAGTGATGCTGTTGGCATGCTTGGGCTTTGTGGATTGGCAGGGGCAACGGCAGCAAGTGGCATAGGTAAATATATCCCGCGGTTTGGCATCGAAAAGTTCTGTCAAGCAGGAAATATACTCCAGTTTGCAGCTTGGATTGTAGCGTATCTCTTTTCAGACAGTTATATGGGTCTTGTTGTGGCTATCATTCTTGTTGATGTAGGTGCCCAATGCTATCAGTTAAGCAATCAAAGCGGTTGTCTTGCTCTTGTTCCGGAAGCTACAAACCGTAGCAACACTATTTTTATGAGCCATCTGTTTGCAGGTGGTAGCCTTGGTACGCTATGTACAGGAGTTGCTTGGAACTATGGTGGCTGGAATGCTGTCTGTCTTGTGGGCTTTACTTTCGCTTTTGCTGTGGCTGTAGTAAATGTCCTTTTTCAAAGAACCCAAACGAAATAGATAAAGGACATTATTCACATTTATAATCTTCAAAGACTTGATGAAGGCTTTTTTATGCAGCATATAAAAGATAAAGTATTTGCGATGCCACAGAATATCTTGAGTCCGGATATCGTGTGTTATACATATGGAAAAAATGATTTCTTTATATACCGGTATAAAAACTCATGCTTTTTATGTACTTTTGTTTCTGGTATAATCCTGAAGAAGATGTATGAAAGAAAAAAAGATTATAGTAGCAGGCATCGGTCCCGGTAGTCCGGAAGATATAACTCCGGCTGTCGTCAATGCGCTGAAAGAATCGGATGTGGTGATTGGCTATAAATATTATTTCCAGTTTATCACCCGATGGCTGGCAGAAAGAACTGAATGTATTGATACCGGAATGAAGCGGGAGAAAGCCCGCGCCGAATTGGCTTTTGAATATGCCGAACAGGGGAAAACTGTTTGCGTCATTAGCTCCGGTGATGCAGGAATCTATGGGATGGCTCCGCTGATTTATGAAATGAAGCGGGAACGGGGGAGTGAGGTCGAGATTCTTGTGCTGCCTGGTATCAGTGCTTTTCAGAAAGCTGCCGCGCTATTAGGAGCTCCCATCGGTCACGACTTTTGCATTATTTCCTTGTCCGACCTGATGACCCCGTGGGAAATCATAGAAAAGAGAATCGTAGCCGCTGCTACTGCCGACTTTGTGACGGCTGTTTACAACCCTAAGAGTGAGGGACGTTACTGGCAGCTTCATCGTCTGAAGGAAATCTTCCGGGAATCCCGCTCGCCGGAGACGCCCGTGGGCTATGTTCGTCAGGCAGGTAGGGAAGAAGAGAAGGTGGTGGTGACCACCTTGCAGGATTTCGACCCGGAGGAAGTGGATATGTTTACAGTGGTACTGATAGGAAACTCACAGACCTTTCAATTTCAGAACCGGATGGTGACCCCTCGCGGGTATTATCGCGAACAGGAAAAGGGAGAGGTAGGAAAAGGGCAGGAGATAATGATAAACTCTTTCAGGAAGATAGAGGAGGAGATGCAGGACAAAGAGATCGACCTTGACCGCAAATGGGCTTTATTCCATGCCATACATACCACTGCGGATTTTGCGATGGAGAAGTTGGTATATACGGATAAAGAGGTTGTGAAGAACCTGTATGAGCAGATTGTTTCGGGACGGATCAAGACGATTGTCACGGACGTTACGATGGTGGCCGCCGGCATACGGAAAGGGGCTTTACAGCGTTTGGGTGTGGAGGTGAAGTGTTATCTCTCCGACGAACGTGCGGTAGAGCAGTCGAAGAAACGGGGAACTACCCGTTCGCAGGAAGCCATTCGTCTGGCGGTGGAGGAGCATCCGGATGCCCTGTTTGTATTTGGCAACGCACCTACGGCATTGATAGAACTGTGTGATTTGATCCGAAAGGGAAAAGCACATCCGTCCGGAGTTATTGCGGCTCCTGTAGGGTTCGTGCACGTGAAAGAATCGAAATACATGATAAAGACATTCACGGCGGTGCCGAAGATTATCGTTCAGGGCAGGCGGGGCGGAAGTAATCTTGCCGCTACATTGGTGAACGCGATATTGTGCTTTGATGATGCCCGGGCGTTGCGTCCCGGTAGAGATGTATAGAAAAGTGCAGACAGACTTTTTATATGACACAGAATGCAGGAATTTCATATTATAGGAATAACAGATAGTCGTCGGGAACTCTCTTTCAGTAAGGAGGTTCAGGCTTTGATTGCCCGTTCTCATGTCTTTTCGGGTGGAAAGAGACACCATGAAATTGTGGCTGCCATGTTGCCGGAATCATCGGTATGGATAGACATAACCGTACCTCTCGATGCTGTGTTCGAACGTTATGCCGGTTATAACGAGATTGTGGTCTTTGCTTCAGGTGACCCTTTGTTTTTCGGCTTTGCCAATACGGTGATGCGCAAACTGCCGGAGGCTGTCGTCAAAGTGTATCCGTCTTTCAATTCCTTGCAGCTTTTGGCACACAAAGCATTGCTCCCTTATCAGGATATGCGGACGATTTCTCTGACAGGCAGGCCGTGGAAAGCTTTTGATGAGGCTCTTATTTCAGGAGAGAGACTGATAGGGGCGCTTACAGACAGAGAGAAGACACCCGCTTCCATAGCCGCTCGGATGCAGGTATACGGATATACCAACTATCGGCTGATTGTTGGCGAACGACTGGGCAATGAGGATGAAACGGTTGCGGAATACAGTGTGGAGGAAGCGATGAATAGGCATTTTGAGATGCCTAACTGCTTGATTATGGAGCGTATCGCTGCTCGTGAACGATCGTTCGGAATTCCGGAAGAGCGGTTTGATTTGCTGGATGGGCGGGTGAATATGATAACCAAAATGCCTGTTCGGCTGCTGTCATTGAGCATGCTCGACCTGAGAAGCAGAGCGGTGATGTGGGACGTGGGGTTCTGCACAGGCTCTGTCTCCATTGAGGCGAAGTTGCAGTTTCCTCATCTCGATATCATCTCCTTCGAGAAAAGAGAGGCGGGACGGCAGTTGATGGAGACGAATAGCCGTCGGTTCGGTTGTCCGGGTATAACGACGGTGATCGGTGATTTTATGGATATGCCGTTAGACGAGTTTCCCATGCCTGATGCCGTCTTTATCGGAGGTCATGGCGGCAGGTTGGGAGATATGATAAAGAAGATAACTACTTTATTGCCTGTGGGCGGGACATTGGTATTCAATTCTGTATCCGAAGAAAGCAGGAACCAATTTGAGAAAGCGGCAGGTGATAATGGGTTGGAACTTGCGCAGGTGGTTCGGCTGACAGTAGACGAGCATAACCCCATTGATATATTAAAAGCGATAAAACGATGAGACAGACTTGCCATTTCTTGATTGGGGCTGCTTCTTCGGGAGGCGGGAAGACAACTTTTACGACAGGCTTGTTGAGGCTTCTGCATGATAGAGGACTGAACGTACAGCCTTATAAATGCGGTCCCGATTATATCGATACGAAATATCATGAGATGGCAGCAGGTAATGCTTCCGTCAATCTCGATCTTTGGTTCTCTTCTCAAAAGCATGTAAAGAAAGTATATGCGAAATATGCTGCCGGAATGGATGTGTGTGTAACCGAGGGAGTGATGGGACTTTTCGATGGCTTCGACGGCATGGAGGGGAGCAGCGCGGCTATTGCCGCCTTGTTGGATATTCCGGTCGTTCTTGTGATCAATGCTAAGTCAACCTCTTATACGGTGGCTCCGATTTTATATGGCTTCAAATATTTCAATCCGTCGGTGAGGCTTGCCGGTGTGGTATTCAATCAGGTAGCTTCCGAACGTCACCTTTCTTTTTTGCAGAAAGCCTGTGAAGATGTAGGGGTGGAATGTTTCGGTTTTCTTCCTCGATTGAAAGAGTTGGAAGTGCCTTCCCGCCATTTGGGATTGACGTTGGATGCTTCCTGCCGGTTTGATAAATTCGCTTCCGTGGTGG
>CAKUYM010000029.1 GCA_934716785.1 uncultured Bacteroides sp. | reverse complement strand
CTCCGCTGCTTTTTGTCTCCACGGGCGCTTTATCCAGTTCTTCAGGAATATCTGCGTACTTTCACGCTGGTCTTGAAGGAATATTTCTTTCATCTCAAGCGCTGTATCCATATCGTAGATAAAAGCATTTACTTCAAAATTATGCTCAAAACTGCGGAAGTCAAGATTGGTTGAACCTACCGTAGAAAGCAAATCGTCCGATACCATCAGTTTGGAATGCAGAAACCCTTTCTTGTAGAAATAGACCTTTACCCCGGCCTGCATCACATCTGCCAAATAGGAACAGGAGCCGAGATGGGTAATCCGATTATCCGCACGTTCCGGCAACATCAAGCGTATATCCACCCCTGACAAGGCGGCAGTCTGCATGGCTGCCAAAATTTGCTCCGTGGGTAGGAAATAGGGAGTCTGCATATAGAAATATTTTCTGGCATTGGTAATTGCCACAGTCAGCCCCTGCATGATTTCCTTCCATGGTCCGATAGGCTCGCTTGTGACTATCTGAACCAAAGAGCTGCCGTAAGAGTCTATTCTCGGGAAATAGCGGGATGACGTTATGAGTGTGCGGTCTACAAAATACCAATCAAGCAGGAAGGCTGTTTGCAAACCATGCACAGCCTTGCCCTCCAACAGAATATGCGTATCGCGCCAAATTCCCCAAGAGAAACCGCGCATATAGCGTTCCGCAAGATTCATTCCGCCCACAAAACCGACCTGTCCGTCGATAACGACAATCTTTCTATGGTTACGGTAGTTCACCTTGCTGGTAAATAACGGGAACCGCACCTTCAGGAAGCTACGTACCTCAATGCCGGCATTGCGCATCTCCTCAAAAAAACGATTAGGGACGTGCCAACATCCCACATCATCATAAATCACCCTTACTTCCACTCCCTGAGAGGCTTTTTCAATCAGTACATCCCTGACCAGACGCCCAACGGAATCATCCTCAAAGATATAATACTCCATGTGGATGTGCTGCTTCGCCTTCTGAAGTTCGCGCAATAAGGATTGCAGTTTGGTATAACCTTCCGTATAGACAGCCACCCGGTTGCCTTCGAAGGGGAACGACTGATTGGTATGCTGAAATAATTGGATAAGGCGGGAATACTCATGCTGAACTACCGAACAATCCTGAGCCAAGTATTCCGCCATTGGCTTCTTCAGCAGACGGTCGTAGCTCTTCCGGCTGATAATACGTTCGCGGCGCTGGCTTCTGCCAAAGAAAAAATACAAGACAAGACCTACAATAGGAAGGAAAAGCAATATCAGTATCCACGCCATAGTCTTAACCGGATTACGATTGTCGAGAATGATGATGACAATCGTACCGATAATGGCCCCGAAATAGAGTATATCAAAGGCTACTGTTGCTATCTGACTGAGTATATAGTTCCAATCAATCATAGGAATCGTTTTTTTAACAGATACTGCACAACAAATATAGAATAAATTATCGGATTAACAAAAAAGTCCCGGCTACAACTATCAATCGTTGCAACCAGGACTTTCCATCTTCATAATGTACGCTCTTAGAAAGGCATCATCATTCTGCCGGGACCGGGACCACCGCCACGAGGACCGCGAGGGCCACGAGGTCCTCCACCGTCAAAGCCACCGGGGCGCATATTTTCACGTGCTTTCTTACTGCCAAAGACATTCAGGCGGTAAGAAAAGCGAAGCATACAGTAGCTGTTCACTCCGTTATACTCTGAAACGGAACGCATATCGGCTGTCAGCGAACGACTGATATTGGTTTGCTGCTTCAAGATATCATATACTTCAAAGCTGATTGTCGCAGCATTGCCCTTCAGGAAGTTCTGGGCAATCTGAGCATTCCAAAGAAGTTCGTTTCTATTCATGCTGGCATCACGATAGCCACGACGTGAATTGTTCGTAATATTGGTAGACAGCGTCATATTCCACGGCAAAGAGATATTGGTGCTTGCGCCATATCCGAAAGTATATGGTTCCTGATTGTTTTCCGAGCGCAGTTTGTTACGTTCGAAGTTGTAATTGATGGAGCCATTGATGGAAAACTCAAGCCAGTCATTACGGAAAGTCCCGTTCAAGTTCTCACCTAAAGTCAGTGACGTACTTGTATTCTTGTCATTCAGTTTGGTTTCTTCATTGTAAAGGAAAGATACATCATTCGTATAGTTGGCACGTGAGAAAGAATTGATGGTAAAGCGCTTATCTTTCAGAGCAGTATTGAATCCGAACATTCCCATTGCTGTCCAATAGCCATTGATATTCTCCGGCTTCGAGATTGTTCCACCGGTTGTCTGATTATATGTCGTGGCATTGGTAATCCTGTTTTGAGTCATATTAAAGTTGGCATGTGCCATCATCCCGCGCTGTTTATCACCGTCATAGGTATTATAGAACAACCGCATGGAATGAGTAAAAGACGGCTTCAATCCCGGATTACCCTTAGTGATTCTCAACGGATTCGAATCATCTGTCACGTCCAACAGGTTTTCCATACCTGGCTGACTGGCATTTCCACGATACGTAAAGCGCAACTGACTCACTTTGGAGAACCGATAACGGAAGTCGACATTAGGAGCGAAATTAAATACATTTCTTTTTACTACAGTATCTATTTCAGCCTTCTTATAATCCAGTCTGGTATTCTGCGGTTGCAAAGACACTCCAAAGTTGAATCTGTATTTCTCGCGGATAATGTTCATTCCGGCATTGATATCATGATTGTAATATTTATACTGGGCATATTTACTCAGGCTCATATCCTTGTTGTTTTCATACCCTTCGGGCAGTTCGTCGCCAAAGTGCCATAACCAATCCTGTCCCTTCTCCTCATCCGGAACCAAGCTGTATGTACTTCTGTCACTTTCGCTATATTTGTATTGAAACTTATAACGGAATTGTAAAAAGGTAGCTTTCGCAACCGGTTCATTGTAGGTCAGCTCGGCAGTATAATTATAGTTCGTCGTCGGAGTAGTAGTATACTGGCTCCGGTCGTCATTCGTTTTTCCGGCAGCATTGTCAAAGTAGCGTGTCAATGCCTCACTCAACGATTCGCTATCATTGTCTCCATAGCCGAACGTACCACGGAATGTGATATTCCTGCCTCGGTTGTTCAATCTACGATTCAACTGCAAAGAAGCATTTGCCGACAGGCTGTTACTTTTGGATGAGGATTCACTATTGCTGGCATTGACACGGATCTTCTCAAAAGGATCATCCGCACTTTCCCAAAAAATCTTATTCAAATAAGCATTCGGATTGGAACTGATATTGAACGGATCTTCACTGAAAGTACCCGACTCGGAGATAGAATATCCATTGGACTTTCCATAAGAAAAGTTGGGTCGGAAAATGATATTAGTCAGTGTGTCCGGCTTCCATTCCAAACGGAAATCGGCATTAAAATTCGTATTCTTACTGCGGTTTTTACTATTTGAGTTAGAGTAAGAGTTTCCATTCTGCAAGAAACGTTCCGAATAACTTGTAGAACCGGCGTCGCGGTCACTGAAATTATAACGGGCACTACCGCCTAATTCGAGTTTATCCGTCTGCGTGGCAAAGTTGGCTCCCAGCATCTTGGTGGCAGTCAGGCCGTTGTTATTTCTGAAACGCGGTCCACCTCCTCCACCGGAGAATCCTTGGTCGTTCACATTATTGGCAGACCCTATCAAAGAGAATTGGCTGTTTTCTACAAATCGGTTCAGCATCAAGTTACTGGCATAGCGGTCTTCCGTACCACCGGCAACACTCGCATTGCCAAACCATCCCTGATTCATTCCCTTCTTCACCTTCAAGTCGAGGACAGTCTCTTCTTCCCCGTCATCAATTCCGGTGACACGAGCCAGATCCGACTTCTTATCATACGTTTTCAGTTTGTCTATCATGTCAACGGGCAAGTTCTTCAATCCGGTTTTTACATCACCGCCAAAGAACTCCTTACCGTCTACCATGATCTTCTTCACCTCCTTGCCATTGATTTTGACGTTACCGTCATCATCAATCTCCGCCCCCGGAAGTTTCTTGACCAGTTCTTCGAGCATAGCCCCCTCGGGAGTACGATAAGCCGCCGAATTATATTCGAGCGTATCCTCCTTCACTACCACTTGAGGAGCCTCAGCAGTGACCACCGCTTCCTTCAGCATGACCGCATCCGGCTCCAGTGCAATCGTTCCCAACTTCTTTTCTGTTATATTAGCAGCCAGTTGCACCGGTACGAATTTTGTTTGGAAACCGATATAGGAAACCTTCAATACGTATTTCCCGGCTTTCACTTTGGGGAGAGTAAACCACCCCTGATTGCCACTGGCTATACCGGCAGCATAAGCACTATCGGGTAGTGACAACAGTTGAACCGTGGCCTGTGCCGCCGGTTCTTTCGAATCGGACTCCACGACACGTCCCGAAACGGTAATAACCTTATTCTGTGCGAAAATTGAGAAGGTGCATAGCAACATCAGCACCAATCCTGCTGAAAATCTTTTCATTTACCTAAATTACGATTATATTAGTAGCAATAACAATGTCTTTTTGACCAATAGAATCGCAAAAGGTTTAATTGAAAAGAAAATTATCTTTTAAAGAATCGATCAACAAGCGCTTTTTTCAGACCAAACTCCAAACAAAGCACATTAAATACTAAAAAGGTAAGAAAAGAAGAAGTGTCTACATTTATCACATCCCCTTGCATGACACGCCACAACATACCGCCGAAGACGAACAGGAATGTCAGGAATATGGCATTACGGACAGCCGAGTTGCGAATTTGCTCCGTCTCACGGCTTTCATGCTTGCTCAGAGCGAAGATAATCAACAAGCAACCTGCCATCATCAGCAGTTTTGTACATTCTTTATAAAACAACAGGTTGTTATCGGTCACCATTCCTTGCATCACTAAAAGAAAAGGAATGAACAAAGCTATCAACAGAACGACATATCCCAAAGGACGACAATATACAGGTAATAATGCTTTCATAATTGAACGTTTTAACCGGACAAAAGTAAGCATAAAAAAGATATTTTATATACATTTGCAGGGTAAAAAGCAAAAGAATCATGAGTAAACAAGAAGTTATCCTCTGTGAAAGCTTGGAAACGAGTCTGAGCCACGCCATTGAGAAGTGTCCGCATGACAAATTATTCATCCTCACTGATGAGCATACCAAACGTCTCTGCCTGCCCACCTTGAAAGAGACATCCCTACTGAAAGATGCCATCGAGATCTGCATCGGAGTGGAGGACGTACATAAAACATTGGAAACGCTTGCTTCCGTATGGATGGCACTGAGCACACAAGGAGCTACCCGCCATTCTCTGCTTATAAACCTCGGCGGGGGGATGGTAACGGATTTAGGAGGTTTTGCAGCAGCCACTTTCAAACGGGGCATCTCTTATATCAATATACCGACTACCTTGTTGGCGATGGTGGATGCTTCAGTCGGTGGAAAGACAGGAATCAACTTCAACGGATTGAAGAATGAGATAGGCGCATTCGCCCCTGCAAATAGCGTATTGATTGAGACTGAATTTCTACGCACGCTGGACATGCACAATTTCTTCTCCGGATATGCGGAAATGCTCAAACACGGTCTGATAAGCAATGTCTCCCATTGGGCGGAGCTGCTGAATTTCAACACTTCCGACATTGATTATGCCGCCCTCAAACAGTTGGTTGGCGAATCTGTACAAGTAAAAGAAGATATTGTCGCACAGGATCCTTTTGAACATGGCATCCGGAAAGCGTTGAACTTAGGCCACACCGTCGGGCATGCATTCGAAAGTATGGCATTGGCAGAGAACCGCCCGGTGCTGCACGGATACGCAGTAGCCTGGGGAATCGTATGCGAGCTGTACCTGTCTCACACCAAAGTAGGTTTCCCGAAAGAGAAAATGAGACAGACGATCCAATTCATCAAAGACAATTACGGTGTGTTTACATTCGATTGCAAGAAGTACGAACAACTTTATGCTTATATGACGCACGACAAAAAGAATGCTTCGGCAGGTACGATCAACTTTACCTTGCTGAGAGACATCGGAGATATCTGCATCAACCAGACTGCCGACAAAGATACCATTTTTGAGATGTTGGACTTTTATCGTGAATGTATGGGGATTTAATCCCCGTACTCTCGCTTTCAGCCAAGATTGCTCATACGATACTGAGACAATGACATTCCGGTATGCTTCCTAAAGAAACGTCCGAGTGAGGATTGATTGGCGAAATTCATCTTAGCAGCTATCTCCTGAATGCTTAAGTTGGTATTCTGCAGCAGAGCCTTGGTCTCTAATATGACATATTCCACAATCCAATCTCTGGCAGACTTGCCGCTTGTCTCTTTGACAACCATAGTCAGGTACTTGGAAGTGATACACAACTTATCCGCATAAAAAGCTACCTCCTTATTTTCTCTGAAGTGCTTCACGATGAGTTCGAAGAATTGATTAGCCAACTCCTCTTTACGCGTATCCTTACGCTCCGTCAGTGCTGAGCCTTTTTGATAGGCATTGAATAATTCCAAATAGAAATACTTCATCAGAAGAATTATCAATTCCCGCCTGTATATATCCTGAGACTTGACTTTTTCTTTTATCAATTCCAAAAAACCGGATAGCCGGGAAATATCCGACTCCACCAACGGATAGCAATAATGGGTTCGCATATAGAAGAAAAAATGCGGTGAGAATCGTGGAAGCCCACTCAATACATCACTGAACAAAGAAGATGATGCCATCACCGAAATGGTCAAAAAATCTTCGTCAGGCTCACTGAATGAGACAAACTGTCCGGGTAATAGCACGATAAGTTCCTTCGGCTGTATCCAGTGTACATCCCCGTGTACCGTGAGCTTTGCCCTGCCTCTCAAACAATATACAATCAGAGCCGATTGTATGTTGGAAGGATAAGCAGGCAGAGGAAGATATCTTATATTTTGATAAAATTTAAATTCCTCACTTAGGATGTATATCTCTAATGCATCTCTGTTTTTTAAGTCAATCATTTAATACCTCTCTATCTAAACTACATAAAAAGAATAGCACATTGTTTATTTGCATTAATTTATAAACAAATTCTCCGATTGATGGTTCATTCAACTATTCCACATTTAGTTTTATTATATATTCCTTAATCTTTGTGTTATTTTTTGTGTACATTTGCGCTGTTTCAACAATTATAAGAGGCAAAGGATACCCATGATTAAGATTCTTCTATTGATAGACTACTCCAGCGATTTTGACAGGAAACTACTCCGAGGACTGGTGCAATATTCCAAAGAAAAAGGACCGTGGCTTTTCTACCGGCTTCCCACCTATTATATAGAGATGTATGGAGAACAAGGTATTCTCAACTGGGCCAAAGAATGGAAAGCTGATGCCATTGTGGGCAAATGGGACAATGAGAAAATGGACTTACTGAAAGAACTGGACATTCCTGTGGCGCTACAGAACTATCATCACCGCAGTATCACCTACTCCAATCTGACCGGCGACTACAAGGAAACGGGCAAGATGGCAGCACAGTTCTTTATCAAAAGGATGTTCCGCAACTTTGCCTACTGCGGCGTGAAAGGAATAGTGTGGTCCGATGAACGGCGCGAAGGATATCAGCAGGAAGTGACACATGCCGGAGGATATTTCTACTGTTTCGAGTCAGACAAACAGGAAGCTGAGATAAGAGCTGACGTAACCTCATGGCTACAACGACTGCCCAAGCCCGTTGCCCTGTTTTGCTGCGATGACGCATATGCCTTGTTCATTTCTGAGACCTGCAAGATGAGCGGCATCCGCATTCCTGAAGAAATTTCCTTGTTAGGGGTGGACAACGATGAGCTGATGTGCCATATTTCAGATCCTCCCATTTCTTCCATTGAGTTGGGTATTGAACGGGGCGGCTACATGATGGGAAAGCTAATAGACATGCAGTTGAAAAAAGAATACAACAGCAACTTCAATATCGTCATCAAGCCCATCCGCATTGAATTACGGCAATCTACCGAAAAATATAACATCTCCGACCCTCATGTACGAGAGGTAGTGCGCTACATTGACAATCACTACACGCTATCCAATCTCTCCATCGAGTCCATGCTTGCCGACATTCCATTGTCGCGCCGGAGCATAGAGATTAAATTCAAGCAAACGATGAAAGTCTCTATCTACCAATATATATTAATATGTCGCTGCAATCTGCTGGCAGGTCTGTTGCTCTCCACCCGGCGCTCCTTGCGCGACCTGAGCATCGAAGTGGGCTTTAAAGACTACAACAACGTGACGCATATCTTCAAGAAATACAAAAACTGTACACCGGAGGAATATCGCCGGAAGGGAGACACAGGCCTTTAACGGGAAACAAAGAATAAATGTATTTTATGTTTAGAAACAGATTCTTCGTTTTTTGATAAAACCTTTGCGTTTTTTCATATATCAAGCCAATATGCTTGCTCTATATTTGCTGTGTCAAAACATAAAATCATATTACTATGAGTTCATCCAACAACCTGTCTATGAGCAAAAGACACTATTTCGTCTCACTTGTCATGCTCGGATTATTATTCTTCATATTCGGCTTGGTGTCGTGGGTAAATTCCATCTTGGTCCCCTACTTCAAGATAGCCTGCGAACTACAAAGCGAAGTGCAGAGCTATTTGGCTAATTTCGCATTTTACATTGCCTATTTGGTAATGGCCTTCCCGGCTTCTATTCTTCTCAACCGCATTGGCTTCAAAAATGGAGTGAAATACGGACTTTGGATATTAGCCTTGGGAGCTTTGCTGTTCATGCCGGCAGCCTACACACGCACCTATAATATGTTTCTATTGGCCCTCTTCATCATGGGCACCGGACTGGCTGTGCTGCAAACAGCCGCCAATCCGTTCGTCACCATCATCGGCCCCATCGAAAGCGCAGCACGCCGCATCAGTATCATGGGCATCTGCAACAAGTTTGCCGGCATCATCGCACCGTTGGTGTTCGCCTTCCTCGTCATCAAGCCGTCCGACAAAATAATCATGGAACAAATCAGCCAGAATCTGTTGGACGGAGCTGCCAAAGAGCAAGCCCTAAACGAACTGATACGCGGAGTGGTACCTCCCTACTGCGCCCTTGCCATACTGCTTTTCCTGTTTGGAATTGTGTTCAGCAGATCATCCATCCCAAACATCAACCCCAACAAAGACAGTAAACCCTCCACGGAAGGAACGGAGGACAGGAAATCTGTCTTTGCCTACCCTTACCTCATATTAGGCGCAGTGGCTTTGATGTTCCATGTAGGTTCACAAGTGATTTCCATTAATACCATTATAGGTTATGCCGAAAGTATGGGCATCTCAATGCTTGATGCCAAAGTATTCCCCTCTGCCACATTGGCTTGTATCCTGATAGGATATCTGTGCGGAGTGTGCCTGATACCCAAATACCTGTCACAGCAGAAAGCGTTGGTGATAGCTACCATCACCGGACTTGTACTGTCGCTATGTGTACTCTTCATGCCGGGTGAAATCACCTTATTCGGTTTCCGGACACACATATCCATCTGGTTCTTAGTATTGCTTGGCATTCCCAACTCTGTGATTTATGCCGGGATATGGCCACTCGCCATCCACGACTTGGGACGCTTCACCAACATCGGTTCGTCATTATTAGTGATGGGACTTTGCGGCAATGCCCTGCTGCCATTGGTCTACGGCTATGTGGCCGACCTGACGGGTGACCTTCACACAGCCTATTGGGTGCTGATACCCTGCTTCCTGTTCATGATATACTACGCTCTTTACGGGCATAAAATAAACCATTGGAGCAGAAAAGCTTCAGCTAAATAAAAATAATAAGAGTTATGAATATCGATTGCGCTATTATTAACGGAAACATCATTACTCCGTCACGCATCATCGAACAAGGGTGCGTGCTCATGGCAAATGGAAAGATTGTGGACGTGCTGAACGGTACCCCCACACTGGCCGAAGGAGTGAACATTATTGATGCCGGAAATAACTTTGTTTCACCCGGTTTCATAGACCTACACACCCATGGAGCCGGTGGGGCAGACTTCATGGACGGAAGCGTCAAGGCTTTCCTCACCGTGGCACGTATGCACGCCACACACGGCACCACCTTGCTCTACCCCACTACACTGACCAGCAGCAACCAAGTTCTCTTCGATACATTCGACATTTATCATGATGCCCAAAAACGGAATGTTGACGGAGCACAACTGGGAGGTCTGCACCTTGAAGGGCCTTACTTCTCACCAGAGCAGGGAGGTGCTCAAGACAAGAGTCATCTACGCACGCCCAAACCTGAAGAGTATATGGAAATTCTGAACCGCACAGACAGTATTGCACGTTGGAGCCTGGCTCCGGAACTTCCCGGTTCGGAAGAATTTATCAAAGTGTTGTGCGAACGGGGCATTCTGGTAGCTGCCGCACACACCAACGCCACTTTCGAAGAGATGCAACAAGCTTACGAGTATGGAATGACCCATCTTACTCACTTCTATTCGTGTATGAGTACCGTAACCCGGCGAAACGCCTACCGCTATGCAGGCGTACTGGAGTTTGGCTATTACGAAGATAATGCGACCATTGAAATCATCGCTGACGGCATCCACGTACCCTCATCACTGTTAAAGTTGGTAACTAAAATCAAAGGTCCCGAACGTATCGCTCTGGTTACAGACTCCATGCGTGCTGCCGGTATGCCTGAAGGCAAAAGCATTTTAGGCAGTCTGACAGAAGGACAGGAAGTAATCGTGGAAGACGGCGTGGCAAAGTTGCTGGACCGCTCGGCCTTTGCAGGCAGTGTGGCTACTGCCGACCGGCTTGTACGCACCGTAATACGCGAAGGAAACGTCACACTGTTTGATGCGGTACGTATGATGACGGAAACGCCTGCACACATCATGCATGCCGACCACCATAAGGGGAGCATTAAGAAAGGAATGGATGCCGACCTCGTCATCTTCGACAACAATATCGATATACAGCGAACTATCATTAACGGAACCACTATTTATACAAAGAAATCATGTTAAGCAGAACATTCAAAACAGATCAGCTCATCGTCAACGTGTACGATTCGAGAACAGAAATGGGGCAGAACGCCGCAATAGAAGCTGCCGCATATTTGAGACATCTTCTCGCCCATAAAAAAGAGGTATATGCCATATTTGCCGCCGCACCCTCTCAAAACGAGTTTCTGGCAGGACTGGCTGCCGCACCAGGCATCGACTGGCAGCGTGTGCATGCCTTACACATGGACGAGTATGTGGGGCTTGCCGCTGATGCCCCGCAAGGATTCGGCAATTTTTTGAAACGCAGCATCTTCGATAAGGTTCCTTTTGCTTCCGTGAACTATATAGGTACGGAAAAAGACCCCGAACGAGCATGTGCCGATTATGAGAAATTGCTCGCAGAGCACCCTATTGACATCGTATTTATGGGTATCGGCGAGAACGGACACATCGCTTTCAACGACCCGCATGTGGCAGACTTCAGTGACCCACAATGCATCAAGAAAGTAGATTTGGGCTTGGTATGCCGCCAACAACAAGTACATGACGGTTGCTTCGCTAACTTGGACGAAGTGCCACTCTATGCACTGACCCTCACCATTCCTACGTTGTTCTCTGCCGACAGGATATTCTGTATCGTACCTGCCGCTACCAAGGCACAAGCCGTGAAATCTACAGTCTACGGAGAGGTATCTCCCGCCTGTCCGGCTTCCATATTGCGGAGACATGGCTATGCCACGCTTTATGTAGACAGTGATAGCGGAAAATACATTATAGAATAAGGTTTATCAACTTCTAACTCACATGTTCAAGCTATATCAAAAAGTTATCGGTCTGCTGCTTGCCTGCTGTCTTGCCTCAGTCTCCGTCTACGCCGCCGTGCAGACAAATGAGTTTGCCGTGAGAGGTATCTATATAGATATGCGCACGCAGGTAATGACACTGCCGGCACTGAAATCAACGGTAAAGAAAGCGGCTGCCGAAGGCATCAACACGGTGGTTATGGAGTATGAAGCCTCTTTCCCGTTTGACAAACATGCCACACTGTGCAACGCATACCATTTTACTGCCGATGAAGTGAATGACTTTGTGCAGTATTGCACTTCTGTGGGAGTGGACGTAATACCGCTGCAAAACTGCTTCGGCCACTGCGAATACATCCTGCAGCACGACCGCTATGCCACCCTGCGCGAAAGCAAAAGTGACATGTCACAAGTATGCCCGATGCGCACTGAAGAGGCAAAGCAAGTGTTCAGTGAAATATTCCGCGAAGTGGCACGCCTACACCCCTCGCCCTACTTCCACATTGGTGCGGACGAGACCCGATTGTTGGGAAACTGCAAGCACTGCAAACTGAAAATGGAAAAGCAAGGCATCTCCAAGTTGTTTGTAGACTATATAAAGGAAATGTGCAAACTGGTGCTGGACATGGGCAAGAAGCCTATCATATGGGCCGACATGATTCTGCAACATCCCGAAGCCCTGAGCGAGATACCGTCCGAAACTGTCATAATAGATTGGAACTACGGATGGAATTCCAAGCATTTCGGCAATGTGGACACTTTAGTGCAACAGGGATTCACCGTGTGGGGCGCCTCCGCTTTGCGTTCTTCGCCCGACAATGTTTACCTGACACAATGGGGCAAACATTTCGAGAACCTGTCTACGTTCATCCCCTTTGCGAGAGAGCATGGCTATACAGGCTTCATCAACACCTCTTGGAGTACTTCCGGCCGCTACGGATACATTTTCGACAATGGATGGGAAGTAATGGACCTGCAACCTGTGCGCCAAGTATATCCGTTAGCTGGATTCGATATCCTGCAACGGGCATATGCAGATGCTCTGAAAAACGAGAAGTGGAATGCACAAAACTTTATAAGTAAATACGGAAAGGAACATTTCGGCTTCGATGAAGCAGGAGTGAATACTTTGACCGATTATCTGTTCATGCCACAGGATATGGTCTCCTTGCCTCAGACGGATGCCACGAAGATAGAACAAGCGATGGAGCAATGTACAGACATGCGACTGCGTTTTGGTAAACTCACCCCCAAACAGAATGCGGAAGATTTCCGCCATTTGCTACTGATGTTGGATATACGGATCAATTATCTGAAGTTCAAACAATCGGAAAAGGTTATTGAGTCAGACCGATTCGATGCCTCTCTGCGGAAACCTTATGCAGAGAAACTGAGGCGACTCATAAAGGAGAGTGAAGGATTGCGCAAGCAGTTTGAAAGGTTGAATGCGGGATACCTGAAAAATCCGGGAGCAAGCTTTGGTACATGGGACTATGTGACGAAGATGCGGCGGATTCATCAGTGCCTCATCACGCAACTGCCCTAACTCTTTCATACAGAATACTGACTTTAAATGAAAAAAACATTTTATACGATGAAAAGAATTCTATTGTTGGTTGCCGTTGTTTTCATGGCCTTTTCGGCCTGCGAAAGCAACAACACGAGCTACGGCTCTACCTATGAAGAAATTCAAGATCAAATCATAGACAACAGCCGGAAAGATGTACTGGTGACGGACGAATGCATCGCCGCAGCAAACATCACGGAGAAGATGAAAGAGAATGCCGAGCAATACCGCCAAAGTACATACCGAGGTGATGGTGGACGCAACGGAGTGTATGTCTACTCCAAGTCTGTGAATATGTACAATGAGCATCCCGAACAGCTTGCTGCACGCATCGCCGTATTAGGATTCAACGATGTGTACCTCTCACCCGGTAAGGAGCAGATAACCGGTGCCACGCCTTGGCTACGTACCTTCATCGCCACCTTAAAAGGCTACGGTATCCAAACGCACGCCCTCCGCATTGCCGATAACAGTATCTATGTCAACGAAGCCAAAGTGGAGACAGAAGTAGAACTTATCAAGACCTACAACAATGCAGTGGCTCCGGACGAACGGTTCTATGGCATCGCAGCTGACTTGGAACCCCACACCTGCAAAGGAAGCAGCAAGCCTGCCGCCCTGACCTACGAATGGAATAGCCAGACTGGTTATGGAGTAGGTGGAGCCAACGACAAGTTGCTGCAACTCACCCTCGAACGCCTGCAAAAGGCAAAGGGGCTAATGACGAAGCAAGCGCCGCAGCTCAGCGAAGCCGTGTCCTATAACTTCCAAATTCAAGCCAATGCCAACAAACTGTCCTACGGCACCATGCCACAGTTTTTGGCCTCTTGCGATTGGGTGGTGTTGATGTCCTACTTGGGAAATAAAGAAGATATCTGGTCCAAGAGCGAGCCTTCACTTGCCGCAGCTAAAGAAAAGCCGCAGAGCGTAAGCGTATGTGTAAAGACAGCCGTAAACAATGATGAAGGTGACGGGCTACAGCCCAAGGGATGGCAGTATCTGCTGGAGACAGCCCGATACATCATGGAGAAAGGCAAAGCATACGGCTCCTTCCGAGGATTTGATGTCTTCAACTACGAAGGATTGGAGAGTATGTGGGAAAAGGCAGAATAAAGAGAAACTGCCATAAAACAGAAAAATCATCTATAATACAATAAAAAATCTACGGACTATGGGATCATACAAAGCGATTAAATGGATGTTTATTATCTGTATGCTATGCCTGATGCAGAGTATAGCCGCACAAAATGCGCATACTGTGACAGGTACCGTTACAGAGAAAAGCGAAAACGGAAAAACCGTTCCGGTGATTGGCGCTACCGTTACATTAAAAGGTGCCACCAGTGGAACTATTACCGATGTAGACGGAAAATATAGCATCAAGGTAGAACCGAATGCCACCTTGGTATTTCGCTACTTGGGTTATAAAAACCAAGAGATAGCCGTGAACGGACGTAATGTTATCAATGTAGAGATGGAATCGGAAAGCCAAGTGCTTAATGATGTGGTGATAGTGGGATATGGTACGATGCGCAAGAGTGATGTGGCAACCTCTATCACATCGGTCAATACCAATGATATGAAAAACTTCCCGGCTTCCAATGCAGCCGAAATGCTACGTGGACGTGCACCGGGCGTAACGGTGACCAGTTCATCCGGCCAGCCGGGCACTGTTCCTTCCATCAAGATACGTGGCACACGCTCCATTTCAGCCAGCAATACACCGCTCTACGTCATCGATGGAAGTGTGGCAAGTGACACAGAGTTTGCCATGATCAACTCCAATGATATCGAATCCATTGAAGTACTGAAAGATGCCGCCTCACAAGCCATCTACGGCGCACGTGCCAGCGATGGTGTCATCTTAGTGACCACCAAGCGAGGCAAAAGTGGTGATTGCAAAATAAATTATAACGGCTACGTAGGCTTCCAGCATCTGCACCGCAACTTCGACTACTATACAGGAGACGAATGGGTAGCTATGCGACGCGAAGCGAAAGCACACGACATGGGCTATATACAAGCCAACGAATTGCCTATCTCTACCGCCTTGAGTGATGAGGAGATGCAGGAAGCTTACAAGAACGGACGGTTCATCGACTGGGAAGACTTGATGTTCAAAAAAGCAGCTCTCTACCATAGTCACGAAGTGAGCTTCAGAGGTGGCACGGAGAAACTGAAAGCGGCTGTCAGCGTAGGCTATTTCTACCAAGACGGCCTGATAAAGCAGAACTCCAACTTCGAGCGTCTGAGTAGCCGTATCAATTTAGACTATGATATACGCAAATGGCTGACTTTGGGTGTAAACGGTTCGTTAGGATTCTCCACACGAGCCATCGAGAACGGTTCATTCTACCAGTTCATAACACGTACCCCACTCGCCACAGTCTACAATCCCGATGGGAGTTATACTTCTTACATCAATAGCGAGGGAGACAAAAACCCGCTATTCAATGCACAACATGAATCGCATGAATCGAAGACAAACAGCTACCGTTTCAATGCTTTCGCCCTCTTCAAACTATTCAACGGATTCACTTATCAGTTTAACATCTCTTACTACAACCGTGTCAATGAGGAAGGACGTGCACGTGATGTAGAATATTTAGGTGGAGGTTCCACTGCTTCTATCGACAATAGCACCACTACCAACCAACTGATAGAAAACGTGTTGAAATATGATGTTCCTTTCCGCAGCCGCGACCATAAGTTGAACATCACGGGAGTACAGTCGGTAGACAAGTCACTCTCCAAAGGCTTGGGATACAGTGCACAGAACATGCCGATAGACTTGGGATACAACTTCATTGCCAACGGAGAGGTGAACAACCAGCAACGCGACTATAGCCGCAACAACTTAGTATCTATGCTGCTGAGAGCACAATATGGATTCAAAGATCGCTACCTGCTCAACGTAGCCTACCGTCGAGACGGTTCCAGTCGTTTCGGAAAGAACAACAAATGGGGCAACTTCCCGTCTGTCGCACTGGCATGGCGTATCAACCAAGAGGCATTTATGCAAAAAGCCGAATGGGTGGACAACCTAAAACTGCGTGTAAGCTACGGTATCGTAGGCAACCAGAACGGTATAGACAATTACACCACATTGGGGCTGGCCAAGAGTTTAGAAGGCGAGTTTGGCGATACTTACTACATGGGCTACCTACCGGGAACTGTGCTCTCCAATCCTAACTTAAAGTGGGAAAGATCTGCCACTGCCAACATCGGTGTAGACTTCGGACTGTTCGGCAACCGATTGACAGGAACAGTGGAATATTACCATACCCGCACCACCGACCTACTGGTATCACGCATGCTAAATGCATCGTTGGGCTACACCTCTATGCTCGACAACTTGGGCGAAACAAAATCGCAAGGTATTGATGTGGGCATCACAGGCGAACTGATAAGCCGCAAAGACCTGACATGGACAGCCACAGTGAACTTCAGCCACTTCAAAAACAAGATAGTAAAGATTGACGATCAAGTGGATGAAAACGGGAAACCGATGAGCCAACCGGGTAACGGTTGGATTGTAGGTTCACCTATCAACGCCTACTATGACTACAAAGCAGACGGCGTATACCAATATGACGACTTCTATATCACCAAGGACGAATCGGGTGCACTTTCCTACGAGCTAAAACCAACCGTAGACACCGACCATGACGGAAAACCCGATGCTGTGGTAAAACGTACTGACGTAGTGGAACCGGGTAGTATAAAACTGCGTGACATCAATGGTGACAACAAAATTAATGAAGAAGACCGTGTAGTATACAAGCGTGACCCGGATTTCACCGTATCGCTCTCGTCCAATCTCACTTGGAAGAACTTCGACCTGTACATGGACTGGTATGCCGTGTCCGGAGGGTACATCCGCAACCCATTGCTCTACGACGGAGAATATGGAGGCAACTTGCGCGGAAAGAACAACGGTATGAAGGTGAACTACTGGACGCCCAACAACCCCACCAACGAGTTCCCCCGTCCCACCTACGGCATGGATATCCCCTATCTGCGCTCCATGTCTTATCAAGACGCTTCCTACCTGCGCCTACGTACGCTACAAATAGGCTATACGCTGCCGCAGAAACTCACCACCAAACTGCGTTGCTCCAAGCTGCGCGTGTATGCGACTGCAACCAACCTACTCACATTCACCAACGTATGGTCTTACAGTCCCGAAGTGGTAGGTAGCGCCTATCCGGAGTCACAGCAATATGTATTTGGAGTTAATCTGTCATTTTAAAGAAGCAACATCATGAAAAGAATAGCATCATATTTTATAGCCGGATTCATTGGCCTGAGTTTTTGCGGATGCGATAATCTGCTGAATTTGGAATCGGAAACGAAAGTGACGAATAATTATTTGTACGACTCCAAGGAAGGATTGCAAAGAGCCATTGCCGGACTTTACATCTACGAGCGTAACAACATTGTGGACGACTCGAACGAGAAATCCATCGTCTATCTGCTGCAGACGTTTGACTTCAGCACAGACCTCATACTGTTCCGTGCCGGAAACTGTGCACGTGTGGCACGTCTCGACCAACTGAATGCAGACTCTCCGGAGTGCAGTGACTTTTGGAAGTTTCACTATGCGCTTATCGGAAAGGCGAATGAGATTATTGAGTCGGCCGAACAGTTGGGATTGAATGATAAAGATATCCGTTCTATCTATGGAGAGGCGAAACTGATTCGTGGTCGCTCGTTTTTTGAGTTGTGGAAACGCTATGACCGCATCTACCTGAACCTGCAGGCAACCAATGTGAACAATCTGAACCGAGACTACAAGCCGGCCACCAACGAGGAAGTATTCAAGGTAGTGAAAGAAGACTTGGATGAAGCTGTCGAAAGCCTTGGTTGGGAACTGCCCACCTACAACGGCAGTCCCATGTATGGGCGCTACACTAAAGTGGCCGCCAAGCATATCCGTGCACAAGTAGCCATGTGGGAAAAGGACTGGGATACAGCCATCAAGCAGTGCGAAGACATCTTCACCGATGGTGCTGCTTACTACGAATTGGAACCCAACACTGAAAGCGTATTCTCAAGCGAGAACTTGCGTTCCAAGGAGGTACTGTTCGCCTATCAGTTCTCCAAAAATGTAGGTGGCGGTGGCACCGTAACCGGTTCTACACTGAAAGGACACCCCATTTCTGTCTATGTCACTTCACAATATCGCAGCATGAAAGGTTGTGTATGTGCCAGCGACCAAGGCGGCTACGGTTTCGGCCGCGTCTACCCCAACCAGCACCTGCTCGACTTGTATTCGGCAAAGGATACCCGTAAGAACACACTGTTCATCCACCAGTTCAAGTACAATGATCCCACTTCGCCCAAGTATGGGGAAGTTATCCAACCGGAAGATGCAGGATCCAGCTATTGCCAACGCCTGCACCCTATGTCTATCAAGCATGCTGACTTCTGGACCAACAGTGACCTGCCCACACGTCAGTCAAGCTTCCGCGACCTGATTGTATATCGTTTGGCAGAGACATATTTGATGTGCGCCGAGGCCTACTTCCACAAAGGTGACAATGCGAATGCCTTGAAGTATTTCAACAAGACTTACCAACGTGCCGGCAATGATGAATTCACCGGTACACTAACCTTGGAGAACATACTGGACGAGTACGCACGCGAACTGAACTTTGAAGGCGTGCGCTGGCCTTTGCTGAAACGCTTGGGATTACTTGAGAAGTATTGTACGCAATATTCGGGTGAATCAAAAGCTGAAAATCCTTATTTGGACAAAGACTATACCGAAGCGCGCAAAAACTTCATCAAAGGCAAACACGATAAATGGCCTATTCCAAGCGACCAGATTTTGCTAATGGGAGCTAATAACTTCCCGCAGACTGACGGATGGAACTAACCTTTTAAAAAGACAATACAATGAAGACTATATTTAATCTACTGTATATAGCGCTGGTGTGCCTCTGTCTGCATGCCTGCGATGACAACAAAGAGGAAACCGTGCACTACTCCATAGACCAAACGGACGTTGTGTTGGAAAACGGAAAAGCCGGCAGCACTGACATTTTGATGATGACTAATACAGACCAAGTGAGTGCGACTGTGGCAGGCGACTGCCAGGAATGGCTGTCAGCCGAAGTAACCCGGCGATGCCTCACCCTGAACTATAAACAAAATGACAGCGGTGTTGAACGGACAGGGACCGTAACACTGCATATTGGAACGGAGAATGTTACCGTTACGGTGCTCATGCCTCCCTACTTTGAAGAAGAGGAAGGTCAGCAATTCAGTATTGGAGATGTTTATTATGAAGAGGGAAAAGCCGTGGGCGTCATTTTTTGGGTGGACAAGACGGACAAGACTATAGCTAAGGCTGTCTCTTTGGACAGATTAGGTGGAGCATGGTCTACTGAAGGTACAGCCTTCATCGGCGCCTACTCCATGGTGGACGGACAGACCAACACCACTCTCATACGCAACAGTAACGAGGGCAAGAGCGGCAGCATCCCGGCACTGGAATTCTGTGACGCACACGGTGAAGGTTGGTATTGGCCGGCTATTGAGGAGCTGAAAGACCTCTTTACCGCCTACAACGGACGCAGTTTCGATGAGGCTTCGAAGACACCGGGTGGAGACGACCAAGAGAAAATTGCCCGCGCCAAGTTCGATAAGATCTTTACCGACAACGGCGGCACAGCCATCGACCTCTCTACTTCCGGCAACGGTGAGTCCTATTGGGCAAGCACTGAAGACAACTCCGACGAGAGTTATGCTAAGTACGGATGCAACTTCCGCTTCTATGTACCTGCCGTGAACATGGGTGCCGGTCAGTGCAAGAAGACAGGAACCAAACGTTTTATTCGCTGTGTCAAAGTTATCGGCAACTACACTCCGGGACCGGAGCCCGTCGTTGTATCCATCAAGCTTGATAAAGAGAACGTGACACTGGAAGGAGTACAAAACAGCGAACAGACGGTAACGGCAACAATAGCTAACGGAAGTATCTATACAGCTACTCCTGCGGATAACAGTTGGTGCAGCGCCACAGTGAGCGACAACACAGTGACTATAAAAGCCACATCGGACAATGACAGCGGTAAAACACGTGAAACAACCGTACTGATAACTGTGAAAGGTACTGACGAAAAAGATTATACGATATCTGTTTCCGTTAGCCAAAAAGCCTTGGCTACTCCTGTAGCCGACTATACTGTGGGCAGTTACTATGAGCAAGGAGACACTAAGGGAGTCGTATTTTGGGTATCGGAAGACGGAAAGACAGCAAAGATTGTCAGTCTGGAACGTACAGAAACAACAGAGGCTTGGAGCACCGAGCAAAAGAGTTATAATGTGACGGATGAGGACAATGGGGTGGCAAATACCACCACGCTAATAAAAGAAGGCGAAGAGAAAGTGCCAGCTATCAAACTTTGCAAAAATGGCTGGTACTGGCCTGCCATCAACGAACTGAAGGCCTTGTTTGAGGCTTACAACGGTACTACGTTCGACAAGGCAACAAATGCTACTCCGGACAAAATAACTGATGCCGAAAAAACAGCCCGCGAAGTTTTTGATAAAGTACTGACCGACCATGGAGGTGTGAAATTGAATACGGCAACTACCGGTAACGGTGACCAGTATTGGGGAAGTACAGAGCTGAATGACCTCTACGGTTCTTACTTGCGGTTCGGCAAGCGTTATTGCGGTGCTTTGGCAGACACTCCGATAAAGACAGCCACAAATAAACGATATATACGTTGCATCAAGCAGATTGGAAAAGACGCTAAATCCCCCCTCTGACCCCTGAGAGAGCGTCGTTGAGAAAAGAGTGGAAACAATGCAAATCCGCACTCTCTTTTTTACAAAAAGGAGAGTACAATGAGCATTGTTCCGCTCTTTTTTCTTGTTTTCTAATATCTTTTTGTTTACATTTGCATCTTATTTTTAAACAAAAAACCATTTAAAATCTCAAAACCATTTAAAAACATCAGAAGCTATTATGTGGAAAAAGTTCTTTGATTTCGACCCTGCCAAGAACAGTTTCAAGACTGAGATTGCGGCAGGCATCACCACCTTCCTGACAATGGCCTATATCTTGGCCGTCAACCCCAGTATCTTCAGCAACCTTGCCGACTTAGGCATGGACACACAGGCTGTATTCACCGCCACTACCTTGGCAGCCATTGTGGGCACACTCATCATGTCCATCTATGCCAAGAAACCTTTCGGACTGGCTCCTGGCATGGGATTGAATGCATTCTTCGTTTTCACCGTATGCCTCACAATGGGCTATCCCTGGCAGATGGCTCTCACGGCCGTGTTTATTGAAGGTATTATCTTTATTTTGCTCACTGTCACCAAAGTCCGTGCATGGATTGTTGACGCCATCCCGACTTCGCTGAAACGTGCGATTGGTGCGGGTATCGGATTGTTCATCGCTTTCATCGGACTGAAGAATGCCGGCATCATCGTTGATAATCCTGCTACATTGGTCAGCCTTGGCAAAGTGACCGAAGGCAGTGCACTGCTGGGACTCATCGGCATTATCATCACCAGTGTGCTGGTTGTAAAGAAAGTACCGGGCAACCTGCTGATCGGTATCCTTATCACCGCCATCATCGGTATCCCGATGGGCATCACGCACTTCGACGGAGTAGTAGACGCACCGCCTTCCATTGCTCCCATCTTCTGCCAGTTTGACTTTTCGCAACTGTTCTCACTCGATATGTTAGTGATTGTACTTACATTCCTGTTCATTGATATGTTCGACACTATGGGTACGCTGGTAGGTGTATGCACCAAAGCGGGCATGATGCGTCCCGACGGAAAGATTCCCGGACTAAACAAAGCTTTTATGGCAGATGCCGTTGCTACTGTTGCCGGCGCTTGTTTCGGCACCAGTACCACTACCACTTATGTGGAGAGCGCAGCCGGTGTGGCTCAAGGCGGACGCACAGGGCTCACCTCTTTTGTCACTGCTATCTGCTTTGTTATAGCGCTATTCTTTGCCCCGCTGTTCTTGGGTATTCCTGCAGCAGCGACTTCACCCGTATTAGTCATTGTAGGTTTGTACATGCTCACTCCCATCAAAGATATCGAACTGGACGACTACTCGGAATCCATCCCCGCTTTCATCACCATCATCATGATGCCATTAGCTTACAGTATCTCTGACGGTATCCTTTGCGGTATGATCGGCTACGTGGCTATCAATGCGTTGTGTGGGCAATTCAAGAAGCTCAATGTTACGATGTGGGTATTAGCAGTACTGTTCGTGCTAAAATACATCTACTTCTAAAATTAAATAGCTCTATATACAAATCGTACAAGAGGGGAACGGAAAGTTCTCCTCCTGTTTTTATAAATCATAGACACATAACTTATATACACAAATAAAATAGCGGTAAATCTTCTCAATAAAAAAGGCTTAAATTATTTGCTATTTAAAAATTAATCCGTACTTTTGCAATCGCAATTCGGGATGTAGCTCAGCCCGGTAGAGTACGCGTCTGGGGGGCGTGTGGTCGCAAGTTCGAATCTTGTCATCCCGACGAATTGATAATAAAGAGGTTAGAGTAAAATCTAACCTCTTTTTTTATTCCAAGAGATTCCCCCTCTGATTTCATGTTCGAACTGACAAAAGAAGAGTTCGAAAGTTTGAGGTGTAAAAACAGCACCTCAAAAAGAGGTGGCACTCGATATATGCCTTACGCTTTTACCGAACATGGCGTTGCACAGCTTTCCTCCGTGCTCAACAGTGATATTGCAATAGAAATTAATATTCAAATCATCCGTGCATTTATTGCTATCCGCCAAATGGTCACCCTCACCCCAATTGACAGAGTCGAAAATCAAATGCAAGAACTCAAAGACTATATCGAAGAAGTATTCACCGACTATAATGACATCAACGAAGAAACGAGGATGCAGTTGGAACTCATTAACCAAACGTTGGCAGAACTGCAAACACAAAAGAAACTATCGGATAAGCCCCGTAACCCGATAGGGTTTGTTAAGTCCAAGGATTATCCGTATCTTTGCAGATAAAATACATAACAAAGAAAATGGAAGAAAACCCGAAACATATCCATATCAGCGAATACAATTATCCACTGCCGGATGAACGTATCGCTAAATTTCCGCTACCAGTTCGCGACCAGTCTAAACTGTTGGTGTACCGTCATGGCGAAGTAAGCGAAGATACTTTTACCTCTTTGTCAAACTATCTGCCGAAAGGAGCTTTGATGGTATTCAACAATACGAAAGTAATTCAGGCAAGACTGCATTTCCGCAAAGAGACTGGTGCACTGATCGAAGTATTCTGCCTCGAACCGATTCAGCCCAATGACTATGCGTTGAATTTCCAACAGACAGAACACACCGCATGGCTCTGCATGATAGGCAACCTGAAGAAATGGAAAGAAGGAACCCTGAAACGGGAAATGACCGTGAAAGGATTGCCGATCACTTTAACCGCGACAAGAGGTGAATGTCGGGGAACCAGCCACTGGGTAGACTTTGCATGGAATAATCCGGAAGTTACCTTTGCCGATATTCTCGAAGTGTTCGGAGAGCTTCCTATCCCACCCTATTTAAACCGGGAGACGGAAGAAAGTGATAAAGAGACCTATCAGAC
>CAKUYM010000028.1 GCA_934716785.1 uncultured Bacteroides sp. | reverse complement strand
ATATACAGGATTGCAATCTGTCAAATACAAATACGATATTACCTCTTATCGAAGTTGGTCGGGGAAGACATGCAGAAATTGAAAATGTTCGAAAGCATCATTCATTGCAGAACTCACGGTTTGTAATTTCTGTGCATTGTTCGTTATCTGTGTTTCCAAGTTTCTCATAATATCAGCGTTTCATAATTGTATAATGCCAAAGGAAAGCAAAATAATTGGATTTATTGCAAACATTTGCGTAATTCTTTAGCTATCAAAGCCTTTTTTTTGATTACATTCATTAATGCGACACTCCCAAGACATTATGTCATCAGTCAATTCTGTAGTGCTCATACTACAGATTCTTATTAATTCCAACCGATTATTAAAAGCAATTTGCCTATTAAAGAAAATTGAGTTCTCACCCCTCGGATGCCACAAGTGGTACAAAGGACCTTGGGTATTCACATTTACATGATAACCTAAAATCTCCATCCTTCTAATCCGTTCGGCATCTTCAGGCCCCCATCCGTAAAAATGTTCATTCTCACCACCACACTTCAGATAGATTTTCCGATTCACAAGGAAAAGTCCGCCACAAGAAGGACGTCCGAGCCATCGCCGGTAAGAACCGGAGAATCTCTTTAAGTGCCCCTGAAATGACTCCGCTTCCATGCATGCCGCAGTCTGTTCTTCCGACAAATACATCACGATTTGATTGTAAGGAAGTACGATTGCTGCATTCTCATTCAGAATCATACTCAACGACTCTTCCAATTGCACATAGGGCAATATCACATCCGCATCCCATACTGCAACGACAGGAGTCACGCATTTCTGCAGGAGCTGATTCAGATAATGTGTACGATGAAACACCGGATCTTCGTCATGCACAAAGTAAAAATCTACATTCTCAAAGTCTTTCCAGGTTTTATACCGATTCTCGCTGTCTGCCTCCAACACAAGCACCCGGATACCGGTAGGCTGTAAATACCGAAGCACAGCATCCAGATTGCAACTACGTTCGTGGCTATCAATCCGAAGCACGATTATCACCGTTATTTGTTCTGCATTTTTCATAAGCGTCCTTGTTTATTTTAGCAATCATCTTCTCCACTTTTGTTTTATAAAATCCGGTTGCACGGAGCAGCAACAACCATTCCAGAAGTTCATCCGTTCCTTCATCTCCCGCCTCATCCAGTTGCCGGTCGAGCCAGTCAATCAGATAAATCAGGTTTTCTTTCAATTCAAGACTTGAGTCGGTGTCGCCCATCTTCCAATACGGGCGTACACGCATCAATATGTAATGCCCTAAACCCAAAATCCCAGTGTCCAATCCCAATCCGTCCAGCGCTTGGACATAAATCTCCTGTATGACAGAGGTATCAATTTCTGCAAGAACTTCATCGGCATCACCCTCTATAAAACCCTCTTGAATCAGATATTCTATCCCCCAACCTATGCCGCACAATCCATCGGCGAAAGAAACCGGCATTCCGATAGAGAGTTGTCCGAAAAGTTCATCCAGCAACCGCCCGGCAACATCTTCATAGATATCACTGCCCGAGCTACGGGCACAATGAAAAAAGAAAATAGCAGCACGCATCTTGCCGTGTGCCAATCCCAATGATGAATGAAAATCATCATTCAGAGTAGAGATAACAGAATATCTGCTTAATAAGTCTTGATGCTCCATAGTATTTCTTTATTTTTAGGTTCTCACTTCACATTCCAATTCTTCACGTGTCATTGAACAGATTCTAATTAGTTCCATCCGATTTTTAAAAGCCATCTCCGCATCAGCGCTGAAAGAATTTACTCCCCGTGGATGCCATAAATGGTACAACGCCTTATTTGCCCGATGCACCGGATGCCCCAGTATCTCCAACCGATGGACACGTTCTACATCTTCAGGCCCCCAACCATAAAAACATTCGTTCTCACCGCCACATTGCAAATAAGATTTCTTGTCGACCAAAAAGGCTCCACCCCAAGATGCCCGTTGCCGGAACGGGAGAGTGGCAGGGAAACAGTCATGCAAAAAGGTAGTATCAGGATTCGTTGCATAAGTTATGCTCTGTTGTGCCGTCAGAAAATGGAAGTGCCCGTTGTAGGGACTACTAAAAACATAGCCCTCTGCCAAAACCGCATTCAACGATTCCTCAATCTGAGATTTGGACAATATAACATCCGTATCCCAAATCCCCACAACAGGGGCTGTACAGATATGGAGTAACCGGTTCAAATAATGGGTACGATGAAATATCTCATTGTCATCTTCCACAAAGATATAATCAAAGTCAAACGAAGACAGCAGGACAGAGCAATGAGATCTTTTATCCGCTTCAAGAACAATAACCGGAATGCCCATAACAGACAAGTCGTGAAGGACTAATCTCAAATTCCGAAGCCTCTCAGCACTGTCTATCCGCACAGGTATCACGACCTGCAGCTCCTCTCGGTTTGCTATCTTACGTTCGTTCTGTATCAGCATAATAATCAGATTTTATAGCCAAATCATTACGAAACATTACAGGAATAGAAACAAATTTAGATGAAGATATATCTGAATTATAGATTTCTCAATGTTCCAACTTATTCGTAATACGACATCATCTTTTATCGAAGTTGGGCGAGGATATCCTATTTCTTCAATTTCAATTTCACGACAACAGGATTGCTTTCCTCCGTCAAATCAGGAAAAGGAGATTTGGCACCTTCTTTCAAAAACTCTTCCGCACTGACCAATGTATATAAGCAACCATCTCTTTGAGATAACTTTTTTTCACCTAATCCTTGTAAAGACAATTCTTTCAAATATCCATCCAAATCATTTTCAAAACAACGAGAGATGGCTTTTCCTTTCCCTCCTGCCTTGCAATATCCCACCCCACTGACTGTCGCTGTACTATACTCGAAAAGAACGCCACTTTCCAATGCATAAACGTTCATAAGAGATTCTCTATAGTATTCACTCCTATCAATATCCATTAACATGTTCCTCACAAGAAAAGCATAATCTGCGGCCTCTTCTTTAAACTTAAAGACATACCAAGGTCGCAAAGATTTAAAATCTGAAGTACGATAAAGAGTATCAAGCATTACAGGTCTCACCCAATAAACAGAATCAATAGTCCCATAATCTACAGGATATCCATTAGGCATAGCAGTGGGACCTTGTCTAGTCGCTTTAACATCAAAATGATAATTCTTCAATTTAAAGATTACAGAATCCGTCACAACATCTTTGGCATATAAGAAAACAGGACCGGTGGGGTTCAATGACTCACCCCTCTTTGCAGCCCAAGGATGATAAAAATATGCATAGTATTGAATATCACCCAAATAACCACAAAGCATCTTCTGATCCTTAGTTCCTTCAATATCAAACTTATCATCAGGGTCTTCATCCTTAAGCTTATTTTGAAACCCAAAAAATTTGCCATCAAATGAGTATGAATTATAATAAAGCCCCACATTATTGGAGAATGTCACATATTCCTTTTCTAAATTATAAATTCCACGAGAATACTTGACTGCTTCTTCCGGACCATTGCCCTTTAAGAATAATGACAATAGGAATTTTCCATCCAAGGTATATTTATAAATCTGCTCATCATCAATAAATATAGCATCCTCAGATACAACTACGGCCGTGGTCCAGATGTCTCCTATCAAAGGTTCTTCATCCAAACGTATGTAAGATATACTATCCACGAACTCTGACAGCTTAGGAGATTTATCAGTATATTCAACTTCCGTAAGATCGATTATCGAGTACTCTTGCGATTCGTCTTTCTGCTCAACAGCTTTGCACGAACAGAATAAAAACAGAACAAAGACATATTTGTATTTCATAAGCTATTAGTTTATAATTCTATATTAAGGGGCGAAATAATATCAGAAATATTCTATCCTTACCCTTGTTTTTCATTTCTTCAATTTCAGTTTTACAACAACAGGATTGCTTTCCTCCGTCAAATCTGGAAATGGAGATTTCGAACCTTCTTTAAAAAATTCCTCCGCACCAACCAAAGTGTACAAATAACCATCCCTTTGAGATATTTTATGTCCGCCCAACCCTTGGAAAGACAATTCTTTCAAATACCCATCCAAATCATTTTCAAAATAACGAGAGAAAACTTTCGCTTTTCCTCCCGCTTTGCAATATCCCACCCCACTTATCGCTGCATTGTACTCAAAAAGGACGCCACTTTCTAATGCATAAGCATTCCGAAGCATTTCTTTGTTCCATTCACTTTCATCCACATCTATTAACATGTGTTTCACACGAAACGCATAATCTGCGGTTGTTTTTTTTAACTTAAACACATACCAAGGCCGCACAGATTTAAAATCTGAAGTGCGATAAAGAGTATCAAGCATTACAGGTCTCACCCAATAAACAGAATCAATAGTCCCATAATCCACGGGATATCCATTGGGCTTGGCAGTCGGTCCTTGTCTGACTGCTTTAACACCAAAATGATAATTCTTCAATTTAAAGATTACAGAATCCGTCACAACATCTTTGGCATATAAGAAAACAGGTCCGGTGGGGTTCAATGACTCACCTCTTTTTGCAGCCCAAGGATAATAAGAATATGTGTAACATTGAATATCACCCAAATAGCCACAAAGTTTCTTCGTACCTTTTGTCTTTTCAACATCAAACTTATCATCAGGGTCTTCATCTTTAAGTTTATTTTGAAACCCAAGAAATTTGCCATCAAATGAGTATGAATTATAATAAAGTCCCACATTATTGGAGAATGTCACATATTCCTTTTCTAAATTATAAATTCCACGAGAATACTTGACCGCTTCTTCCGGACCATTGCCCTTTAAGAATAATGACAATAGGAATTTTCCATCCAAAGTATATTTATAAATCTGCTCATGATCGATAAATATGGCATCATCAGTTACAATAACACCTGTCAACCATACATTTCCAATTAAAGGTTCTTCATCCAAACGGATGTAGGATATACTATCCACGAACTCTGACAACTTAGGAGATTTATCCGTATATTTGACTTCTGTAAGATCGATTATCGAGTACCCTTGCGATTCTTCTTTCTGCTCAACAGCTTTGCACGAACAGAATAAAAACAGGACAAAGACATATTTGTATTTCATAAGCTATTAGTTTATATTTGAGGTACATGCAAATAAAAAAGCAGATAAAAACACAATAGCCAATTGGGGACCAATCACAACACTTTTAACCCATCTTGCAATACCTGAAGCAGCATTGGAACTGCCCAACATTGACTGATGGCTGGCGAACCGACTTAATGACAATTTTTCATTTTCCATATTTATCACTATTATTTTAAGATGCAAACCTTACCTGCAAGCTCCTCGATATTTATACTATAAACCTCAAAGCCGTCTGAAACCACCTATTCACACTGGTTTCGCAAGTTGCAATTCCGTATTGTTGCCTATTTGTGTTTACTCGGATCGCACATAGTGTCAATGTTTCATTGCTATAATGCCAAAGAAAAGCAAAATAATTGGATTTATCACTAACAAATGGGTAGTCTTTTGGTAATCAAAGTACTTTTTTGATTGCATTCATAAAAAGGGCTTCTATTAACTACCTTCACATAAAATAAATACACCTTATGGGAGTAATCCGAAACATACCTTTTAAGTTTAAATACCTACCAAGGGCGTACAGATTTAAAAATCAAAAGTACGATAAGGATAATAGGTGGATGCAAATGCCGGAGACTTGTCGGAAACTTTGTCGGAAACTTTATCGATGCCTCAACGTATTATTGAGCGTGATCTTATAATTGAAGCCATGACAGATATTGCACAAATTCAAGGTCTCAGAGTATGACGCAATAAAACTAAGAATTTCCTTGCGATAATTTAATGCTTTATCCGCAAACAAGTATTCTTCAATATGCTAATTATTATTCGTCTGACTGTAGTTGTTTTTTCGTCTGACTATAGTCAGACGAAAGAAACACTATAGTTAGACGAAAGGTTAACTATAGTCAGACGAATAAATATATGCATCCAAAGGAATAGAGACTTTGGAAAGAAAAACTAAATCTATGCCTATGCGAATCTAAATTCCATCGGACGAGGTAAAATGAGTGTTGATGCACAACCGCACGGTGATAAGCATAGCTGTCGAATGTATCAATTTTAACGCGAAACAACGGTTATTAGTTACATATTTCAACTTGAATTACATAATATATCAAAGATTTATTCTAATTTTGTGGTTCTAAATCGAATAAACAGCATACGTTATGGAACATCAACTGACCATTTACAACACGTTAGATAGAAAGAAGGAGGTATTCGTACCGCTTCACGCACCCCACGTAGGGATGTATGTGTGCGGGCCAACCGTTTACGGTGACGCGCATTTGGGACATGCACGCCCCGCCATCACTTTCGACGTACTCTTCCGTTATCTTACTCATATAGGATATAAAGTTCGCTATGTACGCAATATTACTGACGTTGGGCATTTGGAGCATGATGCCGACGACGGTGAGGACAAAATCGCCAAGAAAGCCCGGCTGGAAGAGCTGGAACCGATGGAGGTGGTTCAGTATTACTTGAACCGTTATCATAAGGCGATGGAGGCTCTCAACGTGCTTTCGCCAAGTATCGAGCCGCACGCTTCGGGACATATCATCGAACAAATCCAACTGGTGCAGAAGATTCTTGATGCCGGATATGCATACGAAAGCGAAGGTTCCGTCTATTTCGACGTTGCCAAATACAACAAGGATCACCATTACGGAAAACTCTCCGGACGCAATCTGGATGATGTGCTAAATACTACCCGCGAACTCGACGGTCAAAGCGAGAAACGTAATCCTGCCGACTTCGCCCTTTGGAAAAAGGCACAGCCGGAACATATCATGCGCTGGCCTTCTCCGTGGAGCGACGGATTCCCCGGATGGCATGCCGAATGTACTGCCATGGGACGCAAGTACTTGGGCGAGCATTTCGACATCCACGGTGGCGGAATGGACTTGATCTTCCCGCACCATGAGTGTGAAATCGCACAGTCGGTGGCTTCGCAAGGCGACGACATGGTGCGCTACTGGATGCACAACAACATGATAACCATCAACGGAACGAAGATGGGCAAGTCTCTCGGCAACTTCATCACGCTGGACGAGTTCTTCAACGGTACGCATAAGTTGCTGGCACAGGCCTATACTCCGATGACTATCCGTTTCTTTATCCTCCAGGCTCACTATCGCAGCACGGTGGACTTCAGCAATGAAGCGCTGCAAGCATCCGAAAAGGGTCTGCAACGCTTGATGGAGGCCATTGACGCATTGGAGAAGATAACTCCTGCCGCAGCAACTTCCGAAGGTATCAACGTGAAAGAGCTGCGCAACAAATGCTACGAGGCGATGGACGATGACTTGAATACTCCGATCGTTATCGCGCAACTCTTTGAAGGTGCGCACATCATCAACAATGTCATTGCAGGCAATGCGACTATCTCTGCCGATGACCTGAAAGAGTTGAAAGAGACTTTCCACCTGTTCAGCTTCGATATCATGGGACTGAAAGAGGAGAAGGGTTCTTCCGACGGCCGCGAGGCTGCTTATGGCAAGGTAGTGGATATGTTGCTGGAACAGCGCATGAAGGCAAAGGCCAACAAGGACTGGGCTACCTCCGACGAGATACGCAACACACTGACAGCACTCGGATTCGAAATCAAAGATACAAAAGATGGTTTTGAATGGAGACTGAATAAATAAAGACGCTGAATGACAGCTGTATAAAAGAACAATCCCTAATAAGTAGAAAGACCGGTTCATCACGAGCCGGTCTTTCCTTTTCATAGAAACATAGTAACTAATACCCTTTCAATTGTCAAACCTAATTTATCCACTATTTTATTCACTATCAATTATTTTCCATTAGTATCACTATCAATTGCTTTCCATCAGCAACTCAACCGGCTGCCCGTGCAGGCAATTCACCGTCAGTTGCGTACTATCTCCCTGCTGTTCCACACGGACATTATCCATCGGAGTCTTCAGCGTCCAACGGCCTTTGAGCTGTATCTTCTTATATATAGGACGACTCGGCTCTTTGGTCGTGTACGTCTTTTCTTCGATATTCAGGTTCGGGTCGCAAACGCTCAACCGAATTCCTTTATCTGATTCCTTGACATACATCACCATCGTTTCCGCAGGAATAGAAGCAATCAGTTTGTCACTCTCAGGCCGGCAAACTTCAAAAGCAGCATATGCCGTAATGCCTGTTTTCTTGTCATAAACCGCATGAGCCGTTCCGTCACGCTGCAGGACGTCATACGCCGGGGCTTTCCGAAGAGCATCCAGCTCCACCGCTGAGGGCTGTATCAGCACCATGTACTCATAAGTCCCGTTCTTCGGGGCTTTGCCATGCTCTATCCAGGCAGAAGAGAATTTTCCTTTAGTCATCGCACGGGTTTTCTCGTGGCGCGACTCTTGCTCAGCTATCTGCGAGCGTACAGTGCCGTCGGCTACATGATAATAATTGTCATAACCATCGTGCAGCCAATAATTATCGTCTCCTACTTTAGCATCCTTTCCGTTGTACTTTGCCTGGAAGAGAGTCGTCTCCGTAGGATAATCGGTATTGCTGTTCGTGATGCCTGTTCCTAAACAGATCATCCGGTTGTCGAAGCAGAATACGGACTTGCGGGCTACAAAGTCGGGAGTGAAGTTCTGCAGATTGCGCTCCATCAACTTCATGGCAAACATGCCGTTCTTACCCTCCAAAGAGCTGCTGCCGGAGAAATTCTCCTTGGAATGAGCCATCGTGGTACCTTTCAAGGGACTGTCGAGCAGTTCGAAAGGCAGATGGATGGTGGTGGTGCCCGGCAGGCGGTTCCAATCCCAACCTTCTTGCACAAAGCCGCTTCCCGCACGGGAAACGGGATTTCCCTTTCCCATTATCTGCACCGATCCGTAGCTCTGATAACGTCCGTAACGGTTGTCTTTGGCATAAATCTCGGCTCCCCACACATCAGTCGTGTATCCTTTCAACGTCACCATCCAGTCTGCACGACGGAAGATGCCTGCCGAACCGTAGTTGTAGACGAAGAATCCTTGCGGAGCCTGCGCCGGCTTGATGCCTTCTTTCTTGAAGAAACGTGCATTCGGGGTATCCTTGTCGCGCACCAGCCGCAGATAGTCGGCTGCCAAACCGTGATCGAACGAGTCGTCCCGACCGGACAAGTCGCCACCCAAAGCTATATTGGCAAATGCTTCAACGTCATCGTCCCCCATTTTCCCACCGAAAGGATGGCGACCGCTGATGCCGATTCCCCATTCGTAAAGATTGCAATAGTTGCGCATGGCAATGAATGCGGATTTTATATGCTGCCGGGCTTCTTCTGTCAGTGCGAACCCTGTATTGTTGGTGAAAGCGATGAACTGCCCTATCACTGCCAGCACTCCGGTGGTGTATGCCGGATAGAAGCCGCCGTGATGGAAAGTGGTGCCGTCCACCTTAATTCCACCGATCGTTCCCGGTGAATAGTGCAGAGAAGAGGATACCCAACGGGAAAGCCCCTCCAAAGCCCTCGCCTGCTCTCTTGCGTCCGTGAACATCATGGCGGAGATGAAGCGTGCCATCAAAAGCGTGTGCCAGGTATCCAGCATCTCGTCGCGCTCCAAAGGACACGGCTGGCGAGTCTCCTGCAGGCCTGCCCAGAAACGCAATGCCGACAGATAAGCCTCATGATGAGGATGTTTGTAAATCTCATCACGCATCAGCCACGCTGTCGTATATATCTTGCGCACCTGATAGCCGTAATGATGGTTGGTGCCCATGCCACTACCGAAAGCAAAGCCTTGGTCGATGGCATAATCAAACACCGTGAAATAGTTTTTCCTTGAGGTCTCGTTCTGATTGCAGTAGGCATCGTAGGCAAAGCCGGAAAGCATGGTCTCAATATCATTCCATGACATCTCTCCCGCTTTCTTGTTCTGCTCGTCCGGAGCTACAACAGGCATTCCGGTGAATCCGGTGCCCGCTGCCGACGGACGGATATCCGCTTTCTCGAATGTCCGGTAGGCGGCATCGACTTGTTTCTTGGGTGCTTTCTTCACGTCCAGGAACTCGGTCAGGCGTTGTTCGATCGTTTTTAACTCTTTCTTCTGCCCACCGGTCAGCTTAGATGCCAATGGAATATCATACGGCAGTTGTTCCCATTTCCACACGAGGCACCAGTGCCAAAGGTCGCGGTTGGACAAGCCGTTGTTGGCGGGCAACTGTTGGTCCGGAGTGGTGCGAAGATTCATTTTCTTCTCCGGGAAGGTCAGACGGTCGAGGAAGATGCGTCCTTTTCGTTGGGGCGCCACCAGTCTGTAGGCCACAATATTCTTATCTTTCTTGTCGCCTTTCATATATTCGAAAGAGATCCAGCAAGCACGCCATCCTGGCGCCGGAAGGTGATAGGCAAACCAATAGGACACCTCTCCTTTCTTGTTCAGAAACTCAAAACGGATGGAATCCTGCTGCGGTTTTTCATTGTATATCCACAAGGTGATGCCGTATTGCCTCTCCGACTTTCCCGCCAACGACAACGGAGGTATCTGCACATCCAAAGCCGAACCCGGGCGGAAGTCCCATTCCAGACTGCTCTTGCCCTCTTTATAGAAAAGAGAGGAGATTTTCAATTCACCCTTTCCGGAGACCTTAAACGTTTCGGGCACTTTACCGTCCTCGAATCCTATAAACTGCGCAAAGGTAGCCGATGCCGCTGCTGACAAAAGCAGCAGCACCAAGCAAATATATTTTTTCACCATAGTTTAATAAGATATCTTGTCATAAAGGATTTTCTCCGTATACCACGGGTCGTTGATTTCTTTCAACATAGAGCCCATCTCGCGATAGAGTTGCTCCACAATCTCCTTGTTTTCCTCCAAAGGCAGGTTGTGCAACTGATACGGGTCTTTCGCATCATTGAACAAAAGGCTCTTCTTCAACTGCTTTGTCTTACGGTCGATGTACAAAGCCAGCGTATAGTCTGCGGTCTTGATGCCTCTTGAAGAGGGGAAATAGGTCTGAACCAATCCGTTCTCGTCCTTCTCACCGTCCACATTCTGAATGTACAACGCTGCTGACGGACGAACGATTTCCGCCTTTTCATCGAAGAAAAGAGGAGCGAAGTTACGCCCTTGCACCTCTGCCGGAATGGAATCGCCCAATCCGCACAGTCCGAGTACGGTAGGCATGATGTCGGGGGCGGAGAGCAACAGGTCGTCGACTCTCGGCTTTATCTTATCCGGGAAACGCACAATGAACGGGATATTCATCGATTCGGAATACGGTGAATTTTTCGGGTCGTCGGTGCGCTGGCTACACATCGTTTCTCCATGGTCGGAGGCAAAGATGACAACCGTATTCTTATCCAGTCCCAGCTCCTTCAATGTTTCGAGAATTTGGCCGAAAGCACGGTCGACTCCCGTCACGGATGCGAAATAATAGCGTGCAGATTCCGCCTTCTTCATTGTAAGGTCTGCGTTCGGACGAATCAGCAGGCTGTCCAGCGGCCGGTCTTTGTAAAGGTTGAAGTCCTGCTCCTCGCAGTCGTCCAATGAGCGATAGGGGCTATGAGGGGGATTCATGCCCACCATGATAAAGAAAGGTTTCTCTGCATCGCGCACATTTCCCTCATTCTTCAGATAGGAAACGACTTGGCCCGCTTCATGCAAGGGCGACCATTCCTTCGGGTCGTGCCGCTTTCCGTCCGTATCCCAGTAGTGCGGGTTCTTGTGCTCGTCAAACGTGCCGTAGGAGTACCAGTAATTGAACCCGTGGCGACGCTCCTTCGGAGTATAGGCATCCCACACCGGACGTTTGCTTTCCACGTATTGTCCGGGATGTTCGGGGTCGTTCGGGGTCGGGAATTCGGCATGGAGTTTTCCGAAATAGGCGCAGTCATAGCCCGCCTTGCTGAATACGTCACTGATACATTCCGCATCCTCACGCAAAGAGCTGATCGGGCGTGTAGTGTTGCAGTTCAAAGGTATGCCGCTTTTGTTGGGATACATTCCCGTAAGCAACATGCCGCGATGGGGGCTGCTCAGCGGGCAGTTGCTTTGGGCGGAAGACAGAACCATTGATTCGCGGGCAAACGCGTCCAAGTTGGGGGTATGGACGGGGTCGCCCCGAAAACTTACTTTATCGCGAAAACCGTCCTGGCTCCAGAATCCCAATGCCTGATTGCGAAACTGGTCGGGGAATACATAAATGATATTCGGGTGCTCAGGTTGCGCGGCAACCTGCTTCGGGGCTTTGCAGCCTTGCGCTGCAAAAAGAGTCAAGCCACCGAACAGTAGGTTTATAGGTTTATTCATGATTCTCCAGGTTTCTTTTACGCATCAGTGCCTCCAAGAAGTAATAGTCGGCATAGTTGAGAGGTACATCTATCTCCTGGCCGTGAGGAATACTGCCCACACAGTGCATCAGGATGAAGTTGCCATTCGTGCCCACTTTGGCGCGATAGGCAGGTGAGCCCAAGCTCGCCATAATCTTGTCGGCAGTCTCCTTGTAGTGGTTGTCGGGCAGATAGCCGTCCAGCTCGTAGAGTGCGGAAGCCGTACAAGCGGCAGCGGAAGCGTCGCGGGGTTCATTCGGGATGTTCGGCGCGTCGTAATCCCAGTAAGGCACGAGGTCTTCCGGCAGGTTCTTGTTGTTAAAGATGAAATTATATACTTTTTGTGCCTGGTCGAGATATTTTTGGTCTTTTGTATAACGGTAACAGATGGTGTATCCGTAAAGAGCCCAAGCCTGTCCGCGAGCCCAAGCCGATTCGTCTGCGTATCCCTGTGCTGTCTGTCTGCTGCGCACTTCGCCCGTTTCGGGATCATAGTCCACTACATGATAGCAACTGTTGTCCGGACGGAAATGGTGTGCCAAAGTCGTATCGGCATGTTTCACCGCAATGTTATGGAACGTGGAGTCGCCGGAAAGTGCCGTTGCTTCAAACAGCAGTTCGAGGTTCATCATATTGTCGATAATCACCGGGCACTTCCATCCGCGTTTTGCCTGCCAGCCTTTGTCGGCATCCCATGACTGGATAACGCCTGCATTGGGGCGGAAACGGGTGGAGAGTGATTTGGCTGTTTCGATAATCACGTCTTTGTATTCTTTCTTGTCGGCCAAACGGTATCCGTTCAGATAGCTGCAACCGATCATGAAGCCTACGTCATGATGCCACTTCAGGTATTTCACGGAGTCGAGGGCTTCTGTGTATTTCTCTGCCAGCGGCAACCATTTCTTGTCTCCGGTCAGGTTGTAGGTCAGCCACATACTGCCGGGGAAGAAACCGGAGCACCAGTCGTCGATGGGGATATAAGAGATGCTGCCATCTTTCTTGAGTGTCCGCGGATTCAGAATCTTACCGGATTTCTCGATAATATCCGTCTGAAT
Organism: uncultured Bacteroides sp.; assembly: GCA_934716785.1. Classification (GTDB taxonomy): domain Bacteria; phylum Bacteroidota; class Bacteroidia; order Bacteroidales; family Bacteroidaceae; genus Bacteroides. The sequence continues at coordinate 11,424 of CAKUYM010000028.1, read as the reverse complement.
TGTGTTCTGTGCCACAGCGTTGTCGATGTTGTCCTGAATAAAGTCTACTTCTGCCTTCTTCTGTCCGCCGCAACTCGTGAGGATCAAAAGAGAAAGTCCTAATGCGCTAAGAATTGTTTTCATAATACAGGGATTATTTGTTAAGTATTTATTTTCTTGATGGCAAAAGTAGTGCATTCAAAGAGAATAGACTGGCATAAATCATCCAAATGAAGGACAAATTTGGTACATTTTGACATAAAAGGACGTCTTCAGACAAATAATCCTTAAAGTTGACCAACTCCACGCCATATCACGTCTGATAATATCTACACTCAAACATACGTAGCTGATACGATAGAGAGCGATGCTAATAAATTAAAAAAGGCAGAGTTGCACCGTTAAAATATTTAAATGACAAATCTCAAAACAAATAGATAGCCTGTACATTTGTACTACATACATTCAAGAAGAGTTAGAGTTATGAGAGAAAATAGAACGGAAGATATACAAATACTCGAATTATTCAATACGAATGAGGAATTGGCCTTTCGCCGTTTGTTCGACCGTTATTATATGTCTTTATGCATCTATTCGGTACAGTTGACAGATACTTTCGACCTATCTGAAGACTTGGTACAAAATGTATTACTCCGCTTTTGGGAGAAACGTATATTCAAAGAGATCTCTACCAGTCTGCGGAGCTACCTCTATACGGCTGTGCGAAACGAGGCGTTGCAATACCTGAGGCACGAACAGCTCTTGTCTACAGAACAACTGACCGGAGTAGAAGTGGACATACCGGAAGACGAGTACAACGAAACGGAACTCATGGAGCTGAAAGCCCGGCTAAAGAGCGCTTTAGACAAACTCCCCACACAAGAATATCAAGCCGTCAAATCCGTCATTCTGGAGAACCGGAAATACAAAGAAGCTGCCGAGCATTTAGGAATATCCGTCAACACATTAAAGACGCATTTATCCCGCGCGCTGAAATCACTGCGGAAACAAGGGAATCTACGGCTTCTGCTCGATTATATTGTGTAAAATCCAATTCGCAAGCTGAAACGAATTAGTTTGAATATCGGTCAATAATCTACTTTTTTAGAAAAAAAGTTCTCTTTTTGTCACCCATTTCTTCTCATCGTTCATCTCATATATAGAAACGATGATTTAATACGTCATGGAAAAAATGCAAGAAGAAAACAAAAAAGAATTATGGGTCAAGTTCTATCGTTCGGAACGATCATTAGAGTTCATCAAGAGCTATGACAAGGAGCGTGCATGGCAAAAGATAATGCACAAGCGCAACCTCCGCCGTCTTCGTACTATCTCTTTGCGGATAAGCAGTTGCGCCGCATGCATCGGATTGATAGCCGGCTTGTTTTATTTTTCATTTTTCCGCGATATGCCCATACCGGACGACACCTCACTTGCCGTTCTTCAGAAAGTATATCCGGAAAAGGGAAGCAACAAGGCTATTCTTACTCTGGACAATGGAGAGGTAGTCGATTTGGGCAGTCACCAAGGAGCCATTTCCGAATCTGTGAAAAATGTAGACGGAGAACAATTGGTCTACAATAATTCGCAGACTGATAAAATTCAATACAATACACTCACCATTCCGAGAGGTGGAGAATATCAGCTTGTTCTATCCGACGGGACTCGCATATGGGTGAATGCGGAAAGCAAACTGCATTATCCGGTGGCTTTCACCGGCGACACCCGTGAAATAACGTTAGAGGGAGAAGCCTATTTTGAAGTCGCGCATGACGAGACACACCCATTCAAGGTGCATACCTCCTTAGGAACAATAGAGGTGTTGGGTACGGCTTTCAACATTTCGGCCTATCCCGGAAATTCAACGAGCGCCACGCTGGTTTCCGGAAAGGTGTCAGTATCCACAAGTGCTTCTAAAGCGGCTCTGACTCCCGGACAGCAGGCGATAGTGACAGCCGATAGTAGGATTGAGACACGAACGGTGGACACGGCCTTCATCACATCTTGGCGCACCGGCACCTATCTATTTCAAGATATGCCGTTGCGGGATATCATGGCACAGCTATCCCGCTGGTATAACGTAGACATTCATTTCCAATCACCCGAGTTGGAAAATATCCGCTTCACCGGAGGCATCTTGCGCAACGAGGAGTTGGCGTTCGCCGTCAGTGTCATCTCCGAAGTTTCCAATGTACAGTTTGTCCGTAAGGGGGATGTTATCTGGATAAAGTCTAAAGGATAGATAAGAAAAAGAACAGGTAGAAAGAGTGAAGCATAAAAAAAGGTATACCACAAATATAAAATTAATCTATTAAACCAAATCCGTTTTTATGAAAGAAGTTGTAAGGAGAGCCTTTACTGCTCTCATTATAATGGCAGTTTCCGCATCTGTTTTTGCCCAAGACGTGGCGGAGCGGAAGTTGACCATTCATGTGGAAGGAGCCCTCGTAAGGTCGGCATTAGCACAGATCAGAGTATCGACCGGAGTATTGTTTGTTTACGAAGAATCTGTTATCGACCGCGAACAAAAAGTAAATCTGTCATACGATGACATGTCGTTAAGGACTGTTCTGAACAGTTTGTGTTTCCAGACCGGATTAAAGTACACGATTAAAAAGAACATGGTTCTTTTAACGCCCAAAGGAGCCGAAACCGCTTCCGGTTCAGAACTCGTAGCAGTCAAGGGAAGGGTTGTGGATGAAACCGGACAAGCACTGGCAGGGGTTACGGTATATGCTCCTCACAGCAGTCTCGGCACCGTGACTGATATCGACGGGCATTTTCAAATCCACCTGCATGCCGGAGAATTAGTTAGTTTCAATTTTATTGGTATGGCCAATCAAACGGTGAAAGTCACTACCGGCATGAAGCCGTTGTTAATTAAGATGGCGGTTGACAATGGCAATCTGCAGGAGGTTGTAGTCACCGGCTATCAATCTATTGACAAAAGCCGGTATGTAGGAGCTGTCAGCCAGGTGAAAATGGACGAGACACTGATTAACGGTGAGATATCCATCGACCAAATGCTGCAAGGTGCCGTGCCGGGAATGACGGTACAAATGAGTACAGGTCAAGTGGGAGCTGCCGCAAAAGTTCGTGTGCGCGGTACGTCCACACTGCTTGGCAACAAAGAGCCGTTATGGGTAGTGGACGGAGTGATTCAACGGGATCCGTTCCCTATGAATGAAGGGGACGAAACTTTATCGGCAGATATGGATAACCTGCGGTTGATTGCCGGTAATTGCATCTCATGGCTGAACCCGAATGACATCGAGACGCTGACTGTATTGAAAGATGCATCGGCCACAGCAATCTACGGTTCGAAGGCGGCAAACGGCGTCATTGTCATCACGACCAAAAAAGCAAAGACGGACAAGCTCAGCATATCATATAGCGGTACATACACTGTCGGTCAAAAGCCCAATTATGGCATGTACAACCTGATGAACTCTCAGGAAAAGATGCAACTGTCTAAAGAGATTGCAGATGAAAAGCTATCTTACAGTTCCGGTGTACTCCCGATAGGATATTCTTATCTGATGGACCAACTGCAAAGCAAGGAAATCACTTATGACGAATTCGTAGCCCGCTTCCGTAAGTATGAGTATCAGAATACCGACTGGTTTGATTTACTGTTCCGCAATTCTTTCAGCCAACAACACGGACTGAGTATCAGCGGGGGATCGGAGAAACTGATGAACCGTGTCTCTTTCAATTATTCAAAGACGAACGGTGAAGCTAAAGGTAATGATGTGACCTCTTTTTCTTTCAACTCCAACTCTATTCTGCGCCTTGGACGTAAGTTGCAGGTCAGTCTCTCCTTAAAAGGAAGCGACCGTAAAGCCGACGGTTTCTCTTATGGGGTCAACCCGTTTACATATGCATCCACCACGGCACGCACCATCCCTGCATATAATGAGGACGGCTCCCTATACTATCACACGAAACATAGTACCGGATCGGGAGGGGTATATCTGAACAAAAACTACTGGAACTATAATATATTGAATGAGTTGGATAATACCGGCAACGAAAGTGCCTCCAGAATGTTGGGAGCTTCCGTAGACCTGGAATGGGAATTTCTGCCCGGACTGAAGTATCAGGGATTGTATTCGTATACAACCACCACTTCCGATGTGAAATCGTGGGCTACGGAACTGTCTTATTATATCACGAACATTCGGGGATACGAATACGATGATCCGGACATTCTTCCCAACAGCAAGCTCGAACAGAGTTCACGCCTGCCTTATGGCGGTCTGTTACAGACTGATAATATGACAAACCGCAGCTATACTTTCCGCAACAGCCTCCTCTACAACAATACGTTCAAGAAAATACATAGCGTGACGTTGAGTTTGGGCATTGAGGCGACTTCCGATAAAAATAAAGGTAATGCAGCCAAGAAGTACGGCTATCTGCGCTACCGGGGAGAAAAGTTTGCCGACCTGCCTATACCGGTCTACCAATACGGGAGTAATCAATTGTGGACCGAATCAATGGCAAAGGCGCTGTATGAGGAAATGCGTACCGGGACTACCATAACCAACCGTGAAAACAACCAATTGAGTGAGTTCTTCACCGGAGTATATGCTTTTGACAACCGTTATGTAGTAAACTTCAATGCGCGGTTGGATGCGTCCAACCGTTTCGGACAAGATTCTAAAAAGAAATTCCGCCCGGCATGGTCGGCAGGTCTAAAATGGCGCTTGGGCAACGAACACTTCTTACAGGATCAAAGAGTGATAGACGCATTGGATTTATCCGCATCTTACGGTTTTCAAGGAAATGCCGTAGAAACTGTGTCTCCTTATCTGATTGCTAATGACGGGGGGATGGATGCCAACACTAATCTTTATATATTAAAAGTGAAGTCTCTCCCCTATCCGGACTTAGGCTGGGAGAAGACAAAGAGCTGGAATGTGGGTGCCGATGTTTCCTTTTTCAGCGGAAGGCTGACTTTAATGGCAAATATATTCGGTAAGAACAGTGATGTATTGGGCAGCCGTGACATTCCTGCCGAGAACGGAATGACAAGTTCGGTGGTTTTCGGTACGAAAATGGAAAATAACGGATATGATTTGGCTGTCAGCGTCATTCCGGTTCAGACACGCGACTTCACGTGGCAGTTGTCTCTGAACACGGGCGTTACGCACAACAAGTTGAAAAACAATGAACGCACCAATACACTGAATGATTTTCTTAACGGAACGGCCATTGTGAACGGTGAGGCATATTCTACTCTCTGGTCTTTCGCCTTTGATAAACTGGACGCTACAGACGGCAAGCCCCTGTTCCGTAATCTGGATATAGATAAGACGGACGATCCGCGTGATTTCCTTGTAAAAAGTGGAAAGTTAGAACCCGATTTCAGCGGTGGGTTATTCACCCGCTTCCGTTACAAAGGCCTTTCATTACAAGCCAACTTTGCGGTTTCTATCGGTGGACAAAAACGTCTGCCCGACTTGTATGACATGAATAACGGACAATACGGATTGCCATTGCCAGACAAGAACTCCTCACGCTGGATAAAAGACCGTTGGAGAAAGCCCGGAGATGAGGAACATACCATCTACCCGTCTTTACCGACCAAAGAAAAGACAACAAGCACCAACACCGTGGACGGCTCGCTGCACTTGCCTTACAACGAGGTAATATACAGCCGCTATGTGGCTTACAACCAATCGGATATCCGTGTGGCTGACGCAGACTTCATCCGTTGCCGCCAAATTTCCTTGAACTATCAGTTTACTGCCAAACAGTTGAAAAAGATTTATCTGAAGAATTTAAATGTAGGTTTGAGCATGACCAACCCGTTCTTGATCACCTTTGATAAGAAATGGGATGGATATGATCCGGAAACAGGAGGATGGCCTGCCCGGAAAACAGTTTCTCTGACATTAAACGCAACATTCTAATTATAAAAGAGGCGAATATGAAAAATAGATATTATATAGCTTTAGGAGCAATTTGTACAGCACTACTGAGCGGATGCTCAGACTTTCTGGAAGGGAAGTCTCAAGACGAGGTGATCGTTACGACAACAAAAGACTATGCCGAGTTACTTCTGGGAACCGGCTATCCGTCCTATTCAAGTTTCAGCTATTCTATGCTCGACAATCTGAGCGATGATGTGGATTTTCCCAAAACGGTATCAGATCCGGACCATGCATACTCTTTGATTACTGATGATTATTATCCACAATTCACATGGCAGCCTACCTATTATGAATATGCAGCCGGAGTAACGGTGGCGGATACGGAATATTATAAGCTCTACACCGGCATTATGGGATGCAACGCTGTTCTGGACGGCATTGATGAAGCTGTCGGTTCGCTACAAGAGCAGGAACGAGTGAAAGCAGAAGCTTTGGCAAGCCGTGCATATCACTATTTTATGTTGGTAAATATATATGGCGAACCCTACAACTACAACAAGACCGCATTGGGGGTGCCTCTGAAACTGACAGCTACATTGGATGAAAAAGGACAGGAACGAAATACGGTCGAGGAAGTTTACAATCAGATTGTCAGCGATTTGAAAGAAGCCTCATCTCTTCTTAAAAAGTATGACGTGACAGAAAAGGATTTCAAAATCAATCTTCCTACAGTGTATATCTTGCTTTCGCGCGTCTACCTATTTATGGAGGAGTGGCAGAAAGCGGCCGACGAAGCGACAAAAGCAATGGAATACGGATTAGGATTATGGAATCTGACCGCACTCTCATTAGGTACATCCAACGGATACACCGTTTATCCTCAACCCAATTCCTATGACTCACCCGAAACTTTCTGGTGTCATTATACCATGGCATGGGGAAGAGCACAAGATATCTCACCTACCTTAAGTGAAGAAATTCTGGAACTTTATGAGTCAGACCCCAACGATGTACGTTTTGGAGCGGAGGGTTACTACGTAGCCCCTCTGTACAATTATTCGGGTGCGCTAAGCGGATATCTGATTCGCAAATTAAGCCAACAAACGGGCAACACAACCACAGTGCTCGGTGCTGCCATCCGTCTGAGTGAAGCATATTTGAATCGTGCCGAAGCTTATGCGAAGCTGAACAAAAAGGATGATGCCATAAAGGACCTCAACAAACTCCGCCAGAACCGCATCAAGGGATATGTAGACCAGACGGAGTTTACTGATCTGTTAGGAGAGATACGTACCGAACGGCGAAAGGAATTCTGCTTTGAAGGTATGCGCTGGTTCGATCTGCGTCGTTATGGAATGCCCGAGATTCATCATGATTTTCAGACAACGACCACGGCACCACGCCTACGTTATACATTGAAAGAGAAAGATCCTATGTACACACTGCCTATACCAAGCTCTGTGATTCTCATCAATCCGGCTATCAAGCAAAATGCTTCGGCATCAACAGCCATGCGTGACGGTGCAAACATATAATCGTGATAGTACAAATGAATAGTATTATAAACTTAGCAGCTATAAATTGTATGAAAATAGATAAACTGATAATTACAGCATTTGCCATATTGGCGTTATGTTCCTCTTGTGGGGGCGATGTTGAATTGGGAGAAGAGATTCCGTTGGCTCCACCTTACACTCTGCCGGAGCGTGGTGAATCGGAAGCCGGAGACCGAATCATTGATTTCTTCGAGAAATACACTACGTTCTTGCTTTATGATTTCACACAAGCTGATTTTCAGTGGGAAACCGTAAGCTCGGGGCTCAAGTATGAAGCAGTCTACGGTGATCCTCAATATTTGGGTGACATGATCGATTTCTTGGATGAGATATGGCTCGATTTTTATTCTGATAAATTCAAGCAAGAGAAGTTTCCTTTTAAAATTTATCTGACGGATTCAATAGCCCAACGCCCGAGGTGGGAAGGACAACCTACTACCTATCATAAGGCACTGGCTCGTGACAATGCACTGGCTGTGGCAGGAATGAATAAGGATTTAAAGACTATGTCGGCCGAAAACAAGAGAATCTACAAAGATGAGGTTAACAGGAATTTCATTACATTCTTACTGAATTCAAACAAATTGGAAGTTCCTGCCGAATTTTATGCTGTAAGTGACTACACGAAATTTGCGACATGGAGTGAAACGAGAAACAACCCCGATATCCTGCGGACGTATGGCTACTTGCCAAATCTGGATAATGAGCACACGTATAACATGGCAAGCGATTGGGCAACAAGCAGTTGGACAATGCAAAATGCCGGACCAAGTGATTTGAAGGCGTATCTGCAGAATATGGTGATGCACGGAAAAGACTTTCCGACCTTAAATGACGGACGTTATACATGGGACTACTACTTGCAGAAGAATGAAGACGGGACTTACAAATTCCCGCTCATAAAGCAGAAATATGACATCCTGCAAAAATATTTCAAAGATGAATTTGATATGGATTTGGCAGCGATAGGACAGAAAACATATTAATAAATAGAAATCAGACAAGAATGGAAGAATGTATTGTGAAAGTTGAACATCTCTCTCACCGCTACAGCGTACAATGGGCGGTGAAAGATATCAACTTTGAAATTGGCAACAAAGGAATTATGGGGCTTTTGGGCTCTAACGGTGCCGGAAAATCAACGACTATGAACATTATCTGCGGAGTACTGAAACCTACAATGGGCGAAGTTTGGATCAATGGAATTGATTTGCGAAAAGACCCGGTCGAAGCTAAAAAGAATATCGGTTTCTTGCCTCAAAAAGCTCCTTTGTATACAGATTTCACGGTAGACGAATATCTCACATATTGCGCTCTCTTGAGATCAATCGAACCGAAAAAAATAAAGATGGCGATAGAGGCGGCCAAAGCCCGTTGTGGTATTGCGCATTTCAGCAATCGCTTGATCAGAAATCTTTCCGGTGGATACCAGCAACGTGTGGGCATTGCACAAGCCATCGTTCATAATCCGAAGTTCGTCGTGCTCGATGAGCCAACAAACGGCTTGGATCCCAATCAGATAGTGGAAGTGCGCAAACTGATTAAAGAAATAGCTGAAGAGCGTGCCGTGTTGCTGTCTACGCATATCTTATCCGAAGTACAAGCTACCTGTCAGGAAATTAAGATGATAGAAAACGGACGCATGGTTTTCTCCGGCACCATTGAGGATTTTGACAATTACATAAAACCGAATTCTCTGTTGTTGGGGCTATATAATACGGTCGAGACCGACGAACTACGGTTTGATAAAGTAAAACAGGTGGAACCGTTGGGTGATAAAAGATTCCGGCTGACTTACGACGGAGCCGATGAGACGGTGAAACGCATTGCCGAGACGTGTGTGAACAAAGGTTGGGGACTGACAGAACTGACTGTGGAACGGAGTTCATTGGATGCGGTTTTTGCCAAGCTGTCTCAAGAAGCTAAAGAAAAAACGAATGAAGTTGTGCAATAAAACATAGAAATAGGAAAACATGAAAAAGATATGTAGAATAGCGAAAGCTGAACTTCTCACGATGTTCTATTCGCCGGTAGCTTGGTTGATTTTAATTGTATTCACAATACAGATGGGCATTTCATACGTCGCTATACTGAAAGGAGTGACCAACACCCAGCACATGGGATATAACTATGGAAGCCTGACTCCTTCTCTGCTACTCGATCAGATAGACGGTCTGTTTACCGTAATGCAGAAATATCTCTATCTTTATATGCCGCTACTGACGATGGGACTTATGAGCCGTGAATATAGCAGCGGGACAATCAAGCTGCTTTACTCATCCCCTATTACGGCAAAAGATATCATTCTGGGAAAATTTCTGGGCATGCTTTATTACGGAGCCATTCTATTAGGAATTCTTCTGGTATTGGTCTTGGGTTTTGCCGTAACAGTAGACAATTTTAATTACGCAGAATTATTCAGCGGCATATTAGGAATATTCTTGCTGTTAGGAGCTTATTCGGCTATCGGACTGTTCGTGTCCTCGCTGACATCCTATCAGGTCGTTGCCGCCATAGGTACATTGGTGCTGCTCGCTGTATTGAATTATGCCAATCAACTGTGGCAGGATATAGCTTTCGTTCGTGAGATAACTTACTGGATTTGCCTTTCCGGCCGTTCGGGACCGATGACCGGTGGACTGATTTGCAGCGAAGATGTCATTTACTTTCTGGTTGTAATAGCCATGTTCTTATCACTGAGCATCTTGAAGCTTCAGGCTACCCGTCAAAGCGAATCGAAGATAAAAACAGTAGGCAAATATGTAGCTTTAATAGCCGGTGTTGTAGTTGTGGGATACATCACTTCCCGCCCCGTCTTCATGTATTATTATGATGTGACAGAGACTAAGCGCAACACATTGTCGACAGGTAGCCAAGAAGTGATGGCCAACCTCGACGGAAAGGTCACCATAACGACTTATGTGAATATCTTGGACGATAACAGCTACTTGGCAATGCCTTCCACCGTAAAAGAAGATGAAGACCGCTTCAAGCAATACCTGCGTTTTAAACCGGACATGAAGCTGAAATATGTATATTACTACGCTGACGCCGGAAATCCCCGTTTCGAAAGAATTTATCCGGGATTATCTCCTAAAGAACAAATGGAAAAAGAGGCCGAGTTGAAAGAAGTGAATCCCCAATTATTCCTTCCGGTGGAAGAAGTAGCCAAGACCATCGACCTTTCGGGTGAAGGATACCATTTTGTCCGTGTGATAGAACGGGAGAACGGACAATCGGCATTCCTGCGGTTATTTAACGATATGATGAAGCTACCCGGAGAATCTGAAATATCCATTGCCTTCAAACGTTTCACGACTAAACTGCCGATAGTAGGGTTCCTGGCCGGACAGGGCGAACCGGCTATTACGGGAGAAGGGCTTTCCAGAGATTATACCATGTTTGCAGACACGAAAACTTTCCGCCAATCATTGGTGAACCAAGGATTTGACGTACAGACGGTATCGGTATCAGACGGACAAGAAATCCCCGATAATATCGACATTATCGTGATTGCAGATATGAACCGCCCGTTGACAGATGAAGAACAGGCCAAACTGGATAAATACATCGCCCGCGGTGGAAATATGCTAATCGCAGGCCGGGCACGCAAACACGAAGTAATGAATCCACTGGTAGAGCAATTCGGCATCAAATTCCTGCCCGGCACGTTGGTACAGAAGCATGTAGACGAAGGGCCGAACGTAGTCTATATGTCCGCAACCCCGGAAATGCAACAATTGTCTTATCTGATGGAGCCGTTAGGACCTCCTCGCAATGCAAAAGTCGTGATGGCAGACGCTTCCGGAATGGAATATACGACAGATAAAGGGTATGATGTAAAGGTAATCCTGCGTACGGATTCTACCGGTTGCTGGAACGAGACAGAGACCATTGATTTTGTAAACGACAGCGTGGCATGCAATCCCGCAGCCGGTGAGGTCGAACAGTCCTACCCTACCGGCTTGGCGCTGACTCGCAAAGTCGGAGAAAAGGAACAACGTATCCTT
>CAKUYM010000027.1 GCA_934716785.1 uncultured Bacteroides sp. | reverse complement strand
GTTACATTTGAGGGAATGACTTCAACAAGTGAAATAGGAAGGGTTACAAAAGGTATGGCTTTGGCTTTGAAAGCAAGGGTGTTGTTGTATGCTGCTAGCCCATTGAATACAAAGGATGACAAGGGGAAATGGTTGAAGGCTGCTCAAGCCGCTAAATCGGTGATAGATTTGAACGTTTACCAAGAAAAGAAGGATGAGGAAGTGATTAATAATACAAAGTCTCTTGATTTCATATTCGGTAGGTGGAACGGGATGGATAATAGTTTTGAGCGGGCTAATTTCCCTATGGGTTATGAAGGTGGGAATTCGGGGGTGTGTCCTTCTCAGAATCTGGTGGAAGCATTTGATATGCGGGACGGTACTCCGTTTGACTGGAATAATCCAGAGCATCGTATGAAGGCTTTGGATCCTTCGGCGAGAGACCCTCGATTGGCACAAACAGTACTGATGAATGGACAATTGTTTAAAGGAAAAATGGTGGAAAGTTTTATCGGAGGAATGAACGGGCTTCCCAAAGAAGGAGCTTCTCCTACATCTTATTATTTGCGCAAGCACCTGAAAGAAGATACTGATTTGACTACAGGTAGTGCCACCTCATATCAGCATATTTGGCCTTTGTTCAGATATGCGGAGGTATTGCTGAATTATGCGGAAGCTTTGTTGGAAGCAACAAAAGAACCGGATTTTAAGGGAACTATCAATAACGTGAATTATACTCTTTCTCCTCGTGAGGCCGTGAATATGGTACGTGCCCGAGTGGATATGGGCCCGATAGAAACAGACGGATATGATGCCTTTAAAAAACGTTTGCGCAATGAACGTCGTGTAGAGTTGGCGTTTGAAGGACATCGTTTTTGGGATATACGCCGTTGGAAGATAGGGGTGTCCACTACGAGACTGGAGGGTCTTACCATTACTGTCGTGAAAAACGGAAATGAAGGGGAAGATACGTATACCTATTCTTATGTAAAGAAAACCGTACAGGAGAGAATCTGGGAAGAACGGATGAATTATTATCCGATTCAGGATACGGAATTGTTCAAGAACCATAATTTGTTTCAGAATGATGGTTGGGAGAATTATTAATAAAAGTAACCGATGTTTTTAGGACAAGGTACGGTATTATTCACATCCTACGGAGGATATTGAAAGATTGAAACAACTCGAATTCGAACGTACACTGTATGTTACGGATTTAGCTAAATATTAAGGGACAGATGAAAGACCCCAGAAGAACTATATGCTGAAAGCACTGTATGAGTGCAAGTTGAAACGTTTACAGGCTTTGATGAATGACATGGAAGAAGTCATACAAACCATAAGAGACGAAATGGATGAAGTGATAACTTTCTGTCTCGTATTGTCCGGACAGAGTGAGTTGCTGATATCGATAGACGGCGTGTGGTGGCATCAATGTGATAATTACGACGGGAGCCTTTACACGTTTCGATGATCCGAGGGAATTCATCTGTTATGCCGGAGTAGCCCCTTTTTTATTCTTCCGGAAGTTCACAGCACTCGAAAGCAAGAGTGTCGCATCGGGCAACAAAGTGATGAAAGGTTGCTGTATTTGACAGCCGTTGCCGTGATACGTCGGATTGGAGGCGGATTGAAGAAGTATTATGAAAGGAAAGTTGCCGAAGGCAAGATGTCCGTAATTAATGCGTTACGAGCCAAATTTGTAGCAAGAATGTTTGCGGTCATCAAAAGAAATGAGAGTTATGCACCTATTTTATCATAAATAACTTGCAAAAATCATACTAATATGAAACATTTATATTTTTTGATCAGTATTTTCTTATTATCCACTCTTTCGTTTTCATGTTTTGATGATAACGATGAGCTCCAAAAAGAAGAAGAGGTAGAGGTGGATTTCGACAATGAAGTCGGGGATGTACCTGAAGATTTGAAGAATTGGCCTCATACTTTGTTTGTGTTTGAAGATAAGGAGTGTGTGGAAATAAAAGAATCACCGAATAATTCTTCTTTACTTGTTTCTTCCATAGGAGATAAGATGGTGGCATTGGCATGCGAGACTAAGGAGAATCTTTCTTTGGGTGCTATGTCTCCCGGTGTGCCTCTGACTTCTTATTATGTGTCTGTAAATGAGGTGAATGAAGATATTCCTCAGGTGTGGATGGGACAATCGAGGCAGGAACTGAACGGTGGGAACACGCTTGCTTTGAAGCCCGTGACTTCTATTTTGAAAGTGAACTTTGTAAATGCTCCCAAAGCTTTCGAATCGTTTTCTTTTGTTTTGCCGGGGATGGCAAATCGGGTGAAGATTTATTCGGGTGACTTGGAAACAACCAAGAATTCGTCCGACGAGAAAGTCGTTAATGTGGTGAAATCGGAAACAGGTAAAGAAGTTGTTGTTTTCCCAATGTTGAATTTGGGATCTTGGACATTGGCTTGTAAATTGCTATTGAGTGGTGGAAGGTTGGTGGAAAAAACGTTGGTTGTTCCTGCCGGTATTAAAAACGGACAGTCCGTGGAGTTGAATGTTGATTTTACGAATTATGAGTCAGAAGGAACATGTACACTGACATACCGTTATGCTGCCCATGGAATGACAGCGTGGACAAATTATAGTACGGAAATTACTTTGAAAGAGAAGAAAGAAGAGAATCGCTATTATAAGGTATCTATTCAACAAAAAGATGGTATATGGAAAGAGGTGGATGTACATTATGCGCTTTGCTCGGATGGTCCGAGTCACCATACTGCTATTTGGAATGATTGGAATAACTCGAAGAAACTGCGGGATACAATGAGTTTTGTTAATTTTACGCACGATTTTGATACTCCGGTAAAGATTAGAGTACAGAAAAAGAAGAGTTTCGGCAAGGTGGAGATCAGACCGAGTACGTATGGAATCGTCCCCGTCATTGTTGAGAATAATATGGTAGAATTTACTTTGCCGGATTGGGAAAAACGGAAAATATCCGTAGAATTTGATGGAGACCGATATCATAATTTGATGATATTGCCGAATAAACCTGATCCTAACAGACCTGATCCAGATAATCTGCCGGCAGGTATGAAGTTTTTCGGGCCGGGAGAACATAATTTGGAATGGATTACACTGAAAGATGGAGAAACATTGTACATAGATGAGGGTGCGGTTGTTTACGGTAAGGTTGCTGTATCCGGTAGTCACGTGACAATTACGGGACGGGGAATCTTGTCTGGAGCTAAGCTTGCACATAGAGGTAATACCTATGCTTCCGGTTATCAAATGATAGAAACTAATGGTAACAGATTGCCCGATAGAGGCTATTTTACAATTTCGGATATTACGATTGTTGACTCTCCCAACTGGACATTGTCTGTTTATAATACCGATCATGTAATGATTGATAACATTAATATTCTTTGTTGGATATTGAATGGGGATGGAATTGATTTGTGTAGTGTGAAGGACGCAACAATTAAAGATTGTTTCGTACGGACCTATGACGATTGTATTACATTGAAAGTGAATAGGCTTTCTAAAACTACGACTAAAGACATCCACATCATAAATAATCTCATTTGGGCGGATTATGCACGAGGTATTGTCATAGGTCCGGAGAGCGGGTCCTCTACCAGTGCAGGGATAAGTGATTGCACTGTTGAAGATTGCATTATTATGGAATATTCTACCGATTTGCTGAAAACGAGTAGTACTGGTTTGAATTGTGACGGTGCGGGACTTTCTATTTCACAGTATCCTTCCGGGGGGACTACTTCCGGGAATATTGAGAATATAACCTTTAAGAATATCGTGATTGATAATATTCAACAAAACGGACGTCCTATGGTTATTTGGCAAAAAGAAGATCAAGGGAACGCATTGATTAAAAATGTAACGTATCAGAATATACGGATTTTAGATGCGAATAACAGATGTCGAGCTTCGGGTATTTATACAAATGGCAACGTCATTGAGAAGCTCATTTTCGATAATGTGACTTACAACGGGAGTACTATCAATCAATCAGGCAGGTGGACGGTTGACAAGCCTGATAATGTAGATATTATTTATCAATGAAAAAATAAAGGAAAGATATGAAGAATAGTTTGTTGTCAGAACTTACCAAATGGATAGTAACAGGAAACTGTTGTTGCTGTTTGGCGGCATTCATTGCTTGTACTCCAGTAAAAGTGCAAGTGAATGTGATTCCACTTCCGAATGATATGAAAATGAAAGTGGGTTTTTTTGAGGTAGATAGCTCTCGGTTTGTAAATGAAGGTATGGACAAGTTTATCACTTGCAGGATTGATACAGCTTTCAGTCGTGATTTGGGAGAAGAAGGATATGAATTGTCTGTTTCGTCTGGGACGATTCGATTAGATGCGAGTACAGAGATAGGAGCTTTTTATGGAAAACAAACTTTGAAGCAATTGTTGTCTTCATCTGGAATACCTTGTGTTGAAATAAAAGATACACCACGTTTCAGCTATCGTGGATTGCATGTGGATGTGTCCCGCCATTTTTTTTCGAAGGAAGAAATTATGAAATTGATGGATGAAATGGCTTATTACAAGTTAAATAAGTTTCATTTTCATCTGACTGATAATGGTGGGTGGCGTATTCAAATTGATAAATATCCCCGATTAACTTCTATGGGCGCTTTCCGTACTCAGTGCAAATGGGTAGAGTGGTGGGATAAAAAAGACCGTACTTATTTGCTTGAAGGATCCCCCAACGCTTATGGAGGTTATTATACAAAAGATGATATACGTGAAATCTTAGCGTATGCAGAAAAATTGCATATTGAGGTGATTCCGGAAATTGAGTTTCCAGCCCATTCTGATGAAGTCTTTATCGGTTATCCGGAACTTTGCTGCATAGGTAAGCCTTACACCGGTGGAGAATTTTGTGCAGGTAATGAACAGACTTATACCTTTATGGAAAATGTATTGACGGAGATTATCGATCTTTTTCCTTCTAAATATATACATATTGGTGGCGATGAGGCACGAAAAGTAGAATGGAAAACTTGTCCTAAGTGTCAGGCGTTGATGAAGAGGGAAGGTATAAAAGATTTAGATGGATTGCAGTGTTTTATGGTTGCAAGGATAGAAACTTTTCTCTCGTCAAAGGGTAAGGTAATGATGGGATGGGACGAAATCTTGAGAAATCGATTGTTACCTACTTCCACAATTGTTTCCTACCGAGGCCAGGCTATTGCATCGGAGGCTGCCAACAAAAGGTATAATGTGATTTTTACTCCAGGAGCTGCACTTTATTTTGACTGGTATCAGGCTACTCCAGACACTCAACCACGGGCTATGGTTGGATATTCACCTATTAAGAAGGTATATAGTATTTGCCCTGTAGCTACTAACTCGGAAACTGCTCTTCGTAATGAGGAAATGATACAGGGGAAACCGCTTGAACAAAATAGTGTACAGTGGATTCATCCCGAGAATGCTAAATATGTGGTAGGAGTGCAAGGCTGTGCATGGTCTGAGTTTATCAATGATGAGAAACATCTGGAATACATGATTTTTCCTCGTTTGTTGGCTGTTGCCGAGATGGCATGGACACAGGAAGAAAAACGTGATTGGCAGGATTTTAAACCACGTATGAATGCGCATATCCCACAATTGCAAGCACGAGGGATAAATGCCTTTACGTTGACGGATGAAATAGAATTGACCACTCGTTTAGTTGGAGCAGGAGAAATTGAAGTAATATTGGATGCTGAGAAATATCCGGTAGAGATACGTTATACGTTGGATGGAAAAGATCCTACAGTGAATTCTTTAAAGTATGAAAAGCCTTTCATAATCAAAGACTCGGTAGTGGTAAAGGCTGTTATATTCAGGAATGGAGAGAAACAGAATCCAGTATTGGAGCGCAAAGTGGGAGTTAGGAAAGAAATTATGAATTATTTTGAATATGTAGAACCAAAACACTGGAAAAACTTGGATTTATGAAAAGATATATATTACTTTTCTTATTATTGGGTGTGTTGGGAGGAGCCTGTGCACAGACAAAGGTAATTGCCCATCGCGGATTCTGGAAAACGAACGGGGCTGCACAGAATAGTATTGCGGCTTTGTTGAAAGCTGATTCTATTGGCTGTTATGGTTCAGAGTTTGATATCTGTCTAACTAAAGACTATAAATGGATCGTTGCTCACGGTCCTGCTATCGGAAAACATAAGATTGCTGATTATACATTAGAAGAACTCATATCCTTAAGATTGGAGAACGGGGAGAATGTATCTTCGTTGGAACAGTTCTTGAAAGCGGCAAAAAAGAATACAAAGTTGAAACTGATTCTAGAATTAAAGGTATATGATAATCCAGAATGGGAGACGAAGTCAATTGAATATATTCTTGCGACTGTTAGGAAACTGAAGTTACAGAAACGTATGGAGTATATAACCTTTTCAAGGTATTCAATGAAAGAATTTATTCGTTTGGCTCCGAAAGGTACTCCGGTCTATTATCTGAATGGAGATATCTCCCCCAAAGAGTTGAAGAAGGCTGATTGTGCCGGACCGGATTATCATATCGGAGTATTCCGAAGTCATCCGGATTGGATAGACATGTGCCATAAATTAGGAATGAAAGTGAATGTGTGGACAGTTGACCAACGGAATGACATGAAGTGGCTTATAGAGAAAAAAGTGGATTTTATAACTACAGATGAACCTGTAAAACTAAAGCAACTAATTAAATAGAAAACCAATGAAAAACATATTGATTTTATTTTTTGCACTGTTTGTAACGGGTTTGCAAGCTCGAAATAAATTAGTGCCGTTAAGGACTGCATCTGATACTCAAGTGTCTTTGCTCCCAGGGGTAATACCCAATATTCCTAGAAACGCTTTGCTTCATCTATCGGAGTTTCGCAAACATTCGTACAAAGTATTTATTTGGGAGGATAAGGAAGGTTGGCGCCCGATAGTAGTTCGTAATGCATTGATTTCTTCTTTTTTCAAACATCCTCAGATATGGAATGACTGGGAAAATCAGAAAGCATTGCGTGATACAATGAGCTATGCACTTTTTATCCGGGATTTTAAGAAAAGTGTGAGGGTACGTGTTGAACCTAGTTTTCAATTCCGAAAGACGGAGATACGCCCTGTATCCTATGGGATAGAATATACGAAAGTGGATAACGGAATTGAGTTTGAATTGACGAATGCCTTTCAAAAAATCTCTGTGGAATTTGATGGTAATCGGGCAGAGAATCTCTTTTTATTTCCTGATTTACCGGATATGGACAAACCCAATAAAAATGCTCCAAATGTACTTTACTATGGACCGGGACAGCATGATGCGGGACGTATTGTTATGAAAAGTGATCAGACGCTTTATTTGGATGAAGGTGCTTTTGTATATGGATATATTGTTGGAAAGAGGGTGGAAAATATCCGGATTACAGGAAGAGGGATTTTGTGTGGGGCTAAAGAAACTCATTGTGATACGAAACGTACACAGATGATGAATTTTGAACATTGCCGGAAGGTAGAGATATCAGGAATTACTTTAATTGATTCTCCGGCATGGACTATTCGATTCAAAAATTCAAAAGATTTATTGGTTGATAACGTGAAGCAAATTAGCTGGATATTGAATTCAGATGGGTTGGATATTTGTAATAGCCGTAATGCCAAAGTGCGCAATTGCTTTTTTCGGAATTATGATGATTGTATTACTATTAAGAATCAGGCTTTGGCGAGAATGGGATGTGAAGATATTTGTGTGGAGAACTGTGTCGGTTGGACGGACTGCGCCAATGTGTTTCTTGTCGGTCCAGAATGTGGAATAACTAGTGAGTCTCAAACGAATTATATAAGAAATGTAGTTTTTAGGAATTGTATTGTTTTAGAGACTCCTGCGTTATATGATAGTAAGGAAGGTGATGACGGATGGAGAAGTGGTTGTGCTGCCATTAACGCACGGGTGGGTATATATGAAGGACATGGCGGAGGCGGACGGATGTCAGATATCTTATTTGAAAACATACAGATTGAGAATCTGTATGGAGGAAGACCGCTGGCTGTGGAAATAGTTAATGGTGGAAGAGATACGGGTAGTTTATCAAGAGTTACTTTTAGAAATATCACTTTCATAGGCGATAAATATTTACCGGCTCAGGTGAGAGGTGTTAGTCAGGAATTTCCTTTGCGGAATGTGACGTTCGATAATGTGTTGTTTGGTGGGAAATGCATAAAGAAAGCTGATAACAAAAAATATTTGTTCGTTAATCCATATATAGAAAGTTTGCAATTTAAATAAATACGGGTTACCATGAAAAAACTATTATTATCTTTATTATTATTGGGGGGGATTTTTGTGGCATGTACCAAAAATCAGCCCTTTTCTGTAATTCCCTCAGATCCGGAAATAGAGATGAAAATTGAGGAGTTGTTGAAGAACATGACATTGGAAGAGAAAGTCGGGCAGATGTGTGAGCTAACTATTGGTGTCGTGATTGATAAAAGCGGTCAGAATTTGAGTGAGGAATTATTGGATACGGTGATTGGCAAATATAAAGTAGGATCGATATTGAATATTCCTTTCGGTGTCAGCCAGAAAAAGGAGGTTTTTGCAGATGTGATTACCAAAATCCAGAAAACGTCTTTGGAAGAAATAGGCATTCCTTGTATTTATGGATTAGATCAGATTCACGGTGCATCTTATACACAAGATGCTACTTACTTTCCGCAGGGTATTAATATGGCAGCAGCTTTTAACAGGGAATTGACTAGACGATGTGCGGAGATTACGGCTTATGAGACTCGTGCTTGTTGTGTGCCATGGACGTATGCTCCTGTTATGGATCTTGGGCGTGATCCGCGTTGGCCGCGTATGTGGGAGAGTTTTGGAGAGGACGCTTATGTAAATGCTCAAATGGCTGTACAGGCAGTTCGTGGGTTGCAGGGGGATAATCCGAATAAGGTGGATAAATACCATATTGCATCTTGTATCAAACATTTTATGGGTTATGGTGTACCTGTTTCCGGTAAAGATCGTACTCCTTCTTCTATTACAGATGTTGATTTGCGTGAAAAACATTTTGCGCCTTTTCTTGCTGCTGTTCGAGCCGGTGCTTTATCGTTGATGGTTAATTCTGGCAACAATAATGGAATGCCGTTTCATGCAAACAAAGAGTTGTTGACAGGATGGTTGAAAGAGGATCTGGGCTGGGATGGAGTGATTGTGACTGACTGGAATGATATTAATAATTTATATTTTCGTGATCATATTGCCGTGAGTAAGAAGGATGCGGTCAGATTAGCTATCAATGCCGGTATTGACATGGCAATGGTGCCATCCGAATGGCAGTTTTGTATTGATTTGAAAGAGTTAGTTAAAGAGGGAGCTGTACCTATAGAACGTATTGATGATGCGGTACGCCGTGTGTTACGTTTGAAGTTCCGGTTAGGACTGTTTGAGAATCCATACTGGGATATCCAACAGTATGAGGAGTTCGGTAGTGAAGAGTTTGCAAGGATAGCTTTGTTGGCTGCAGAAGAATCAGAAATTCTGTTAAAAAATGATGAAGGAATTTTACCGTTATGTGGAGGAACGAAAATCTTGCTGGCAGGACCGAATGCAAATGCTATGCGTTGTCTTAACGGTGGTTGGTCTTATAGTTGGCAGGGTGAGCGTGCGGATGAATTTGCCGATGCATATCATACGATTTATGAAGCATTGTGCAACAAGTTTGGGGAGGAGAATATCATTTATGAACCAGGGGTTACATACGCCCCTGTTTGTAATGATAACTGGTGGGAAGAAGATAAACCGGAAATAGGTAAAGCAGTTACTGCCGCTCATAACGCGGATGTAATTGTCGTTTGTATCGGAGAGAATTCTTATTGTGAGACTCCGGGAAATTTGAATGATCTTCATCTTTCTTTTAACCAAATAGAGTTAGTAAAGGCACTTGCTGCTACCGGGAAGCCGATTATTCTAGTGTTAAATGAGGGACGTCCTCGTATTATTCGCGAGATAGAGCCTTTGGCAAAGGCGGTCGTACATGTCTTATTGCCGGGAAATTATGGAGGAGATGCTTTGGCAAATTTGATTTCAGGAGATACGAATTTTAGTGGTCGGTTGCCTTTTACCTATCCGAAATTCATTAATTCATTGGCTACGTATGATTATAAACCATGTGAAAAGATGGGGACTATGGAGGGAGAGTATAATTATGATGCGGTAATGGATATTCAGTGGCCTTTTGGACATGGATTGAGTTATACGAAATTTGAATATAGTAATTTTAAGGTGAATCGTACAAATTTTACTGCTAACGATGAGTTGATATTTGAGATAAATGTGGAGAATATAGGTGAGAGAGCCGGTAAAGAAACTGTTATGCTGTATTCCAGTGATTTGGTGGCAAGTGTAACACCGGATGTGATTCGTCTTCGTCATTTTGACAAGATAGAACTTCAACCGGGAGAAATGAAAAAAGTTGTATTTAATTTGAAAGGAAGTGACTTGGCATTTGTTGGTTATGATAAAAAGTGGCGGTTGGAGAAAGGATGTTTTCGTATAAAATGTGGAAGTGAAGTGATTTATATTAATTGTGATAAAGATAAAATTTGGAATACTCCTAATATTGATTAAAAAACTAGTATATGAAAAGATTGATTATAATGAGTGTTATGGCTGTGGTTGTTTGTGCATGTAATACAGTGGAAAAGGTGAAGGCGGATTATGAGAATGTGATTCCTTTGCCTCAGGAGATGGCTATGCTACATGAGAATCCTTTTATTATAAATAAGAGTACCCGTATTCTTTATCCGGAAGGAGACGCTTTATTGAAAAAGAATGCAGAATTTCTTGCCAGTTATATAAAGGAGTCGACCGGAAAGCAACTGTCGGTTGAAGTTGCTAAGGAAGGAAACGATGAGAATGTGATTCTTTTGAGAATGGATACCGTAATTGAGCATCCAGAGGGATATGAGTTGACTGTTTCTCAAGGAAAAGTAATGGTAAAAGGACGAACTCCTAATGGTGTTTTTTATGGTTTGCAAACGTTGCGGAAGTCAATTCCTGCCATAGCTATGGGAGTGGATATTATGTTACCGGCTATATTCATAAAGGATGCTCCTCGCTTTGGTTACCGTGGAATGATGTTGGATGTAGGACGTCATTTCTTTCCAGTGGATTTTGTGAAAAGATATATTGACTTGCTAGCTTTGCATAATATGAATTATTTCCATTGGCATTTAACTGAAGATCAGGGATGGAGAATTGAGATTAAGAAGTATCCTAAACTGACGGCAATAGGTTCTATCCGTAAAGAAACAGGGATTGGACGTAGCCGGACAGAGTTTGACGGTAGACCTTATGGAGGTTTTTATACTCAGGATGAAATAAGAGATATTGTGAAGTATGCTCAAGAGCGTTATATTACAGTGATTCCAGAAATCGACTTGCCAGGACACATGTTGGCGGCATTGGCATCTTATCCAGAACTGGGTTGTACGGGTGGACCTTATGAAGTGGCACGTCATTGGGGAGTTTTCCCAGATGTTCTTTGTGTGGGGAATGAAAAAACATATGAGTTTTTAGAAGGTGTTCTGTCGGAGGTGATAGAACTTTTTCCGGCGAAATATATTCATATTGGTGGAGATGAAGCTCCTAGAAGTCGTTGGGCTGTATGTTCCAAGTGCCAGGCATTGGTAAAGAAGGAAGGTTTGAAAGCTGATAAAGAGCATACTGCGGAAGATCGTTTGCAAAGCTATTGTATGAAGCGTGTCGAACAGTTTCTCAATGATAGAGGACGTCGGATTATTGGTTGGGACGAGATATTGGAGGGTGATGTAGCTCCGAATGCTACGGTAATGTCTTGGCGTGGAATGCAAGGAGGTATTGAAGCTGCAAAACTGAAGCATGATGTGATTATGACTCCGAAAGATTATGTCTATTTTGATTATTATCAATCTGTTGATAAAGATCAGGAACCTATGGCTATGGGGAGTTGTATAACGGTAGAAAATGTGTATGATTTTGAACCTATGGCAGATGAACTGACAGATGAAGAAAAAAAACATATTCTTGGTGCTCAGGCGAATGTATGGACAGAATATATCGGAACTCCAGAACATGTGGAATATATGATGGTTCCACGTATGGCAGCTTTGGCGGAAGTGCAATGGATGATGCCTGAGAAAAAGAACTATCAGGGATTCTTAAGACGTTTAAGTAGTCTGTCTGAATTTTATAAACGGGATAACGTGAATTATGCCAAGCATATATTACCGGATGTTATACCTACTCAAACGAAATGATAAGTATGGGATATGATAAATGGTTTATAAGCGTAATTTGCTTATTAGTGGAAGTGTGTGGAAACTTGATATGGGGGCAATCTGTTTATTCATCTCATGATGTCCAGAATTCTATTGAACAACGTGTTGAAGATATCATACGGCGAATGACTTTAGAAGAAAAAATTGATTTACTTTCCGGATATAAGAATTTTAATCTGCATCCATGTGAACGTTTGGGAATTCCTGCGTTTCATATGGCTGATGGACCATTGGGTATTGCTTCGTGGGGAGAATATGGTAGAGCTACTGCTTTTCCTGCAATGTTATCATTGGCTGCATCTTGGAATAGGAACTTAGTTGGGCGATTGGGGAGTTGCTATGCGGAGGAATGGCGGTCGCGTGGCCTTCATTTTATGCTGGGACCTGGTGTAAATACTTATCGGTCATCGAAAAGTGCAAGAAATTTTGAATATATGGGGGAGGATCCTTTTTTGACTTCAGAACTGGTTGTTCCTTTTATAAAAGCTGTTCAAGAAGGGGGAGTGATTGCCACCATAAAACATTTTGTTGCTAATGACCAAGAGTTTGACCGTTATCGGGTAAGTACAGAAGTTTCGGAACGTGCGTTACGTGAGATTTATTTCCCTCCTTTTAAGGCAGCTGTTCAGGTTGCTGGAGTAAAAGCTGTCATGACAGGATACAATCCGGTGAATGGAGTTCATTGTACAGAAAATAGCTTTTTGATTGATGTTCTGAAAAAGGAATGGGGATTTCAGGGAATACTGATGTCTGATTGGGATTGTACTTACTCAGAAAATGCAGTTATTAAGGGGTTGGATATGGAAATGGGAAGCCATAAATGGTTGATCCGGGAGAAATTGGTACCAATGGTGCAAGAGGGTAGAATCAGTGAAGAGGTTATAAATGAGAAAGTGCGGCGTATTTATCGTTCTTGTATGGAAATGGGATTCTTTGATCGCCCTCAAAAGAAGGAAAATATTTCGTCTTTTAATCTCAAAGCTAATCAAATGGCACTGGAGGTGGCTCAGGAAGGTATTGTATTATTGAAGAATAAAGATAGATTGCTTCCTTTGAATGCGGATAAAGTGAAGAACATTGCAGTTATCGGACCGAATGCTTGTTATAACCTTATTAATGATGTAAAAAATACGGTTTTCCCTATCTGTTATGGGGGAGGAGGTAGTTCAAGGGTTCATCCGTGGTATGTGATATCACCATTAGAGGGTCTCCGGCAAGAGTTTCCGAATGCGAATGTTACTTATGCGGAAGGGATTTCGTCAGAATTTAAGTCCTTGCTATTTAAGAAAAGTGAATTTTGGACAGCGAACGGGCAAAAGGGATTGACAAGCTCTTTTTATTCGTTAGACAAGAAAGTAAAAAGAATTTCCGACAACATTTTGCCTGTGTTGCAGCGAGTGGACGAGCAAGTTGATTTTTTATGGGAAAGTAAACCAAATATATCTGAGAATTTGGGCGAGTATTATGCTGTTGTATGGGAGGGGTGTATTGAAGCAACACGAACAGATAGTTTGTTGTTATTTGTGGATGCTCAAGGTGGCTTTCGTTTGAGTGTCGACGGTGAATTGTTGTATGATGCTTCTATTGCTCCTTCTTATGCTTCTTGCAATGTGGCTGTTTCAGTAAGAAAAGGAGATAAGAAAGTAGTAAAATTGGAGTATTATAATAATAACTGCCTTCCTGCCGAGGTGCATTTAGGATATGCTTATCAAGGGGAGGTGGACTTCTCTGAAGCTAAGCGGTTGGCTTCTAGTGCTGATATTGTTGTATTTTGTGGAGGATTGAACGGTCTTATTGAGAAGGAAGGAAGAGACCGTCCTTTTGATTTACCTTATGGACAAGAGTTGTTGATTAAAGAGTTGTCGTCTGTCAACCCGAATTTGATAGTGACAGTCCATGCAGGAGGAGGAGTTCAGATGGACTCATGGATTGATGAGGTAGCTGCCATTTTGTTTCTTTTTTATCCCGGTCAAGAAGGAGGAAGGGCTATGGCGCAGATTCTTTCTGGTAAAATAAATCCATCTGCCAAACTTCCTTTTACAATTGAAAAGCATTGGGAGGACTCTCCAGCATACGGTAGCTATGACGAAACTCGTGGCGAAAGGAAGGTTTACTATCGGGAGGGGATTTTTGTTGGTTATCGTGGTTATGAAAAAAAACAGATAGCTCCACTTTTTCCTTTCGGCTTTGGACTTTCATATACGAATTTCCATTACTCCGACATGGATGTGAAAGTAGTGAATAAGAAAGAGAAAAAGGTAAAAGTTACATTTACAGTTTCTAATATAGGTAATCATCAAGGGATGGAAATTGCACAGTTATATGTACGTGATGAATATTCAAAAGAAGAACGTCCTTTGAAAGAATTGAAAGGATTTGAAAAAATGCATCTAAAACCAGGAGAATCGAAAGAAGTAATGATTGAATTAGAAAAGGATGATTTTCAATATTTTTCCGAAAGGCAAAGAAAGTGGATTTTTGAGCCTGGAGTTTTTGAGATACATGTAGGGACATCTTCTAAGGATATACGATTAAAGAAACAAATAAAACTTTGAATTATGAATAAAACTATTAAAATGAGAATTATAATTTTACTGATTCTATTTGCTATGCCGGGATTATCCTTGTGGGCAGAGAATGAAGTTATTATATCAACGCGTAATAATTCGTTGATTCTGATAGCTGAAGAGGGTAAAGAATTATTGTTTGGGTATTATGGAAAAAAAGTTTCTTTGAAAAACATTCCGCAATTGTATGATGCAGGTTTAATCGAGAATGTAGCAGCGTATCCGGTTTTCGGACGGAATTGTATTTCGGAAAATGCGATGTTGGTACAACATCCGAATGGTAGTCTGTCGTTGGAATTAGTCGTTGCTGGTATAAAGCAACAAACAAACCGGACCACCCTTGTATTGAAAGATCGTTTTTATCCTTTTGAAGTTCGGATGAATTATGTAGCACATGATGAGAGTGATGTTATTGAAATGTGGACAGAGGTTGTGAATCATGCGAAAAAAAAGATAGTGCTTAAACGCTTTGATTCGGCGTTTTTACCTTTGCGTATGGGAAATGTTTGGATTTCTCATTTGCATGGAGCGTGGGCTTCGGAAGCGAATATTACGATAGAACCGTTGAGGGCCGGAATGAAAGTGATAAAGAATAAGGATGGAGTACGTAATTCTTTGAATGATCATGCTGAAATTATGCTTTCGCTTGATGGATGTCCTAAAGAAGATTCAGGGAGAGTGATAGGAGCCGCTTTGTGTTGGGGCGGTAATTATAAATTTCGTGTTGATACGGATGGTAATAGGTATCATCGTTTTTTTGCGGGTATAAATGAGGAAGCCTCAGAATATCAGTTGGAAGCGTGTGAAACGTTTGTGACACCTAAGCTTGCTGTAACTTTCAGTGAGGAGGGTTTGGGCGGAGTGAGCCGTAATTTTCATCGTTGGGCACGCAATGAGCAGATACATGCAGGTAATAAAATACGGGATGTTTTGTTGAATAGTTGGGAGGGGGTATATTTTAAAGTGAGAGAAACGGAGATGAAGAAAATGATGAAGGATATTTCGTCATTAGGTGGAGAGCTTTTTGTGATGGATGATGGCTGGTTTGGAGAGAAGTATCCACGTGTGGGTGCTCATGCAGGGTTAGGAGATTGGGTTACCGATAAAGACAAACTTCCTGATGGTGTGAACGGGTTGCTTCGTACGGCAAAGCAGTACGGTATAAAATTCGGAATATGGATTGAACCAGAGATGGTCTGCCAACAAAGTGAGTTATATGAGAAGCATCCAGATTGGGTCATTCATCAACCTAATAGGACAATTGCGTACGGACGTGGAGGTGGGCAGATGGTGCTTGACCTTTCTAATCCGGAAGTACAGAATTATGTATTTAGAGTTGTAGACCGTTTGATGACACAGTATCCTGAACTAGCATATATCAAATGGGATGCGAACATGACATTAGCAAACTATGGTTCTTCATATCTCTCAAAAGAGAAACAGTCTCATTTATACATTGATTATCACAGGGGGTTCCAGACAATTGTAGAACGTATTCGTCTTAAATATCCTGACCTAGTGATGCAGGCATGTGCTAGTGGTGGTGGTCGTGCTAACTACGGTGTACTGGCTGGATTCGATGAATTCTGGGTAAGTGATAATACGGATGCTTTGCAGCGTATTTATATGCAGTGGGGAACTTCTTATTTTTTCCCAGCAATTGTTATGGCATCTCATGTCAGTGCTTCTCCTAATCATCAGACCGGCAGAATGGTGCCTTTAAAATTTCGTTTTGATGTAGCGATGATGGGGAGGTTGGGAATGGAGATGCAGCCGTCAAATATGACAGAACAAGAGCAAGTATTCTCTCAGAAAGCTATAGCGACTTATAAGCATATCCGTTCGGTTGTACAATTAGGTGACTTATATCGTTTGATTTCTCCTTATGATAATAAGGGGGTTGTATCTTTGATATATGTTTCTCCAGAGAAGGAACATGCTGTTTTTTTTTCATATAAATTAGTACATTTTATTAATCAACAGATTCCTCGTTTTCAAATGGCTGGATTGGATCCTATGAAGAATTATCGTTTTACAGAATTGAATATTCCGATTGGAGAGGAGCCTTGCTCATTACATGGCAAGATTGTTTCTGGACAGCTTCTGATGGAAAGTGGTGTTGAAATTCCTTTACCTAATGAGTATGCAAGCCGTGTATTTGAATTATCTGTTGAATAAATGGTAGTATAAAACGTTTGGTGTCAATTAAAGGTGTGTAGTTTTTAATGGGTTTCACAATAAATATATAAAAGATCCTTGTTAAGGAAATAATGACACAATGTATCAAGTTAATTTGTATAAACGGCAAAACAAATTGTTCCTTTTTTAAAAAACATTTTGTTCTAAGTTTATTTTTATTAACACAAAACAAAATGTGCATTTTACTAAAAAATAGAGGCAGCTTATTCGGAGGGCACTGAAAAAGTCCTGCTGTATCTCTTCTACTTAAAAAATGACGGTATAAATCCAAGATAATACGGCTTTATACCGTTTTTTTGTATCTTAGAGTCACCAAAAGAATACCGCAATGCTAGCATCTCAAGAACGTTTGGCTTTTAGTGATTATTCAAGTCTTTATGATTTGATCATCCCTCAGGATAACCTACTTCGACGTATTAACTCGCTGATAGACTTTTCCTTTGTTTATAATGAGTTTGTTTCCCAATATTGTCCGAACAAAGGTTGTACCGCCGAGAGCCCTATTCGTATGTTCAAGTACCTTCTTTTAAAAACCATTTGTGGTTTGTCTAGTATTGATGTGGTTGAACGTTCACGCTATGATATGTCCTTTAAATACTTTTTAGGAATGGTACCGGAAGAGGATGTGATAGACGCCAGCTCTTTATGCAAATTTCGTAAGCTCTGTCTGAAAGATATGGACTTGTTGAACCTGCTTATCAACAAGACGGTAGCTTTGGCAATAGAGAAAGGCATTATAAAATCCACATCTGTAATCGTTAATGCCACACATACCGGTTTGCGTTCAAATCCCCATTCTCCTATTGAGATACTGAAGTTGCGTTCCAAACAGTTACGTAATGTCTCTATGAAGTGGAGGAAAAGATAAAGGGACTATTACCCTAGAAGAATTCTGATGACGTTCTGGAACATGAGCTGACTTATACGCAAACACTGATAGATACATTAAAAGAACAGGCCCCCTTCGTCTGTATTTCCAAAATAGAGGAAAAATTGAACCTCTTAAAAGAAACATTGGATGATATCAGCGAACATTACACTGTCTCTGGAGATAAGGATGCACGTATCGGGCACAAATCGGAAGATAGTTCTTTCTTTGGGTATAAGACGCACATCATAACAGCGGCTGTCATAACTTCTGGTGAGAAGGGAGACGGTCCTCAGCTACCCGCATTGATTGAACAAAGCCGAAAGAATGGTATCGATGTACAAACAGTGATTGGTGATTCAGCTTATTCGGGAAAGGATAATCTGGAGAAGGCTCGTGATGAACGCTTTGAGTTGGTAGCTAAATTGAATCCCGGTATCAGCCAGGGTTTCAGAAAGGAAGAAGACATGTTTGATTACAATAAGGATGCCGGCATGTTTGTTTGCCCTGCCGGTCACATAGCTATATGAAGGGCGAAACAGGAGAAAAAAATGGAGCATGGAATCAGGCGTATACTTACTATTTTGATGTGCATAAGTGTCAATGTTGCTCAAGACGAGAGGGGTGTTGTAAGCCGGGAGCTAAGTCTAAAACCTATTCTGTTCCCATAAAAACCGATGAGCAGCAACAACAGGTAGAGTTCCAACAAACCGAACGGTTCAAAGAGAAAGCTGCCGAACGTTATAAGATTGAAGCTAAAAATGCGGAACTGAAACGGGTATATGGATATGACAGGGCGCAGTCCTACGGATTGTCATGTATGAAAATGCAAGGAGCGATGGCTATTTTTGCAGCAAATCTCAAGAGAATACCCAAACTCAGTTAAAGTAAGTGTAATCCATGTCCGTGGACGGCAATATGGCTTGTATAAACCCAAAAGTTGGGTTATTCTCCTTAATATAAGAAAAAGTTGTATGTCGAATGCTACATTTCATTCGACATACAACTTTTTCCCGGAATTTCTAAAAAAAGGATTGGCTGCTAAAAAAGATCATTATTTCAGTGCCCTCGTTATGATGACATTTGTAAAGTATCAATAGATACGCTACACTTTTTCTTTTCGTAGGCAAATCTTAATCCGTATCTTCGTAGCATGAAAGAAGATATACGGAAAATACGAATGCGCCAAAAATGGCTTGAGCTATACGCCGAAACCAAATGATATACTAAATGGCAAGTAGCTCTGATTTCAAAAAATCGGATCGCCATCAGAAGAAAGGTGTTCTCCAATTGATGTCCACCATCCAGTTCTGCCAAATGAATGATGTGGTTTATTCCCACTTCGAGAGATGGTACAAGTAGCATCCTTTCTGCGGTAATTTAATGTGTTAACTAAAACAAAAAAGTAGAGAAGACAGCCTCTAACTATCTTCTCTCTTGCTCTCTCTTAAAACATCAACTTCATAACTACTTTCTCCGGTTCTGCTGTGATCTTAACTTTTTTTACCTGATCAGCCCCAAGTAGTACAGCCGAATTTCTATAACACTTTATAAATTTTCTCTTCGGCATGAAAAAAGGATAACCATACGGAACGCCTCCCCAGTAATTCGGTATCCTGAAGCCATTAAAACTATGTCCGGTGATTATGTTGGCATCAATATTATAGATTGTCTTCGGATCATAATTCAGCCAGTCTATTTTCCCCTCCCTGTACTTGCGTAGAAATGTCAGTTCCAATGTTTTCCCTGATACTTCTCTAAGCTTAAATCTGACTCCACCGGCATTAAAGACCTTATCCAGATCCGCCTGAACAGTATTTTCTATCATATCAACACTTAGTGTACCCAAATCATACACGTTGCCCATTGTAAATATTTTCTTTTTCATATTACTCCAGGTCTCTTTCAATTAATATTTTAACTTTCCCCGTTCCCCTAGTCTGTATATAGATGACACTCGATATCCCCAAAGTAGCCAGAGCATCATTATACCAGTCTCCAATCCACCGGACCGGTACAAAAAGGTTCTTGTCTTCGTCCGAATACAACTTATTATCCCTTCTTGCCTTTTCTATGATATCCTCCTCCTCTACATTCAATATGTCGGCTGCAATAAGAATGGACAGATATTTGGGATCGTCCGCTTGCGGTATCTCCTCTGAATAAGTATAAAGCAGATACAGTGCATCCTCAAAACTGCTGACCTTGTGTCTGCTCAAGTTACTGGTTTGTATTCTTGTATCGAGCATTAATTCTACAACGGAATATGAAAAGTACTCCTCATTGCCGGTGTAGTATTTCTTCAGTTCGTTCTCACTGGTGAAACTTAGGATAGCGAGGTCCCGTAATGGCATCTGTGTTAATTTAGGCATAACTGTTTTCCCGTCCGGGGTTATATAGTTCTCGCTGTCTATGTCTTTCACACGGTTATAGTCATTCTCTTCTATTGTACCTTTATAAATTATCTTCTTCATGGTCGTTTGGTTTAGTTTTTTGTGAATAAATGGTTAGTGTAATTCCGTACTCTTCTTGCAGATACCTGGTCAGCCCATCATATGCGTCAACCCTTTTTCGGTTACGTGGCATCATCCCCAGTGCTTCCTTCAGTGTAATCTTGATACAGAGTCCGGTTATAAAAGAGTTTCCGAACTTCTTCTTGAGTGCTGTAATATCCTGTTCGTACTTCTCGTTATGCCTGCTTCCCGTTTTTTCGCTAACATCAGGACAAGAAGCCTTCTTTCCAACCTGACGCTTCAGTGATTCCTCCGGGGGACCACCAAAGAATAAATTCATAATATTCCACATAGCAGATATGCTGTTTTTCATCATTAGTTAGGAATTGGCGGGATCCTAAGAGCGTTTTGTCATTTTTGGGGCGGAAAAATAAAGAGTACCTTCCACCCGTGCATTCCCTTTGCTTCTTGATTAGTGTGTTAGTTCAAGTAGTAGGATACTTTTGGTTTCAGGTACTCTTTTTGTGTGAGTATTATTTCTTCCCTAATAAGGCTATGGGGTGATTGGGGACGGAAGAGAAACTACACCCGACTACTTTATTCCCCTTTCAACTTTTGATACCTATAGTTTCTGCCCTCTTCTTTTTTCAGGTACAACCTCATTCTGTCCTTTCCGAAGTCTCCCCTGTTGGCATTATAATTATTGATAACCATTCCTTTTATATCAGCTTTATCAATCCCATGCAATCCAAATGTCCCGGTGAGATATGCCAATGCATTTTCATAGAGCACACCATACCTGCATAACCATTTAGCTCTTGACAGGATAGACTGATGCCTGTGACCGTCCTCATAAGATTCAGGATATTCCAGGCGCCACTTCTTATCTATGTAATTGATCAGTGTCTTGTCTTTCCATCGTGCCTGAAAACAATTATTCTGGATTATTTCTGCCGAGGTATGTGTGAAACAATTGCTTATGTAACCCTGATTATAGCTTTTCATAAGAGTTGCCCTCACTGACGGGGAATGCTCAAAATGGTAAGGGGTAAGAGAATCCCGTTGCGGATTGATATAAATCTCCGGATCTGAACTTAAGAAAAATGTACGGCTAAGATTACCGCATTTATCATCAAACTCTGCTATTCCTGGGTAGAGTTGTTCTCTAATACATCTGAAGAGTTCATTATGATACATTGGGTTTGTGTTATCATGAATCATTGCCACTTTTACTCCTAATCCACTCGGTGAAAACCAAAGTGCATAGATATGGAGACGGTCTGCATTATCGATTAGGTTTCTCTTGAATTCCCCGGCATCAAGGTGGCTTTGGAAATGGTCAAAATCCAGAACCAACACATTGGAATACTCCCTGAGATTTTCCGGATTATCATTCCGGTAATCAAAGATCCCCGATGGAGCAATCATTGGTAACAACTTTTTCGCCTGTTTGTATTCTTCTTCTGTCGGCATAGATCTGAGTCTTACCGTTTGCTGGAACAGTTCTTGATTATCCCTGATCATCCCCAGGACATAATCAAGGTTATAACGGATTTTACTCCTGGAATCATCCGCATTGTTGTAGTAACTGACTGTTTTGTTAATCATCATATTTAGGATTTTTATTATTGTCATTCTCTCTACACATAACCACTCTTTTTCATTGGAGGTGCTATGTTCAGTATTTATGGTAATAGACTGGAATAAAAGTAATGTAAATAAATAATTGAATAAACAAGAGAGAGACCACTTCGTGCTCTTTCTTAAGTGATAAGAGAAGGGGGGGATAAAATGTTTAAAGTTTTTCTCTGTATCACTCTGAGAGACAGCGTAGCGGTCTTTCTTATTTAATCTATAAAACTTGTATATCTATGATTTATCATATTTATTGCTTCTATCTATCAATTCTATTATTATTTATCTACCCCCCCCCTTTTTTTTACTTCTTATATAATTTAACTAGTTTATCGAAAAATAGGGGGTAGTTTATTATGTTGTTTATTTTTATCTATCAATTCTATTTACAAACTATCTACTTACTTTTTTTGATCCTTATATAATTTAACTAGCCCATTGAAAAAGAGCGGGTAACTTACAATTGTTATTCATTTCTATCTACTATTTCTATTTTCAATTCTATTTATTATTTCTATCTACCCGCTTTTTTTTACTCCTTATATAATTTAACTAGCCCATCGAAAAAAAGCGGGTAAGGTATAGTATGGTTTTAGAGAAGGAAGAGCAGGTTATAACATCATACCCAATCCTTCTTTACTTACTCGATAAGTAAGGTTATTTTAATTTTTTCTAATACCTTTATTAGTTTATTGTACCTACGTCTTTCCCTTGCACTTCTCTTTATCCCCGAATTCTCCAGATAATCAAAGCTGACCTCTTTGGTGTATTCCCGATCCATACCGATAGCATTCCTCATATCCTCATCAGCTATAGCCAATAGTACAATCTCATTCTTAAGGTTACTCCGGATATTCATTCTATCCAACCTGTTTTTCCAGTCAGATGATTCCCGGCTATGTGACGAACTGATTACCCTGTTCTCATTGAAGTACGCATACATTCTACCTATGAAATCATACTTGAAGTCATCCGTATAATATACCGTATAAGCACCACCGTCGTGTTTTCTTATGCCTATCCTTGTGATTAGCTGACTGAAGAACCAGTCTTTCTGATTCTGTGTATCGGTAGTGGTTCCATAAGCCCGACGTATTCTGGCTGATTCTATATTCGGCAAGGTCCAGTCACCGCACATTACAATCTGGTCTATATCCCGGTAGTTATTGGTACTCTTGTTATCTGAAGACCCATAATAGGTAACAGTGAACAGTTCCTTGGGGACACCCTTAAGCAGTAGAGCCTCACTGATCTGTTCTGCATATTCTGATTTACCCGGACCGTCGTCACCCTCGTTGATATCCTTCCAGCATACGACCAGGGTAGGTTTGTTTATAAGCATGGCTATACGGCTGGTAAACTCGTCAAAACGTCGGGGATTGAGATTTCTTCTGAATAGTCCGAAGTCAATTTTCCGGAATTCAGTCACGCAGTTATATTTCCGGTCCACATCAAGAAGCCTGAAGTTCCTGGAGTCCTTGAACAAAAGATCTCCTGCACCTTCGAAGATCAGTACATGCGTATTTATGTAGACTCCCAAAGGACACAGGTCAACGGGATAGAATGTGATGCCTGCCTTGTCACTCTCCGAGAGCATCCATGAGTCATAATACTGCGGAATCAGGTTTAATGCCACATCACGCTTAATACGGTTAATCCGGTAAGACTGGTTAAAAAGATCATTCTTGGTATTCCTGATGAAATGGTCGTAATAAATCCCGATTTCTTCCGGTGACATACAAATGATATTGCCCGTATCATCGGTTTTACTGAATACTCCCAGTACTGTTTTATCAAATTCCACGAAAGGTCTGATAAATGTGGGAGTCTCGTCAAACAGGATATACTGTCTAAGATCCGGTCGTACCATTAGTTTCCTGAAATCCCCGTCAAATGAATCTACGGGTACTTGGGGACGGTAAATGAGGAAATAATTGATCAGGTCAGTCCAGAAACGTACATGTGTGATCAGGATAATCTTTTTCTCCATAAGAATCTCGGGATTGTCCCTGTATTGATTCAGAAAGGATGAACGTTCCTTGTCACTGGATATGATCATAACGTCGCTTTCTCTCAATATATCACCATACCCCAATTCCCTGTTCACCAGGTTAGCCAGAATCCAGTCATACATCTTGCCCAGTTCGTCACGGGTATCGACACAATACAGAATCCCCGAGTTATATTTCTGTCGGATCAGGCTCTTTATGCTTTCAGTCTTACCGCTACCACAGCCGGAGGAAATGATATAGCCTCCGTTATCATCCGGGACATCGATTACTCCCGTACTAAGTTGCATCCTGAATCCCTCACCTGTCGAATTGGGAATTATATTGAAAAGCTCTTTCATGCATCACCTCCTTCCTGTGTGTCATCTATGACAATCCATTCGGCATGATGTCTTTCTATCAGGAAATTCAGATAAGACTGTACGTCCTCTTCGTCAAAATAGCCTTCGTCGATATCCGGTGACATTTCTTCCCAAAGTTTAAAATCCTCTCTGATCTGTTCTATGAGTTCCGATTTCTTAATTACTATTGTATCCATCTGTGTATCTATTGTTTTTGTGTTATTGCTGTATTTTTATCCGAACCACCCTTAGTCTTTTGTGAGTGGATATTTAGGGTTACTCCGAAAGTACGTAACAGGTATTTCTTTAATCCCAGGTATGCTTCGATTTTGGGATAATCCCTTTCACATATACCCTTGAACTCTTTGAGAGATACATTAATGACCAGCCCTTCATGTAGATCGTATCTCTCCTGTAATCCCTTCATATCCTCCTGATATCTTCTTGGTATTCTCTGTGGAACTGTTTTTTCGCTGACATCAGGACAATCCCTTACCTGACGGTCTAGTATTGAGCTATCGTTCTTACTAGACAATATTATATTTTTTGTTTTCATACATATATCAAGCTTTCGAGGGATTTCAACAGCGAAACAGACTTTTTTGAAGGAAAGGGTAAAGATTAGGTATAGACGAATTAAAGAAGAGTGAATGGACGTTATTCCTGTCGTCCGATCAAAAAGCTGTCCCAGTAGCGCGTCCCACTTGGGAGTGTCCCAGTAGATGTGCATAGGCAAACTTCGCTGGGGATAATAGGGATGTGGTGAAGTTTTTCTTTATTGTTTGTATGCGGATTATTTGATTCTACATTCTCGATAATGTCATGCAGTAGTTTGATGACGAACTTGACTATCGGGAAACTGCAAATCATAAGAGGCACTCACCGACTATGCCGTGGCTCTGTTTGTCGGCATGATAAATGTCCCGACAGTTCCGTTAGGTGGCGAAGATGGAACTGCTCCTTGATGTCTGATGCCATAAATACTACACTACGCTCGCAAAGTTCTCTATAAGCCGACTGTACCGAGAGAAGAAAGCGTTTCAACTTGCCATTC
>CAKUYM010000026.1 GCA_934716785.1 uncultured Bacteroides sp. | reverse complement strand
TTATTTATGGGAAAGGGTTCTATTCTCTTATCCGGATTTGACTTGATAGGACATTGCGGAACAGACCCTGTAGCCGATAAGCTTCTCTCCAACATGATTCAATATATGACTGTCGATAAGAAGCACGAACGATATGTAGCTGTGAACGATTCTATCATTTGGGGAGACTATGCGTCTGAACGGGGAATAGCCAACGCGCCTAATAACGGTCTGATGGTGAATACGATTCCTATCGTACCTAAAGGGCAGGAAAATCTGTCTAAATATAAAGTACAGATTGATGAATATGGGTATCAATATGCAGGTTCTTACGGGGGATGGAATTCGAAACCGGGAGTACAATACGTCACTTACGGCAGGCGCCCGATGGCTCCATTCAGTTTTTCACATGGGGGAAGTCCTGTGGTTGACAAATCTTCAACCGTCGGCGAAGGCTATTTTTATATGGCTCTTCCACGAAAGGCAAAGACTATGATCACCGTATTGGAAAATCCGGCAGACGAGCCTATAAGTATCAACCTTTCTGTGACAGAAGGGAAATGGGACAAGTATATTATCCAGCCCAAACAAAAGTTGACTGTCAGAACTGATATATCTCATCTGAAGAATGAAATGAAAGTAGTGCTGAAAGGAGATAGACGCACTATACTGTTAAAGACAATAATATACAGATCTAAAAACTGACTTCTGTACAATGTTGCTTTTTAAAAGAACGATTTTTATATCCGATCATATACAAAAGCTGGATATTTGCCAATGAATTAAAAATAGGTAAACTATGA
Organism: uncultured Bacteroides sp.; assembly: GCA_934716785.1. Lineage (GTDB taxonomy): Bacteria > Bacteroidota > Bacteroidia > Bacteroidales > Bacteroidaceae > Bacteroides. Next base: position 24,762 of record CAKUYM010000026.1, on the reverse strand, counting down.
AACGCATATTATTCTCTTTGTATTTATCTCTGATAGCAATGCTATCTTTTGCAACCGGTGAATTTACAGTAGCAGATGTCTTTACTGATCACATGGTGTTACAACGAAATGCTGTAGTAAAGATATGGGGAGAGGCCCCAAGCGGATCAGTGATTGAAGTTCGGTTCGCAGGACAGTCCCGGCAAGTTAAAGCTGTTCAAGGAAAATGGAAAGCAACATTAAAGACCGGAGAAGCTGGAGGTCCTTATCAGTTAGATGTTATAAATGGTAACAATAAAGTTAGTTTTCAGGACGTTTTAATAGGTGACGTATGGTTGGCGGGTGGTCAGTCAAACATGGAATTCGCATTACGCAGAGTTAAAGACGCTCAAGCGGAGATTGGTTCGGCTGACTATCCACAAATACGTTATTATAAAGTTCCGAGAAAATTCTATCCGGAACAAAGTGTGTCCAAAGCGTCATGGAATGTCTGTTCTCCACAGACGGCTTCTGAGTTTTCAGCTATTGCTTATTATTTTTCCAGAAACATACATAAAGAGTTGAATATCCCTATCGGAATCATCCAAACCCCGGTGGGAGGCACTACAGTAGAAGCTTGGACAAGCAGGAATATGCTAATGTCGGACAAGGACTTCCGACCGATAGTACAGCATTATGACAGTATCGTAGATTCTTATGGAGCGGACGGCTATGAAAAGCTATACAGCAGCTATGTTTCAAGTCTGGCAGAATATCAGCAGTTAAGTGCAGAACAGAAGAAGTATATAGACAAACCTGTAGAACCCATTGGAAGGAAAAACTTTCATCGCCCGATAGGATTATCTGAGACAATGTTGAGCACAGTTATTCCTTATACACTGAAAGGGTTCCTTTTTTATCAAGGAGAATCGAATACAGCCCGGGGAGCACAGTACCGTAAATTGTTTCCTGCCATGATAAAAGAATGGAGAACAGCATGGGGACAAGGTGATATTCCTTTTCTCTTTATTCAACTCCCTAAATTTGAGACAAAGACTCGTTATTGGTATGAATTACGTGAAGCACAATACCTCACATCCCTCCATGTAAAAAATACAGCAATGGCTGTTGCTTTCGATCAAGGTAATCCGAAAGATATTCATCCCACAGTGAAAGATACTGTAGGCTGGCGATTGTCTCAATTAGCATTAGGAAAAGTTTATGGCAAAAAAATAATTTGCCAAGGACCGGAATTCAAAAAAATGACAACTAATGCAGATGGTTCTTTGTTACTCTATTTTGCAAATGCCGGCACAGGACTTGTAGCCAAAGACAAATCATCAACGTTATTAGGCTTCACTATTGCGGGCAAGGACGGCAAATTCTACCCGGCAGAGGCTGTAATAGTAGGCAAAAATCAAGTAAAAGTAAAAAGTAATCAGGTTACTAACCCCGTCAATGTCCGTTACCTATGGGTGAATAGCGCCGACATGAACTTATTCAATAAAGAAGGCTTTCCGGCATTCCCTTTCCGTACAGACAAATATCGGCTAATTACAGAAGGAGTGTATATTAATCCGGAGCCGACGACACCTAAACTTGATTTATTCCTATTCATCGGACAATCCAATATGGCCGGTCGAGGATATATCACAGATAATTATAAAGGGTACATCAAAAATGCATATCTGCTTACCCCCACCGGAGGAATGGAATCGGCACGCAATCCTTTAAATAAATATTCTACGATCCGCAAACGGTTGGATCTGCAAGGAGTAGGACCTGCCTACTCATTCGCAAAAGCAATCACTGAAAGAACAGGACACCCGTTAGGACTGGTAGTCAATGCCCGCGGAGGCAGTTCTATCAATTCTTGGATGAAAGGAGCAAAAGATAATTATTACAATGAAGCCTTGACACGCATACGCCAGGCTATGAAGTATGGTACGCTTAAAGCCATTATCTGGCATCAGGGAGAAAGTGACAGCAAGGATCCTGAAGCGTATATGTTGAAGTTGCAAGAGTTAATCACTAATTTGCGAAAAGATTTGAATGATGACACACTACCTTTCTTTGTAGGCGAACTTGCAGAATGGAGAACGAATGGAACATCCGAAAAATTCAATGAAATGCTACGTACAGTTCCTCAGCATATTCCTTATTCTTATTGTGTGTCATCTAAAGAATTAGTGCCTTTGATTAACGAAAATGATCCCCATTTCAGCGCAGACAGCCAGATAATTCTGGGACGAAGATATGCCGATGCAGTTTATAAAGCATGCTATTCAGAAAAATAATATATACCATTAAATACACAGTATCCATGTACTTTAGAAAATGCTTGGTTTTAGCTTATGGAGCTATAGCCATACCTTTCACGGGCATACTTGCCGATAATGTGAATGTAGCGTTACATAAACCGGCAACAGCTTCTTCACAACAAAAAGAGTTTCCGGCATCCAATGTAACCGATGGAATCATTTCACGTAAATCTTCCTGGACAAGTGCCCAAGGTGCCCGTGCCCCTCATATTTTAGATCTTAATTTGCAAAAATATTATGACATTGACAGAGTGGTAATCTACACGGGAATTCCTGAATCAGAAAAGACAGAACAAGAGAAAGGACAAGCTCCCGGCTTTTGGGCAATGAAGAATTTCAAAATCCAATATTGGGACGATGCAAACTGGACAGACCTGCCTAATACGGAATGTACAGAGAACCGGTTGGATAAAATTGAGTTTACGTTTAGCCCACAACTCACTACTTTCCAACTTCGCTTGGTTTCTACCGATGGAGAACCTATTACCATCAATGAGTTTGAAGTATACGGCAAAGAGAAGACAAATATGATTGTGCCTGTTATGCAAGACAATCCGACAGAAAAGAACTATAAAGAATTCCCTAAAGACATGCTTGTCACAGTAAATAAGAATGTTGTGGGAAATACCATGAAATACGTAGCTTACAATCAAGGATATTATATGCCGGGCAGCAATATTTCAGGTTGGTTGGAATATTCCAATGTAAACAGTCTGCGTGTATGGACATCGATGAATGATTATGTTCCTGAAGAAACTGTAGATTGCCGGAATAGATTAAATACATTAGAAGAGTTTGAGACTTACAAATGGAAATTGCGAAATGATCCGGAAAATAACGATTTTATCAAATGGGAACCGATTCTGGAAAGATGCCGCAAACAACAATTTTCGACCAATTCAATGGTGTTTGAATATGCCTTGCATGAATTGAAACGTTTAAACATAGATGTAGTTCTGCAAATGAACTCTACCGATTTCAACAATACATGGAGCAATAAATGGAAGCAATGGCAACGCTTCTACGCTTTGGCTTTTTATGCTGCCAAGACCGGTGATGTAACCATGTTCGCAATGCAAAATGAGCCTAACCATCGGCATTCCGGTCCGATGAAAATCAACCAATATGTAAATGCCATGAAAATCGTATCGGATGCTGTATATTGTGCCGTACAGGATGTGAACAGGCTCTATGGAAAATGTCTGAAATCACGTTTTGTAAGCCCTGTCACAGCGGGTTCCAATGCTAACTGGTGGGCAGAAGTTGTAAAAAACCTGCGCACCGATTACCGGGGATTGCCTTCCGACAGAGACTTGTTAGATATATTTTCAACACACTCTTACAATCTTCCGGCTGCCGGATATGTTTCCAAGGTTTCAGATATACGAAAGATTATCGTAGACAACCATCCCTTAAAGCAATCTCTTCCAATTGTGTATACTGAAACCGGACGATGGATGAACGCTTATCTTATTGACAAACACGAGACAATGGACTCTCCTTCTCTATTTACAGAATGGGCCGGTGAATATACGAACAACACTCTTAATCAAGGATATGGTATGTGGGCTTTCAAGTTCGCCAATACAACCAGCAACACTTACCCACGTGGCATAAAATCAGGCCACCATTTCATTTGGCAAGGCAAGAGGATCGTGGAAGATGCCTACGACAATGTAGCATTAGGAAAGAAAGCCTTTGACTTAACCTCTACCCGTCCGGAGCAAGTGAAGGTCATCACCGACGGGGATAAAACAGATTCCTCCATGTGGACATCTGCAAATACGGATGAAAAGAAATGTCTTGAAATAAGATTAGGGAAAAATTATACTTTGGGTGCTGCCGTGATATATACAGGTTCGGAATATGGAGTTTATACAGGTCCGGGCCGTGTAAAGAAATTCTGGTTGCAATATTGGGAAGGTAATGATTGGAAAGATATTAAGGAGACTATCGAAGAGAATGCACGCTATACGCAATCTTTCTTTCTGTTCAAGAGCCCTGTGACAAGTTCGAAGATACGTTTTGTTGCCACCGACAAAGGTAGTATCAAAGTAAGAGAAATAAAATTGTTTGATGCTGAATCAGTAAAGAACATCCCTACATCTTATGATGTAAGTGGCATACAACGAACAGGACAAGTGGTACGGCTATTTGCAAAAGGTTTCAAGAACGAACGACCATTGTTAGAAACGGTGAAATCTGCTCCAGACAATGAAGTCGATGCATTAACCTCTTACAACCCGGAAGAGATGCGATATTACATATGGCTTGTACAACGGAAACTTTCATCAAATGCAATGACATTGAATTTAAAATCTTTGAATCTCCCCGCAGGCACAAGAGTGTTTGCCGAGGAAGTAAGCGAAAATGCTTATGGTGAAGTAGTATGGTCCAAAAACATCGCAGAAGACGGATTGCTATCATTTGATTTGCCGGCTCAAAGCGTAATGCTTCTTACCATTCCAATCGGTCAAAGTACAGCGGAAACATTAACTCCGATAGCAGATGCGACTATCAAAAGCGGTAGCAATAGTAAAAAGAATTTTGGCAAAGCCGCAAAAATGAATGTAGAGATGAATGCTTCACAGGTAGATCGCAATCAAATCAGCTATATCAAATTCGATTTGTCCAAAGTAGATAATATAAACGCAGCACTGTTCCAAATCCATGGCAATTCATCGGATAAAAGTTCATATCGTTTCCATGTCTATACCTTAGACATTTGCGATTGGGATGAAACATCCTTAAATTGGAATAATGCTCCCAATCTGGATAGAGAACAGGTGCGTATAACCCAAGTAGGGAATACGGCACATGTCGCAGGAGAGATCGTAGTCGACAAAAATGCTTCATACCACCAACTCGATGTTACGGAATTGGTGCGTAAAAGCAAACGAAAAGAGATTACTTTTGTTTTGATAAGAGAAACCAGACAATTAGGTGATGATTCGGACAATGGTAGGAACTGCAGTTTGGATACAAAAGAGTCCAACAATAAACCAATATTGTCTATTTGGTGATCAATAATAGAAACATTCGTATGATTTTATTCTTTTTTCGTACAATCTTCTTATTCCATATTTCTTTTTTTGAGGAATTTTGTTCAGTTATTCAATAATTAAATCTTATGTATAGATGAAAAACAATCAATTAAAACTAATCTTGCTGGCTGTATTTCTAATGATTATGACCGGCATACATGCACAAAACGTACGAGTGACTGGTGTTGTGTCCGACGCACAAGGACCATTGATTGGAGTCAACGTCCATGTGAAAGGAGGTACAACTGGGGTTATTACCGATATGGACGGAAAATATTCTATAGAAGTGTCTTCTAATGCAACACTTATATTCTCCTATATAGGTTATGCAGATCAAGAGCACAAAGTAGGAGATAGAAAAGTCATAAATGTAACCATGTCCGAAGACTCGAAACAATTGGATGAAATTGTGGTAGTAGGTTACGGTTATCAAAAGAAAAGCGACATCGCGACTTCCGTTGCTTCCGTCAAAACCGATGAGATGAAAAGTTTCCCGGCAGGAAATGTGGGAGACATGCTCCGTGGACGAGTAGCGGGAGTCAATGTTACAAGTTCATCTGGTAGACCCGGATCTGCTCCTTCCATCACCATCCGTGGTAATCGTTCTATCAGTGCACAAAATACTCCGCTGTATGTCATTGACGGGTCTGTTTCAAGTAGTGAAGAATTCAGCACCTTAAGTGCAGAAAGTATCGAATCCATCGAGATTTTGAAGGATGCAGCATCTCAGGCTATTTATGGTGCACGTGCCAGTGACGGTGTAATACTTGTTACGACCAAACGCGGTATGCAAGGTAAAATGGAAGTAAGCTATAATGGTTATGTAGGTATTCAATCATTGTGGCGCAACTTCGATTTCTACTCTCCACAAGAGTACATGATGTTGAGACGTGAAGCTATGGCTAATGATAAGGGTATCATTGACGCTCGTGAAATATCCGTTGCCGAGACTTTAAGTGACGAGATAATGAGTGAAGTATGGGCAAACGGACAGTTTGTTAACTGGGAAGATCTGATGCTGAAAAATGCACTTTATCAGAACCATGACTTGACAGTACGTGGAGGAACAGAGAAACTCCGTGTTTCTGCAGGTCTCAACTACTTCGATCAGGATGGTATGGTAACTACCGGTTCGGGCTACAAGAAAGCAGCCTTCCGTCTGAACGTGGACTATAAGATGAACAAATGGGCCAGTTTAGGAGTGAACACTTCTTATTCATTATCTAAAAGCGAACGTGAAGATGGCAACTTTACCGAGTTCATCACTCGCACTCCGTTGGCTAAAGTATATAATGAAGATGGTAGCTATACCAAATATATCAATACAGCCAATGATGTTAACCCGCTTTACAGAGCACAGAACTATGCACGCGAAATAACAAATAACAGTTATCGCATCAATATCTTCTTGGAACTGAAACCTTTCAAAGGATTTAATTACCGTCTGAACACTTCTTTCTACAACAGACAGCAGGAAGATGGAGAAGTTAAAGGTGTCAACTATCCGGGAGGCGGTGCAACTGCCAAACTGACAAATAACGAACAGAGAAACTATCTGATAGAAAACATCTTCACTTATGAAGTTCCTATCAAGCAGCAACAACATAAGTTGACACTTACCGCAGTACAGTCCGTAGACCATTCTCAATCCAAATCACTTGGATATGCGACCAGTGATCTGCCGGTGGACATGGACTGGAACTTTATCGCCAACGGACAGTTCTCCGGTACGCCTACACGAGGATTCTCTGAAAACAATCTGGTATCTTTCATGGGACGTGCATCTTATACCTTTATGGATAGATACATTATGAATGTGGCAGTCAGACGAGACGGTTCAAGCCGCTTCGGTAAGAATAACAAATGGGGTACATTCCCTTCTATTGCATTGGCATGGCGTGCCAATGAGGAAAGCTTCCTGCGTAACGTATCATGGATCGATAATTTGAAACTTCGCCTGAGTTACGGTATCGTAGGTAATCAGAATGGTATTGGCAACTATACAACCCTTGGATTGACAGATCAGCAACGTTATGAATTCGGTGACAACTCATATATGGGATATCTGCCGGGTAAGGAACTTTCTAATCCTAATTTAAAATGGGAACAATCACGTACTGCCAATATAGGTCTTGACTTTGGTTTCTTCAACAATCGGTTGTCCGGTACTATCGAGTATTATAATACCAGAACAACAGACCTTATCGTGAAACGTGAAATAAACTCTGTATTAGGCTACGAGCGGATGCTTGACAATTTGGGAGAAACCAAATCGCATGGTATTGACATCAATATCAATGGCGATGTTTTCCGTACAAAGAATTTCACATGGAGCTTAGGAGCCAACTTCAGCCAATATGCCAATGAAATCGTGAAGATCGACAATCAGGTTGATGAAAACGGAAAACCGCTGAGCCAACCGGGTAACAGTTGGTTTGTCGGCAAACCTATAAATGTTTATTATGACTATCTGCCGGACGGTATCTATCAATATGAGGATTTTGATATCAAGCGCAATGCGTATGGTAAATTAGAATATACATTGAAGCCAACAATCGACACTGACGGTGACGGCATAGCCGATAAAGCATTGACGCGGCAGGATAACGTTGCTCCGGGCTCCGTAAAGATAAAAGATATAAATGGGGATGGTAAAATAGATGCCAATGACCGTACTCCTATTTCCAGAGATCCGGATTTCACACTTTCTCTAAATACAACCGTCAAATGGAAAGGTATTGATTTATACATGGATTGGTATGGCGTATCCGGTCGCAAGATCAGAAACGGATATTTGTCAGAGGCTACCAGCGGTGGTTCTCTTCAAGGTAAGCTGAATGGCGTGAAAGTCAATTACTGGACTCCATTCAACCCCTCCAACGAATTTCCACGACCCAGCCATAACACGAATGCGACTTACCAAAGTAGCTTAGCCATTCAAGATGCTTCTTACATCCGCTTACGTACTTTACAGTTGGGATATACTTTCCCGAAAGCTTGGATAAAGAAACTTCAACTTCAAAAGCTAAGAGTTTATGCTACAGCAACCAACCTTCTGACATTTACAGACTTCTTGTCTTACAGTCCGGAACTGACACCGGGTGCATATCCTGAATCAAGACAGTATGTATTTGGAATTAATGTTTCATTCTAATAAAATTCTGCAGAATATGAAAAACAAATTATATATAACAGCTCTGGCAATCGCTTCCATGACGATGTTGTCTTCTTGTGAAGATTTTCTGAACCCCAAATCAAAAACAGATATCACGACCGATTATCTGACTACTTCCCCCGACGGATTATATCGTGCAGCAATCGGATTGTATAACTTGGACAGAGAACTGGCCAAAGGAGATGGAGGTGGTGGCAGTAACCTCTATATAGTAACAATGTGCGACTACTGCACTGATATCATGGCTTTCCGGGCAGGAACAAGCACCGCAATTGCCAGACTCCAGAACTTCATGCCTAACAATAGCGATGTCGAATCATTTTGGCAACACTATTATTTTATTATCGGTAAGGCTAATGAAATTATTACCGGAGCGGAACAATTAGGGTTTGACGATCCTGTAACTACTCGTGCATGGGGAGAAGCTAAATTCTTCCGTGGACGTGCATACTTTGAACTGTGGAAACGTTTTGAGAGACTTTATCTGAATACAATACCGACCACAGTTGATAATTTGGAACGCGACTTCCATCCGGTTTCCACTGAAAAGATATTTGAGCAAATCAAAACCGATTTGGATGACGCTATCAATGCACTCGATTGGAAAATTCCTAATAATGATTATGGGCGTGTTACCAAAGCAACCGCCAAGCATGTCAGAGCACAAGTTGCCATGTGGGAAAAAGACTATGACAAAGCAATCGAAGAATGTGAAGACATTTTCAAAGATGGTACATACACTATGGCAGCCAAGACAGGAGATGTATTCAACAGTGCGGATATGCGTTCCTCTGAAGTTCTATGGTCTTATCAATTCTCTGAAAATTTAGGTGGAGGCGGAAGCGGTACACCGTTAATGGGACATCGTGTGGCAATTATTACAACCACCCGTTACCAATCTAATACAGATTGTACATTTGAAGCTGCACAAGGAGGTTATGGATGGGGACGCGTTTATCCCAACACTTATCTACTCAGTTTATATGATAAAGAAAAGGACAACCGCTACAAGGATATGTTCATTCATTCTTTCTATTACAACGATCCGAATAAAGCAAATTATGGACAGGAAATACCAAAAGATTTATACGGTAAAGCTGCCGGCTACATGGAAAGACTGCACCCGATGTCAAAGAAACACTTTGACCAATGGACCAATGCAACACAGCCTGACCGTACCACCAGTTTCAAGGACTTGATTGTTTATCGTTTGGCAGAAACTTACCTAATGTGCAGCGAAGCCTACTTCCACCGTGATGGAGGCGATAGCCCGAAAGCTATAGAGTACTACAACAAGACATGGGAAAGAGCCGGTAACGCTCATGAAAACGGCCCATTAACCCTTGATATGCTCTTGGATGAATATGCCCGCGAGCTGAACTTTGAAGGAGTACGCTGGTCTTTACTGAAACGCTTGGGTATTTTGGGCGAACGTGTTCGTCAACATGGAGGCGATCTCAAGTTGGAAGATCCGTATTTGGACAAGGATTATGCCGAATGCCGCCAGAATTTCGAAATAGGCAAACACGAAATATGGCCTATTCCACAAACACAGATTGACTTAATGGGAGAAGATGTTTTCCCACAAAGTGATCCGTGGAAATAAAACGAGACTGATTTTAATTTATAAATCTGTAAAAGAATCATAGACAGTATGAAAAAACTTACATTGATTTCATTGATTCTGAGTATGATATTGGCCTCTTGCAAAGAGTATGGTGAAGTAAGAATCATGCCGGAATTTAATAATAGTGAAACAGAAATTCAACTCTATAAAAATGAAGGTTACTCAAAAACGGTGGTAATATCTACCACTGCCAATGAAGTAACAGCTGATTACAATGCAGATTGGCTCTCGGTAGACGCCAATAAACAACGCATTATCTATACGGCTCTCACTACCAACGAAACCGGTGAAACACGCTCGGCTATCGTTAAGTTAAACGCGGGAGAATTCTCCGCTGAAGTAACCGTGTCTCAGTTGGCCAAAGATGAATCGGAAATGAATATTCTAAAAGTAGGACAACTGACTGAAGATGGTCTTGGTATGATATTCTGGGTTGATCCGGATAACCAAGAAATAGGAAAAGCTATTTCGTTAGAGCGCTGGGGTGGCAATAAGTTTGAAGCAAACATTAAATTGCACAATGCTTTTTCCACCGTTAACGGTATAGAAAATACTGCTATGTACACAGATGCCGATGTTAATGACGCTGCCGCTCTATGTACAAATTTAGGAGAAGGATGGTATTTGCCTGCATCGGAAGAATTAGGAGTTTTATTCGATGTCTATAACGGCATAGCACGCGATAATGGATTTACTAATGCTACACCTAATCAAATCAGCGATTCAGAAAAAGCTTCCCGTGCTGCATTCGACAAAAATTTAACTGACCTTGGAGGAACAGTAATAAATGCAGCCGCAGAAAGTGGTAACGGAGAAAGTTATTGGTCAAGTACTGAAAATGAAGATGGACAGAAAGCCCGTTATGTGCGTTTCGGTAAATATGCAATGGATTTCGGTGCCAAAACAGGTACAAGCCGCTATGTACGTGCGATGAAAGTAATCGGTGACTATAAGTTCCCCGAAGAACCTGCAACCTTAACGGTTTCACCCATGCAGATAGAACTGGCGTGTGAAGAAGGAGCTACTGCAGAAGTTACAGTTACGACAAATAAGGCATCATTTGCATTTGTCGTTGAAGGTAATAGCAGCACATGGCTTTCTGCCGTGCAAAACGGAGACAAGATTAAGATTACAACACTGTCTAAGAATGATGGCAACGAAGCCCGCACAGGTACAATAACGGTAACTGCAGGTAGCGGTGATGCTCAGACAGAAGTGACAGTGACTGTAATACAGAAAAAAGAAGAAACTGCAGTTCCCGCATTCAAAATAGGCGATTATGTAAAGATGGATGGAGATAAGGAATTGGCTGAAGGCGGCATTGTTTTTTGGGTAGATGGCAATAATGCTAAGATTTTATCTTTAAAACGTAGCGCTACTCCTATTAATTGGGCCAACGAAGGCTTTAATCAAGCATTAGGACTGACAGACCAAGAAGACGGAGAAGGGAATACAAAAAAATGAAAGAAAGTAGTATCGCTGCCAATATTCCGATATTGGAATATTGTAAAGACGGCTGGTATATACCAGCAAGGCGTGAAATGGAGGAAGTCTTCAATGCATATAACGGCGGAGCGTCTCAGACTCCGGGTTCTAAACCGAATGCCATCAAGCAGGAAGAAAAGGATGCCCGTGCGGCTTGGGATAAGATTCTCACAGATAATGGTGGTGATGTTATGAATGCAAAAGCAGAGACCACTGCAGGTGACAGCTACTTCACCAGCACAGAAGCTGAGGATGCAACAAAGGTATATTATGTGCGTTTCGGACAGTGGAATCCCGGCTTGACAGGTGTCAAGTATTCGGCATCTCCTGCTCGCTATGTACGTTGCATCCGAAAAATTTCCAAATAAAATCCTTTAAATTTTAAAGAAAACAGCTATGAAAGTTAATTCATTTTATATAAAAACATTATTGGCATGTCAATTCATGCTCGCTTCATGTACGGATTATGTAGTGAAAGATCCTAATTTTATGCCACCGGACGTTGTTATTAACGATGATACGGGCAATGATGAAATCATCGACGGCTTACCTACTCCCGGTGAAATGCAACCGTATAGTCCTTCACTATTAGGAAAGCCATATCGTCCGATAAAAGTCAAGTATTCCAGTGGATACCCACCGATAACCAAATGGACGGAAAGCAATACCCGTATAATTGCCTATATGGGAGAATACAAACCGGTTATCAAATCCGAAAGCGATTACAAGGCTATCACCAATAAGTATGGTAGCCTCATCTCAGGTGCCAAGCAACAGGCCACAGGACGTTTTTATGTAAAAAAAGTAAACGGGCGATGGTGGATCATAGATCCGGAGGGGTATCCACATTATGAAAGAAGCGTTACCTCTATGCGATACGGTTCTTCAGCACGTAATAAGGAAGCGTGGAACAAACGTTTTGGCAGCGATGCCAAATGGATAGCGACATCACAAGCGGAATTGGCCAGCATTGGTTTTCATGGCACAGGAGCATTCTGTACCAACACTTATGAGAAAATCCAGACACACAACTCCACTGCTCCCAGTTCTCCATTGACCCTGTCTCCATCATTCGGATTCTTAGGGCAATTTAGAACACAAAACGGTCATAGTTATCCGGGAAACACCTCTGACAATGAATTGGGACTGGTTTTATATGATGACTGGGCTGATTTCTGCAAGAAATATGTAAGAACTGCTTTGGCTCCTTATCTCAATGACGCCAATGTTCTTGGATTTTTCTCTGACAATGAGATAAACTTCTCATCACAGAATTCTAAAATATTAGACCGTTTCCTTGCACTTACAGACAAGACAAATATAGCCTATGTAGCAGCAAAGAATTTTATGGATGAAAAAAAGGCCACGACTGTAACAGACAATTTAAACTGTGAGTTTGCAGGCCGATTAGCTGAGATTTACTACAAAGGCGTAAAGGAGGCTATCAAAGAAGTAGACCCTGGAATGATGTATTTGGGCACCCGCTTGCACGGTACTCCCAAATATATGAAAGATGTGGTCGTTGCCGCCGGCAAATACTGCGACATCATCTCCATCAACTATTATGGTCGTTGGAACCCGGAGTTAGATTCTTATGTTAAAAATTGGGGAGAATGGGCTAATGTTCCGTTTTTAGTAACCGAATTTTATACAAAAGGAGAAGATTCCGACTTGAACAATCAGTCAGGGGCAGGCTTCACGGTTCCGACCCAAAACGACCGTGCATACGCTTATCAGCATTTTACATTAGGATTGCTTGAAGCAAAGAACTGTGTAGGATGGCACTGGTTCAAATATCAGGATGACGATGGCACCGACAATAGCAGTAAACCCGCTAATAAAGGGGTATATGACAATTATTATGAGATGTATCCCTACTTGGCTAAGTTTATGCAGGAAGTAAATTACAATGTCTATAATTTAATTGAGTATTTTGATAAATAAAATAGATAGGCCTCAAAAAGGACAAATGCAAATCCTTCAAAATGAATACAATGAAGAATAGAAAGAAAATGTTAATTATAAGCCTGCTTTTGCTGACCGGATTCTCCGTTTCAGCAGGAGCAGTGAATAAAGGCATGAAAAAAGTCATTGATGATGCTCTTGATTTTTCTGTCAAGCAGTCAATGTCAATGTTCAATGAGATGAAAGAACAGAAAGGCATACTTCCAAGAACAGCAAAAGACGGCAAAATGATCACTTGCGAATCATCTTGGTGGACAAGTGGCTTTTATCCGGGCACACTTTGGTATTGTTATGAATACAGTAACAATCCACAAGTAAGAGCAGCCGCGGAAGAGATGACTTCACGCGTGGAAAAACAGAAATATACAACCAGTAACCATGACGTAGGTTTCATTATCAATTGTAGCTTTGGAAATGGTTATCGTTTGACACACAATGAAGCGTACAGAGAAGTCATAGAAACTGCCGCAAAGTCATTGTCTACCCGTTTTCATCCGATAACGGGATGCACCCGTTCATGGAACAGCAAAAAATGGCAGTTTTCTGTTATCATCGACAATATGATGAACCTGGAACTATTTACTGTCGCTTCTTCTTTAACCGGAGACAATACATATTATAATATGGCTAAATCACATGCAGACCGGACTATGATTAATCATTTCCGCCCTGATGGTAGTTCATACCATGTGGTAAGCTATGACACAATTACCGGAAAAGTGCTGAATCAAGTTACTCACCAAGGAGTAAACGACCAATCTTCTTGGTCGCGCGGACAAGCATGGGGACTGTATGGTTTTACTATGATGTATCGTCAAACCGGTAAAAAGGAATATCTGGATCATGCTATTAAAATAGGTAAGTTCATTATGAACCACCCCCGTCTGCCTAAGGACAAGATTCCTTATTGGGACTTTGATGCTCCCAATATACCCAAAGCAGACCGTGACGCCTCTGCCGGTGCAATCATGGCATCAGCCTATGTAGAACTGAGTACTTATGTAAAAGGAGAGCTGGGCAAACAATTCCTCGCTATAGGCGAACAACAGATTAAATCGTTGGCCTCTCCTGCATATCGTGCAAAAAAAGTAGGGGATAATAACCATTACATCCTCAAACATTGCACCGGTTTCATGGCTAAGCAATATGAGATAGATGCCCCTTTGACATATGCTGACTACTATTTTGTAGAAGCATTGATCAGATATAAAAATTTATTGGAAAATCATCCGGTGGTTGAAACAATTACAGCTTTCTCTGAAAATCAGGATCGATCACTCTGGTTAAGTTCGCTTCATCGCATCGCCTATCCATTACTAACCAATATGGCAAAAGGAGAACTTCGGAAGAATATGCCTGTCGAATCTATTGCTGCCGATATGCAAAAAAGAAGAGAAGTAACGCATCTGGAAGCTTTAGGAAGACTAATTACCGGAATTTCAGCTTGGTTGGAATTGGGACCGGACAATAATACTATAGAAGGAAAATTACGGGCCGAATATATTGATTTGGCATTGAGATCCATTTCAAATGGAGTAAATCCTCAATCTCCCGATTATCTGAATTTCAACAACGGACGCCAACCTTTGGTCGATGCAGCATTTCTGGCTCACGGTTTACTAAGAGCCCGCACACAATTATGGGACAAGCTCGATAAAACTACTCAAGAACGAGTAATCAAAGAACTGAAATCATCGAGAGTGATAAAACCATCTGAAACCAACTGGCTGTTTTTCGCTGCAATGGTAGAGGCTGCCCTAAAAGAATTTACCGGTGAATGGGAGTATGAACGTGTTAAATATGCCTGCGACCGTTTCGCACAATGGTATAAAGGTGACGGATGGTACGGTGACGGCGCCGATTTTCATTTAGATTATTATAACAGCTTCGTTATACATCCTATGATGGTTGAAGTTTTAGCTATAATGAAGAAAAACGGACTGGAAAGCTCCATTCCCTATGATATCGAACTTGAACGGTATGCACGCTATGCCGAACAACAAGAAAGATTGATATCACCCGAAGGTACATTTCCGATAGTAGGCCGATCATTAGCTTATCGATTTGGCGCATTCCATGCATTGTCTGATGTTGCCTATAGGAAGTTGCTTCCTGAGAGAGTAAAACCTGCCCAAGTAAGATCTGCTCTGTCCGCTGTAATAAATCGCCAAATTAAGGCTCCCGGCACATTTAATCCGGAAGGTTGGTTGCGAGTAGGTTTTGCCGGTTATCAACCCCACATCGGTGAGACATATATATCAACCGGAAGTTTGTATCTGTGTACTGCTGTATTTATAGCTCTTGGTTTACCGGAATCTGATGAGTTTTGGGCTTCCCCTGCAGCAGATTGGACTTGTAAAAAGGGCTGGGCAGGCATTGATCTGAATGTAGATAAAGCTCTAAAAAAATAGAAGTAACTAATAAAATACTCATGATAAAAGCAGCAGGTATATTACTATGTGAGGCCAGTGTATTGCTTTTATCTTCTTATGCACAAGCAAAAGAAGACAAAAAGCCCAATATTCTTTTCATAATGACTGACCAACAGAGGTATGACATGTTAAGTTGCGCTGGTAATCGTTATGTAAGCACCCCTTCTTTGGATCAATTGGCCAATAATGGAGTTCGCTTTGAACGCAATTACTGCGCTAATCCGGTTTCCATGCCGTCACGTTTCGCTATGATTACCGGACGTTTTGCCAGTGAAATAGGATATACGAATAACTCCACTCGACCGGATACGATGGTTGTATTACCTGCTGCTCGAAAGAGCTCTATAGGAAATGTTTTCCGTAATGCCGGATATAAAACACTTTATTCCGGATATGCCGGATTCTACTGCGGAAGAACAAATATCGAGGACTACGGATTTACACAAGATGGAACAGACTACAACGAAGGACCGGCAAACTTTGCCGAAAAGTTTTTTAAGAATTATAATTCCAAATCTGACAAGCCGTTTTTTCTGTATCTGTCATTCATGAATCCGCACGATATTTGTTATGGTGCCGGTTATGATCCGAGATTTCCGGACAAGTTGCGTCCTCATCAGATAGCGACTACACAAAAATACATAGAACTGCGTAAAACATTAAGTGACGAAGAGTATCGTTTGCAAATTCCTCCCGTCCCAAAGAATGTGGAGCCCAACGGAGCATATGCCGAAATAAAAGAAATCGGTTCAGGTTCCCGAAATTGGACAGAAGAGCAATGGGCTTTCTACCGTTGGATGTATTGTCGCCTCGTAGAAGATGTAGAATTACAAATCGGACGTGTTCTTTCCGCATTGGAAAAATCTGGCTTAACGGATAATACAATAATTGTATTTACTTCAGACCACGGAGAAATGGATCAGTCACATGGTCTTGTATTCAAAAGTCAATTATTGGAAGAAGCTACCCGTACTCCACTTATTATTTCCGGCCCACAAATAAGGGAAAATGTGGTAGACGCAAAGAATCTGACTTGCGGCATAGACTTAGTGCCCACAATCTGCGACTTAGCAGGAATTTCCATTCCGAAAAACCTGTCAGGCAAATCGCTAAAACCGATTCTGACAGGAAAAGCCAATAAAATTGACCGTGATTTTATTATTGTAGAATCAAGTACCGGTTATCAAATTAATGATGGACGTTATAAATATACAATTTTCACACGTGGCAACAAAAAAGAGAGTCTGATGGACATTTTAAATGACCCGGGTGAAATGTCTGACAAAAGTACCGATCCTACTTATGCTGCAATAAAAGAACGCTTGCACTGTGCTTTAATGAAAAAGATCAAGAAATAACTGAAAAGATTCCCATGGTATAACAAAACCGAGTATTTATCAATCTTAGCACTGTTTATGAAAAATATATTATCTATTTTATTCACTTTACTAACGTTGTTTTCCTGTTCAGCGGACAACCATATTGAGAAACAAGTAACATTCTGTAATCCAATGAATCTGGACTACGGTTGGGGAAACTTTCAAGTAAGAGAAAAGCGGGCTCGTTCTGCAGCCGATCCTGTCATTGTATTATTCAAAGACAAATACTACCTATTTACCACAATGGATATTGGCGGCTATCGAGTATCTGACGATTTGATAACATGGAAAGATGTGTATTTCAATCCGGAAGTACAGAAATCCGCTTTGGATGTCGACCATTATGTTGCACCTGCCGTAGCAGCTGATGATAATTACATATACTTCATTAATTTCACTAGAGACCGTACAAAGAAAACGGTAGATGTCATTCGTTCATCAAATCCGGAATATGGGAAATGGGAAAAATGCGGTGAAGTAAGACGGATGGCGGATCCTTGTCTGTTTATAGACAATGGCCGTTTCTTTTTCTATTATGGCTTAGGAGGAACTCAATCCACAACTTTCTTCGAGGTAGATCCTGTTACATTCAAAGAGATAGAAGGAACACAGAAAGTACTTCGGGAATACGTAACTGATGTCAACCAATGTAAATCCGGCTACAATTTTGGACGTAGAGAAATATACGATGAAATTGATGCTTCTGCATGGAAAGGAAAGTTCGCCAAAGTTCCATGTCCTGAAGGAGCATGGATTGTTAAAAACAATAACAAGTATTACTTGCAATATGCCACACCGGGCACTATCTGCAACTGGTATTGCGATGTCGTTCTGGAAAGCGACAGTGTAAACGGAGGCTTTATTGAGCAACCTTATAATCCTGTATCTTTAAAAGTCGGCGGTTTTATCGGAGGAGCCGGACATAGTTGTGTCTTTAAAGACAAATTTGAAAACTGGTGGCAAGTCACCACGATGTGGATAGGTAATCATGATGAGTTTGAAAGGAGAATCGGTTTATTCCCCGTATCTTTTGATGATAAAGGAAGAATGAGAACACATACCGTATTAGGTGATTATCCCATGGCGTTGCTCCAAAAGAAATTCGAGCCGCAGGATATTTCCGCTTTTGGTTGGATGCTTCAATCGTATCATAAAAAAAGTATAGCTTCTTCCTCATTGACCGGCTATGAACCGGAAAAAGCTGTAGATGAAGATGTTCGCACATGGTGGTCGGCAACAAGTGGCAAAGCGGGTGAATATTTCATTGTAGATTTAGGCAAAAAGGTACGAATGAATTCTATCCAGATAAACTTTGCAGAACAAGATATAAACCCCATCGCTTCCAAAGAAACGGATTACCATGCTTACAAACTGTATGTATCCGATAACGGAAAAGATTGGGAACTTATTGTAGACAAATCAAATAACACTGTTGCTATTCCACATGAATATGTCGAATTTCCGAAGCCGAGAGAAACTTCTTTTGTAAAAATAGAAAATATTCATAGCCCTAAAGAAGGGAAGTTTGCCTTATTGGATCTACGTGTATTTGGTTTCGGTTATTCAGATAAACCGGGAACAGTTAAAGGACTAACCGTAAAAAGAGATACTGAAGACGAAAGATATGCATCACTTTCCTGGAACAAAGTATCTGATGCCGATGGTTATCTTGTACGATTTGGTTATCAGCCAGATTTTCTTAATCAATGCATTCAGGTCAAAGATAAAGAAAAGACAGATTTATTACTCCACATCCTGACCAAAGGGGTGAAGTATTATTACCGCGTTGACAGCTACAACGACAGTGGCGTTACAGAAGGCATCATTATTTCCGAATAGAAAAATATGAATAAAAAATTGATAATTTATCCGCTACTCTTCCTTTCTGTCGGGCTATTGCAAGCCCGGCAGAAACCCAATATTGAAACCAACTTTACAGTTAGTAATGACAGGCAATATTGGGTTCAGACAATTATAAAAATAGCAGACCCGGTGATAAGCAATCTTAGCAAGGATCAACTGAGAAAAAGAATCCCAGTCGGACGCTCCTCCTCTGCTTTGGCAAGCAGCCGAGAGTTTATTACTCACATGGAGGCCGTAGGCAGAACCATTGCCGGAATAGCTCCTTGGTTGGAACTCGGACCGGATAATACACAAGAAGGCAAGCTACGTGGGAAATACATAAAAATGACATGTAAAGCTTTGGCAAACTCCGTTAACCCGAAGTCCAATGATTATTTCAATAGTACAGCTACCCGACAGATATTGGTAAATAGTGCATTCTTGATACAGGGATTATTACAAGCTCCCACACAGTTATGGGAAAATTTGGATGATACCACTCAAAAAAGACTCATTGAACAATGGAAATCTACCCGTAGCATGAAACCGGGGAATAACAATTGGTTGTTATTTTCTGCCATGGTAGAGTGCGGATTGAAAGAGTTCTCTGGAGAGTGGAACTATCAGGTAGTAGAGAAAGCATTGAGCTCTCATAGAGAATGGTATAAAGGAGATGGAATTTATGGAGACGGGCCAAATTTTCATTTGGATTATTACAACAGCTATGTCATCCATCCTTTACTACTACAAGTTCTGAAAATAGCAGTAAAATATGAGCCGTCTTTTCAGACATTTTTGGATGAAGAATGGATACGATTTGTCCGTTATGCCGAAATTCAGGAACGCATGATAGCTCCCGATGGCAGTTATCCGGTATTAGGGCGCTCTGTCAGTTATCGTTCTGCCGCATTCCAAGTGTTGGGAGCATGCGCGCTATTCCAAAGACTGCCTGAATCATTAAGTCCCGGTCAAGTACGTGGTGCTATGACAGCTATGCTTAAACGCATATTTGAGCAACCGGGTACTTTCGACAAAAACGGATGGCTTACAATTGGAGTATGTGGCGAACAACCGGAATTAGGGGATGTATATTTATCTACTCCTTGTGTTTACTTGTGTTCATTAGGTTTCCTGCCTTTAGGACTACCAGCCGACGATCCCTTTTGGCACAATCCAGTTGAGCCGTGGACAAGTATAAAGGCATTTGACGGCATAGAGTTTCCAATAGACAAGTTTATTAAACCATAAGATAAAATTATGAGATATAGTATTTTGACGATTGTCTTTCTGGCATTTAGTTTTACCGTTCATTCACAAACGACTTCAGGACTGGAAGACAGGGCATATTGGATCAACGTATTATCTCAAATTGCAGATCCTTTATTAAACAGTATGAGTAAGGGAGAACTAAAAAAGAATATGCCTGTAGAAACCATCTCCGGCATGCCTAATCCATCCAATGCACGCACAACGCACTTGGAGGCTTTAGGCCGTTTATTTTTAGGAATAGCTCCTTGGCTGGAACTTGGTCCGGATACCACACAAGAAGGACAAGTGCGTGAGAAATATATCCACCTGATGATTGAGTCTATCAATCACGGATTCAGCCCACACTCTCCCGATTATTTGAATTTTACAGTCACCCGCCAACCATTGGTGGATACTGCATTTTTCTGTCAAGGATTGATGCGCTCTCACAAACAGATATGGGATAAGCTTTCGGCAGACACCCAACAGAATATCTTGAACGCCTTACATCAGATTAGTAAAATCAAGCCGGTAGAAAGCAACTGGTTACTCTTCTCTGCCATGGTCGAAGCGACTCTTTTGGATTTGACGGGCGAATGCAATATGTATCCCATAGAATACGCCATCATGCGATTCAAAGAATGGTACAAAGGCGATAGCTGGTATGGTGACGGAGTAAATTTGCACATGGACTACTATAACAGTTTCGTTATTCATCCCATGCTTTGGGATGTCTTGACCATCATGCAAAAGCATGATAAAGGCGAGGTTGATTTCTATCAAAAAGAGCGGTTGCGTTTCTCCAGATATGCTGAACAACAAGAGAGGATGATTTCTCCGGATGGAGCATATCCCGTAATCGGCCGTTCTATAGCATATCGTTTTGGTACCTTCCATGTACTCTCAGCTGCAGCTTTAAATAATCTGCTACCAGTCACAATTACTAAAACTCAAGTACGATGCGGACTAACTGCCGTCATAAAAAGGCACATGGCTATAAAAGGAAATTTCGACAAGCACGGATGGCTGACATTAGGATTTGCGGGACATCAACCGCAAATTGCTGAAAGATACATTTCTACAGGCAGCTTATATCTATGCACCACTGTATTCACTGCATTAGGGCTTCCAGTAACCGATGAATTCTGGAGTGCACCATATATGGAGTGGACAGGAAAAAAAATTTGGTCCGGTAATCCTCGTGTAAAACTGGACAAGGCCATTAAACAATAAAAACCAATAGAATTGATTATATATGAAAAAAATCATTCCTTTATTTTTAATATTAATAAGTTACAATCTTAATGCCCAACAGCTTTTTTCATCAAAGATGGAAAAAGAAGATATTATTAAAGTTTGCAATGCGGTATCCGAATGGCAAATAACCCACCAAAGTGAAGTGAGACATAACCCGCTGGACTGGACCAACGGAGCTTTATACCGCGGAATGACGGAATGGGGAAAAGTCTCAAGTAATCAGTCATGTTATAATTTCGTCCGCAATATCGGTGAAAAGCATAAGTGGAATATGTGGGATCGAGTATATCATGCCGATGACATTTGTGTAGGGCAGGCGTTCATTGAGATGTATCGCCAATTTGGAGATAAACGAATGTTACAACCCGTAATGGAACGCGCCTACTATGTAGCCTCTCATCCATCGAAAGCTACATTACAGAAGACAGATCCGATAGGGACAACAGAACGTTGGTCATGGTCGGATGCCTTGTTTATGGCACCTCCGGTTTACGCAGCTTTATATGCGATAACCGGGGACAATATCTACCTAAATTATATGGATAGTGAATATAAGGAATGCGTAGACTCATTATATGACAAAGAAGACCATCTCTTTTATAGAGACAACAAGCGAATCCCTCTTCGTGAAAAAAACGGTAGCAAACAATTTTGGGGAAGAGGAAACGGCTGGGTATTTGCCGGGCTTCCTCTCATTATAGACAATTTACCGCTCAATTGTCCTTCACGTGATTACTATATCAGATTATTTACCGAGATGGCGGAAGCAGTTCGCAAGACCCAATGCAAAGACGGAGATTGGCGTACCAGTTTATTAGATCCAGACTCATATAAAATGCCTGAAAATAGCTGTTCCGCATTTATGTGTTTTGGCATTGCATGGGGAATCCGCAATGGATATCTGCCCCAGCGAACTTACAAGCCTGTTCTTGAAAAAGGATGGCAATCATTGGTCGGAGCGGTTCATTCCGATGGTAAGTTAGGATACATACAGCCTGTCGGAGCCGCCCCTAAAGTTGCCGGATTTGATGCAACAGATGTATACGGTGTAGGAGCTTTCCTTTTGGCTGGTAGTGAATTGTACAGATTGACAGACAACAATTAAAAAGCATATACAGTCACATTTTTTATTACCCGATTCTCAATGTCTTATGATAACGAGAGCCGGGTAATGCTATAAATAGCTACCATCATTACAATACCACCTTCTTAAACTGCCGGAACTGCCACCACAGCATAGCTCCGGATATAAGGCTGGCTGCCAAATCAGCCGCGGGCATACTGGCCCAGACACCTAATTGTCCATAATAATGAGGCAGAATCAACAAGCAGGGAACCAAGAATAACATTTGCCGGGTCAGTGACAAGAAGATAGCCTTGCCTGCCATACCGATACTTTGGAAGAAATTGGAAACAACCATCTGAAACCCTACAATCGGGAAAAAGAATACCACAATACGAAATCCTTTGGAAGCGATACTGATCAATTCCGTATCCGAAGTAAAAATGGAAGATACCACCTCCGGGATAAACATACCTATAAGGAAACCGACCGTTGTTATTACGGTCGCACAACAGATAGTTGTTTTCAGAACCTGCGTCACACGGGGATAGAGTTTCGCCCCAAAGTTGTATCCCGCAATAGGCTGCATCCCCTGATTCAATCCCAATACAATCATGACAAAAACAAATACGATGCGATTGACAATGCCGAATGCACCGATTGCCAAATCACCACCGTACTCCTTCAACCCTTGGTTAATCAGAATTACAATAAAGCAAGAAGCCATATTCATCAGGAAAGGAGACATACCGATAGCCAATGAGTCAAGCACGATTTTCCGCTTCAAACGGAAAATGCCCTTTTTCAGATGTATCAATTCATCCTTACGACAGAACAGATGAAACTGCCAGAGCAATGCTATCAACTGCGCACAAACCGTAGCTATTGCCGCCCCACGGATGCCCCAATCAAAGACAAAGATAAACAGAGGAGCAAGCAATACATTGATTACCACCGTCGTTATAGTCGCCACCATCGCTTTCTGCGGATGTCCCGAAGCACGAAGCACCGCATTCAGTCCCAAATACAGATGGGTAACTACATTTCCCAGCAAGATGACCTGCATAAACTCGCGGGCATATTTCACTGTTTCATCACTTCCTCCGAAAAAATAAAGTATCGGATCGAGAAAAGGCAGGACACCTATCGTAAAAGAAATACCTATAATAATGTTCAATACAAAGACATTTCCCAAAACCCGCTGTGCCGTGTCATAATCCTTCTGACCCAACTTCACCGAAATCAATGTGGCGGCCCCCACACCGACCAACGAACCGAAAGCTGCGGCAAGGTTCATCAACGGAAAGGTCAGCGCTAATCCCGAGATAGCCATAGCTCCCACCCCGTGACCGATGAAGATACTATCTACCATATTATATAGAGAAGACGCAGTCATGGCTATAATCGCCGGAATGGCATACTGCATTAAAAGCTTTCCAATCTTTTCCGTACCCAATGCCGTGGGTGTCTTTTGTACTGTCATACCTATTAGTTTGAGGGTGCAAAGATACAAAAAAGAGACAGATTACGGGATATATGAGAAAAGTTTCGTATTTTTGCCCACAAAATTGAGTTAATACGTAACGAAATGAATATATTAGAACTAAGTGAACAGGAAATCATTCGACGTAACAGCCTGAATGAACTTCGCGCAATGGGTATCGATCCATACCCTGCAGCAGAGTATGTAACCAATGCTTTCTCTACAGATATTAAAGCTGAATTCAAAGACGGAGAAGAGCCGCGTCAGGTTTCTGTAGCCGGACGTATCATGAGCCGTCGTGTGATGGGTAAAGCTTCTTTTATCGAATTACAAGACTCCAAAGGCCGTATCCAGGTGTACATCACCCGCGATGATATCTGTCCGGGAGAAGACAAAGAAATGTACAACTCTGTATTCAAACGCCTGCTCGACTTAGGTGACTTTATCGGCATCGAAGGTTTTGTATTCCGCACACAGATGGGC
>CAKUYM010000025.1 GCA_934716785.1 uncultured Bacteroides sp. | reverse complement strand
GATAAATGACTGATAATTTGCATTATACTCCAAATTTTCAGACAAGCTATAAGAATTGGGGTTAAAGAAATCTGTCACGGTTTTATAATCAACCGTACCTTCCGCAGTCTGTATTTTCATAGTCACGCTCTGCAATCCAGCCTGCGACTTAATTACAGCCACTACGGGTAAATTGTCCACTTTATTGAGATCGACATCCAACTGTTCCATCGGAAATTTGATAACAGGTGCAGTGGCATTAGGGTCTATGTTTTCGTTTTCATCGCTACAAGCCGCAAGATTCAAACAAAGTCCCATTAATAAAAGGGTATATAATTTACGAATCATAATAAACTCATTTTAATTTAATACTGACTATTTTTGATAATAACAATATTTCTCGAATATGTGAATTACTCCATTTGTCGGCAGTATATTGCTTGTTTTAGCTTGGCGTTGAGGCGATTTTCCATTGCTGCCAGTCTCATTCACCAAGATCTTGCCCACAGCAGCCTGCCACGGATTCTTCCATACAGACATTGTCATCAATCCTTTCTCACCGGGAAGCATTGTCAATACGAACATCGCTTCCACTTGCAACTGACCGTATGAACTATACTCTCCATCAACGATATGATAAAGAAGCATATCTCTCACCGTTTCTCTGTCACAATCCGTGATAGACGCCACACCGGGAAACACACTCTCACGGTATGCCTGCATTCCTGTATTATTCAAAGCCAAAAAAGTATATTTATTTTCTGTCTGAGTATAATATTCCTTTAAGCCCGTATACTCTATCGCTTGAGTCAATTCAGAAAACATATCCTGATGATCTTGAAAATATTCCCAAGCAGTTACATACACATGAGGATCATCAACCGATGCTTCATAATCATAATTCTTTTGTAAGTCTAAATCGCAGCCTGTTAGCGCCACCATACTCAGACAAAAGAAAAGCGTTTTATATATTATCCTTTTCATCGTTTCAAGCTTTTTAATTGTTACCATAATATGTATTCTGAATAATCTTGGGGTTCTCCAATATATGCGAGTAGTGAATTGGGAACAGTTCGTTGCCGTCTTGACTCATACCGTTGATCGACTCCATCACTTCCTTCCATTTTCCGGTACGCACGAGGTCAAACCAACGACGGCCTTCACCTACCAACTCAACCTGACGTTCACGCAAGATATAATCAACCACGTCATCTTCCGAAGCAAAACTTAGTGCTGTAGGAGTAACCAATCCCGCACGGTCACGTACTTTCTTTACCAAATCCAAGGCTTCTTCCCATTTACCCAAACGGGCGCGAGCCTCCGCCTGCAACAACAGCATATCCGTATAACGATAAATCGGGTAGGCGACCTCACAAGTCTTATTCAATGAGTTGCTGATATCACCGGCCATATACTTACGCAATTCGTAGCCATTCTGATACTCTTTCACCGTATAGGCCTTACGCAAATCGCCCTGCATATCCGATTCATTGAAGATATTCATAAATTGGTCCGACAACACAGCCGCACGGTTTCCCGACCCCGAGAACCACTGATACATATAGCTATACCCATTCGTTCCGACTTCATCCATATCAAAATGAATCAGGAAAATAAATTCTTTGGTAGAATATTCATCATTCTCCGGAGTGTTGTCTGACGGTTTATTGTTCAGTTCTTCCGTAAACATGGTATGCCAAGTTTGAATAGAAGGTTCAAAGTCAACAAAACGACTATTTGAAGATTTGATATCAGCCATTTTATCTATCGTTTGATCTGCCAGACTATATTGGCCAAGCCACATATAAACATCCGCCATTATAGCCCAAACGCCACAAATGGATATGCGCTTACGCTCAAAGTTCTTATTACGGTTAACCAGATTCTCTGCCTTCTTAAGGTCCGGAAGGATTACATTCTCCAAAATATAATTCTTATCCGTACGCTCTTTGTAGATAGCCTCAGAATATTTTTCTGTCGGCTCGGTAAACAAAGGTACATCACCCCAAACACGAATAGCATAGAAATAGGCCAAAGCACGCAGTGCATACGCTTGTCCCACATAGTCGTTACGGTCGGCAACATCCGGCATGCTGATATTGGGAATATACTTGATAGCCAGATTTGCTTGGTTTATCATCTGATACAAGGTAGTCCATTTGGCACATTTCTCATCCGTAGACATCAGGTTATTAATCACACGCGCCTGATCTGCCATCACCGGAGCTCCGGGAGCTACGTTGTCCGAACGAAATTCTCCCCAATAAAAATAGTTCTCGCGTAAAGTGGAACGAAGCAATCCATAGATTTCGTTCACTCCCGCCTTAGCGTCACGGGCAGTCTGCCACATATCACCGGCCGGGATTTCGCTTACCGGTTCTTCATCCAGAAAATCCGAACAGCTATTCAATGATAGAGCCAAGCATGCAGCTCCAACAAAATATTTTATCTTATTCATACTATATTCTCAATTAAAAGTTAGCAGAAAAACCAATACCATATTCTCTCTTTCTCGGGTAGCGGTAAGAGTCCTTACCTATCTGCAAAGGATTGCTTGTAGAGAACTCAGGGTCAAATCCAGAGTAGTTTGTCCATGTCAAAGCATTGTTTACAAAAGCATAGACATTTATATTCTTCAGCATCAACTTCTTTACCCAATTTGCCGGAAGGTCGTAAGCGATGCGCACATTCTGCAAACGAATGAATGAAGCATCTTCCAAGTAGAAAGAGTTACCCATGCGGGCATTGTTGTACTCATCATTATACGGACGCGGGTAGATTGCCTGATCACCCGGGTGCAGCCACATATTATGAATTACTTCCGGTGAAGGAGTTGTTCCGGTATATTTAAACATATTGCGGTTATGCTCCGCCGCATTATAAATCTGTCCGCCTAATGAATAATAGAATCCTAAGTACAAGCTCAAGTTCTTCCATGTCACAGTAGTATTGAGACCACCGGTCACATCGGGCATGGCATTTCCGATCACCATACGGTCGTTATCGTCAATCACTCCGTCACGAGAAGCCTCCGGCTCTATCCAATTATAATCTCCTCCGCGGAACGGTTTGCCATTCGGCAATGTTTTTTGACGAATATCACCGGTATACTCTTTTCCATTCAACAAATATCTATATTGGAACACGCCATTCTCAAATACCGGTGTGAGCTGTTCCCAATTTTCGGTAAAGGCATTCGATTCATCATAAGCAAATATGCCGGCACTCTTGAATCCGTAGAAATCACCTACACGACCACCTTCCTGCATCCACCAAATATCGCCTTCCATATAGGCTTTGCCTTCAGACAACTTTTCGATGCGGTTGATGTTTCGAGAAATATTGAATGAAGCATTCCATTTCCAATCCTTAGTACGGATAATATCACCCGTTACGGCTATTTCAAAACCACGGTTGCTCATCTCCCCCACATTGGTTTTCATATATGAGAAACCTGATTCTTTGGGCAACTGATAATTGGCAAGCAAACCATCGGTATATTTATCGTAGTAATCGGCTGTAATAGTCAGTCGGCTGTTCCAGAAGTTCAAGTCCAAACCAAGGTTTAACTGTTTTGTCTCCTCCCATTTCAGATTATCCTTACCAATACGAGTAGGGATAACACCACCTATACCATCATAAATGGAGTTTGGAGAATAAGAATAGATATAATCATAGTTACCGATCGACTCATTACCAGTGATACCGTAGCTTACACGAATCTTACCGTCTTCAAGGAACTTCTTGGAGAATTTCATAAAATTCTCGTCTGAAAAACGCCATCCCACCGATACGGAAGGGAAATTACCCCACTTATTCTCTTTAGCGAAACGGGAAGAACCGTCACGACGCATATTAGCGGTGAACAGATATTTCCCCTTATAATCGTAAGTCACACGAGCAAAGATAGAAGCCATGGAATGATTGCTCAGTGTTGAACCTGTAGCTGACAAATCCAAGTTTGCGGCAAACGCATTCATGGTATAAATAAAGTCTGTAGAAGAATTTATTCCTACCAAAGTTTCATTTTCATAACGCCATTGCTGTGCACTGACACCGGCCATTATACTAAAGTTGTGACCTTTTATTTTGCGGGCATAAGTGATAAAATCTTCATTCAGCCAGTTCCAATTCAAATAATTATAAGAATATCCCTTATTCTGTTTCTGCCATTCGTCTGTAATAAGACTCGGCTCCAGTTTCTTACGCTTATCAAGGTAGAAGTTGGCATTGATGTTCGTTCTGAACTTCAAGTACTTGTTGAACTTGATTTCAAAGAACTGGAAGAAATTGGCTTTATATGAATCTGTAAAATCTGTCGTATAGTTAACCTGCGCAATAGGATTCTTCTGACCGTTAAAAACGCCAACTAACGAGCCGTCCGGATAGTAAGTATTGAAGTAAGGACGGCGGGTCAGCACCGCACTCAACAATGTACCTTCATTCAATCCTTGTTTCTTGGAATAAGTCAAAGAGAGACGGCTACCCATATTCAGCCAGTCTGTCGGTGAATAATCGGAGTTAATACGGGTATTCAGTCTTTGGAAACTGGTATTCGGAATGATACCTTTTTCATTGTAATATCCGGTATTGATGAAATATTTCAATTTTTTCGTACCACCACCTACACTGATATCAATCTGATCTTTCTGAGCGGTAGTTGTAATCATATCCAAATAATCGTTGTCGACGTTGAAGAATGAATTCAAAGGATCATCCAATATATCAGCACTTTCATTCGGATTGCCACCGCCATAGGTCTCAAAATACTCCTTACGATATTGATCATACAGAAGACGTTCCTTACGATTAGCTTGTGCAACTTTATGAGACAAAGTACCCCATGAGTGATTATACTTGATGTCAATACGCGCCTTGCCTTCCTGACCGCTCTTGGTGGTAATAATAATCACACCGTTAGCAGAACGGGAGCCATAGATAGCTGCCGAAGCCGCATCCTTCAAAATTTCCATCGAAGTAATATCATTCGTATTGATGCCGTCGATACTCTCCAAAGGCACACCGTCTACTATATAAAGAGGAGTGACTCCCTCGGCAGAGAATGTGGAAGTACCACGGATCTTAATAGAGGAAGACTCACCAGGCTGTCCGGAACCGGACACAACCTGTACTCCGGCCGTAGTACCCTGCAATGCTTCAAACACGTTGGTTGCCATCTTTTGTTCGATAGCCTCACTCGAGATAGAAGTGATGGCTCCCGTCACATCACGTTTTTTCATCGTACCATAGCCGACAACCACTACTTCGTCCAATAATTTGGAATTTTCTTCAAGAGTAATATTCATCGTTTTATCTTTCACTACTACCTCCTTAGTAGTGTATCCCATAAACGATACAGTCAGAGTAGCTCCTTTCTTTGAAACATTCAAAGAGAAATTTCCATCCAAATCTGTTATAGCTCCATTAGATGTACCTTTCTCCATCACATTGGCACCGGGTAAAGGAAATCCTGTTTTATCCACGACTACTCCTCTCACTGCAAATCCGCCTTGGGCAGCAGCCGGACCGACAAAGAAAAAGAGACTTAAGGAAATCAAAAAGAACGACAACAACCGCACTTTTGCTCCATTCAGTAAATTTTTCATAATTAGAATAAATTAAATTGGTTAATTATCAAGGTTTATAATGTGTGCGTACACACCCAAATAAAAAGAAAATACAAATCAGTATTTTCCAATGGTGCAAAAGTATGCTATTCGGGCATACCCCACCCTATCAAATAGTTCGTTTTATCGGGTCAAAAAATTCAGATGCTCCTTTAAATTCACTCTGTAGAGTCCTGTGAGGGGGATTTTTGAGTTTTTCGGTATTGTGTAGGTGCAATACCGAAAAGTTCTTTAAAACATTTGTTGAAGTATTGCGGGTTTCCAAATCCAAGACGATAAGCAATATCCGAAATGTTCATCTCCGAGGCATTGAGTAAAAAATACGCCGCTTTCTTCAGACGTAGATTCATGATAAAATTATTTGGCGTACTGCCTGTAATCCCCTTTATCTTTTGAAATAAGACAGTACGTCCCACTCCCATCTCCCGTGAAAATATTTCCACATTGAATTCCGAGTTCTCCAAATTGGCTTCCACTACTTTCATAGCCTGCTCGATAAACTTCTGATCGAGCTCGTTCGTCGCTATTTTTTCTACCTTATTATCCAACTGACGGGCATACTTATTCTGCAGAATCCTGCGGGTATTAATCAAGTTATTGCATTGCATAACCAACCTCCGCATATTGAATGGTTTCACCACATAAATATCCGCTCCGATACGCAGCCCTTCCAGTTCACGTTCGGGAGCACTTAGAGCCGTCAGGAGTACCACCGGAATGTGGCAGGTTTCTATATTGTTTTTGATTTTGGCACACAACTCCGTTCCGGGCATTCCAGGCATCATAATATCGGAAATCACCAAGTCCGGTTGCAGTTCTTTGACCTTCTCATACCCCTCTTCACCGTTACATGCCGTTTCAACGGTATACAACGGTGAGAATATATCAACCAGAATATTTCTGATTTCTTCATTATCATCAACAACCAACAGTTTACAACCAGTCGTTCCATGCTCATGTTGAGCCGATTGCACTTCTTCAATCAACGACTCCTTATCTTCCGAATAGTAAATGTATTCTTTATCCTGCTCAGGCTCAATTCGAGAAACGGAAGAATCAAAATGCGCATCTCCTTTTTTCAGAGTAACCTTAAAGCAAGAGCCTTTTCCAAGTTGGCTTTCTACGGTAATCTCTCCTTGATGAGCTTTAACAATACCTTGGCTCAAAGCAAGTCCGATACCCGTTCCACCATACTGTCCGATGTTATCTGTCTGATAGAACCGTTCGAATATCTTCACATAATCCTCCTTAGATATACCTGCTCCATTATCGGAAACAGAGAATTGGCATTCATCTTTTCCGTCAACCAACTCCAGAACTATACTTCCACCATCCGGAGTATATTTAAAAGCATTAGATAACAGATTATTAACAACTTTCTGCATTTGAAAACGGTCGCCCCACACCAAACATTGCTCACAATCGGCATGCAGAGTAAAGGAGATATTCCTATTGGCTGCCAACTCCTTAAATAGCACATAATGCTCCTTAAGCAAAGCGTACAAATCAAATTGAGAAATTTTCAATTTCAAAAGTCCCTGTTCCTGCTTTCTGAAGTCGAGTAATTCTGTAATCAAGGATTTCAAATTACCCGCATTCTTATGAATATTCAAGAGTTTCGAATAAGCATAAGTCGACAATTTTCCTGAATTCAACAACAGGTCAACCTGCCCTAAGATAAGTGTGATAGGGGTTCTGATCTCATGGGAAATATTAGTAAAGAAACGTAGTTTCGACTGGTTCATCTCCTCTATATATTGTTTCTCGCGAAGTTCGAAATCAAGTGAAGTTTTCAAGAACAACCGAATTCTATATTCTCTTATGACAAAAAACAGAATAGCCAAAATCACACAGACATAAATAGTATACGCCCACCAAGTAGCATAACAAGGAGGTGTTATCGTTATCTT
The DNA here is from genome assembly GCA_934716785.1 of uncultured Bacteroides sp. GTDB lineage: Bacteria > Bacteroidota > Bacteroidia > Bacteroidales > Bacteroidaceae > Bacteroides. The sequence continues at coordinate 18,378 of CAKUYM010000025.1, read as the reverse complement.
CAACGACTTGATGACTTCCGGATAATTTTTCAATCGGATTTCAAATACATAATCAGCGGGAGCAATATTTGTATAAGTAATATCATTGCCAGAACGATTCTCACTCCACTCGTCGTTATAACCAATTAACCGATATTCTACTTCCCCGCCTCCTATATGCAAAAAGTTGTCTGTAAAGAAGCCGATAGAAAACACATTCTGCGAATAATTCAATCTTATCCGGTCGGTATATGCAAAGGATTGATTTAAAATACCGATCGGATCACCGGGCATTATCTCCTTGTTGTTGACATATAAATGCGCAAACTCTAAATCATATATTTTCGGAGGATAGTATAGGCTGTTTTCACGGATTGAAATCATTCCGGTAGCACCCCCCATATAAATATCCTGATTACGGGATACATGCAAGGATTTTCTGTTTATAAGAGTCAAGGGAAATCCTGTATTGGAATCAAAATTAACAATCTTCCCCTCTTTCTTTTCCAACATTGATAATCCGTGACCGGTACCAATCAACAGATTCGCTGAAGGAGTCTCACCCAATACCCTGATATTCTCGCCCGACAACACATCTTCAGAAGTATGCAAACGAAACAAGCTATCTTTTTCATCCAACAAGAAAAGTCCGTTTCCATGTGTTCCAACCCAAATATCCCCTGTTCTATCTTCATAAATAGCGTTTACAAGTTTCTTTTGTGACCGGACTTTTTTCTTCAAGCTTATTTTATACGTTTCAAACCGCTGTTCGTCAATAATATAAGCCACACATCCATCATCTGTCGCAAACCACAGCCTGTTTCTGGAATCAAGCAGCAAAGTATTATAATTATGCGTAAACAACTCTTTCTGATAGAAGAGCACTTCCGACCTTAACGTTTTCTTATCTAAACAGACAATGGCAGATGTACTGCCAACATATAATTTATGCGGAGTATCAGCCAATGCAAAGAGCGCTTCTCCGATTTTATCTTCTCCGGATACAGCCAAATCATATATGTCATTCCGATAACTGTCAAGATGAAAACAGTTTATTCTATTCGTAAAGTCGGCGGCAATCCACAAACAATTATTTGCTTCATCAAAAACTATATCCTTCAGATAGTCCGTACTGAAATGATAGCCTGTATGAGCATTAAAATGTCTGAACTTCTCCAATGCCGGCTGATATAAATCCAGCCCACCCCCTTCCGTACATATCCACATGTTCCCGGCTTTATCTTCAGCCATAGCACCCACTACCGGGAAAGACAACCCGTTATCCGAGGCGCGAAAATGTGCAAAATGCTGATATTCGGGAGAAAAAAAGTTCACACCTCCCCAATAAGTACCCACCCAGACAGTTCCTTGCCTGTCCGTATAAAGAGACGTAATAGAACAGTTGGAAAGAGCCCCAATCTGATTCGGCTCTGCTTGATAATGGAAAACCTTTCCGGAAGCTATTTCTATCTTACTCAGTCCACTTCTATATCCAACCCATATATTTCCTTCCAAGTCCTGGCACAAAGCCCTTGCCATATCATTCCTCACACTATAAGCCCCCTTATCATCGCATGCATAATGACGGGACACTGCACCTTGCGGAGAAAAGCAATAAACTCCACGCTCTTGAGTACCGATCCATATATTCCGGTCGTTTCCTCTGAGCAATTTCATTATTTTTATTTCAGGCAAATCCAAACGAGCGCTGCCACAAGTATCAACCCGCATCACCCCACCGTTTTTCAAAGCAATCCATAAAGCCCCTTCCACCCCCTCTACCATAGTCATTCCGGCATCGGGCAACTTTAGGCCTTTATACATTTGTGTCAAAGACTTAGTAACCTTATCATACAAGAATATCTTCCCCTCTTCAACAATCCACATGCCTTTCTTGCCTTTTGCAATAGCCGAAGGAGAAGAAACCGGGAGTAAATGATATTTCTCCGTATCGAGGTCGAACTGAAAAAGTCCGGTAGATGCCAACAAGAAAAGACTTCCCCGTCCATCTTCTATCATCTGAGTAACATACAAATTACCGTAACTGATAGAGTCATTATGAAAATAATTGAAGACCTTAATACGATTGCCATCATAACAATTCAATCCGTCTAAAGTAGCAATCCATATGCGCGACTTCTCATCCTGACAAATATCACTGACCGTTATTTGCGATAACCCATCCTCTACTCCCAATGTTTTGAATTTATATTCTTGAGCACTCAGAGGAAATACAAGACCGAGAAGAGATATCAGAACAAAAAAGTGAAGTATTAATAGACTACTTTTACGCATACATATAAAAAGTAAGATTGACAACACACATTAATCTTGCTACAAATATAGTCGTTTTTATGAAAATCCACAAACAGGAACTATAAAGCCCATATTCATTCCTCCCGCCCAAACGAACGATATTCCAACGGAGTGAGCCCCGTGCGCTTCTTGAAGAAAGAAAAGAAATATTCGGTAGACTGAAAGCCGAGGAAGAAAGAAATCTCTTTCACCGATTGGGAAGTACCCACCAACATCTGCTTCGCCTTACGCAGCTTCAACTCCTGAAAATACTTGGCTGGGGCATAACCGGTATAGTCCTTGAACACACGGCGAAACCATGAATAACTGATGTTAAGCCTCATCGCCAACTCCTCCGGATCGACATTGCCGGATACGTTTTCGTTCATTATAATCTTTGCCTGTTCTATCTTCTGGTCTACGTCACTCATCTCAAAAATTTTATTCTTAGAGACCGAGAGAACCATGCCAATCATATGAAGCACGATGCCGGAAAGATATTGCTGCGCCGAAATCTTGTCCGCTTCGGCCACGGCAAGGGCACGGGCAAACAAAGACACCAATTCTTCATTGATGCCCACCTCCAATATCTGCTGCTCGGGAGAGAGGAAAGAGTTATTCACGATGGCATCTATTGCCGGCCCTTCAAACCCTATATAATATTCCGTCCAGCCCGTCTGGCGCAACGGACGGTACGTGTGCCACTGTCCGGGAAACAAAACCATGAGCCTGCCTTTGCAGACCTGCTTCTCTGAGGTGGAATCGGACGAAAACAAACCGCGCCCTTTAGTGATATAAACCAGTTGATACTCACGGAGCACCCGTCCTTTTTCCGCATTAAAGAAATAGCCTGAAGGATGCTCTTTCAACGGATAAGGAGAATCGGGCGGGATAGACTGATAACCGACCGTATTGACCCACAGACCGAACTTACGATCCATGTCATTTACAATCAGATATTTAAATTCAAGTCCTAAGCTATTGTCCTCACTCATCATATCAGTGTGTTCTCATACAATTGAATCGGACAAAAATAGGCATTATTTTCAGAAAACACACGTAAAGAAACAAAAAACATCCGAAGTGCACTTCTTTCAAGCGTACTTCGGATGTATATAAAGTGCTAATCGAGTCAGATTCAGAAGGCTTTATGATACAACGCTTCGATGTCTGCCACCGAAGTAGGACGAGGATTGCCACCCGTACAAACATCATTGAATGCCGCTACCGCCAATGCCGGAATATCTTCTTCCTTCACATTGATTTCGTGCAGTTTCTGAGGAATTCCGATGCTAAGAGAAAGAGCTTTTACCGCTTCAATTGCCGCTTTCACACCTTCCGCCTCGCTCATTCCGGTAGTGTCTACCCCCATAGCCTTAGCTATATTGATATATTTCGGAGCAGCCGGAGACTCAGCGTTGTATTCCATTACGTAAGGCAACAGCAAAGCGTTTGCCACACCGTGAGGAGTGTCATAGAAAGCGCCCAACGGATGAGCCATAGAGTGCACGATTCCCAAACCGACATTGGAGAATCCCATACCGGCGATATACTGTGCCTGAGACATGGCTTCGCGGGCAGCGGCATCCTTGCCGTTATCCACAGCCGCTTTCAAATTTTGTGCAATCATCTCGATAGCTTTCAATTCGAACATATCACTCATCACCCACGCACCCGGAGTAATATAACTTTCGATGGCATGCGTCAAGGCATCCATACCCGTAGCGGCAGTCAGCCCCTTCGGCATGGAATACATCAGTTCGGGATCTACGATAGCCACGGCAGGAATATCATTCGGGTCTACGCAGACCATCTTCTTACGTGCATCTTCGTTGATAATCACGTAGTTGATAGTCACTTCGGCAGCCGTTCCGGCAGTAGTAGGCAATGCGAAAGTAGGTATGGCTTTGTGCTTGGTGTCAGCCACCCCTTCCAACGACTTCACGTCTGCAAAGTCAGGGTTGTTCACAACGATACCGATGCCTTTGGCTGTATCGATAGAAGAACCACCACCCAAAGCAACGATAAAATCGGCACCGGACGCCTTGTAGGCAGCCACGCCGTTCTGCACATTAGCAATGGTCGGATTAGCCTTTACATCACTGTAAAGCTCATAGGGTATCTTATTTTCATCAAATACTTTTATGATTTCGGCAGCCACACCGAATTTGATAAGATCTTTATCCGTCACAAAGAAAGCTTTCTTGAAGCCACGTCTGGCTGCTTCCACAGCAATTACACTCCGGCATCCTGCACCGAAATAAGAAGTTTCATTTAAAATAATGCGATTCATGGTTGTATTTTGTTTAAAGGATTAACCGCAACATCCCCTATGGCAGAATGCTGCGGTTGCTAAAGTAGATAAATTCAACGATTCGAACAAATTATTATTTAGGAAGATTGAAGGCAACCGTCATTTCTTTCATCTGCTCCTGGGTCATTCCATCCGGCTCGAAGCCCATATTCTTGGCGGCGATATAGATCAAAGCAGATTTATTCAGCACATCAATCTGGTCGAATGCCTGCATGACGTCACAGTCGACGGCAAATACCCCGTGTTTCTCCCACATCACGACATCATAATCCTGCAACTCCTTGATAGTGGCTTCCGCCAGCTCTACCGAACCGGGCAGTTGATAAGGAATAATGCCCAAGCCGCGCGGACAGAACGCTTTCGTTTCCGGAATCATGCTCCACAACAGGTTGGTGGCTACATCTTTCTCCAGAAACTTCTTGCAATGCGACATGGCAACCAGCTCAATCGGATGAGTGTGTATGGATGCCTTATAAGGAGAGTTCTTTTTCAACAAATCATTGTGTACACTCAAGTGAGAAGGCAATTCCGATGTCGGAGCTACAACCTCATCAGCTATAATCACATAGCTGGCACAGTCATCCAAGATGCGGATTACCGATCCGTTCTCCATCGGCCAACGGGCCAAATCGCGCATACGCCTGTTGGTCCCTTTGCAGTAAAAGTAACATCCCTTCAAATAAGGTAATGTACTCCCGATTGGTCTTATATCACTGATAGGCTGCATCCGACGGATTTCATCGTCTACAAACTCTGTGATGTTGATGGTTATATTGCCGCCGTTGCGCTCGGCCCATCCTTTCTGCCATAAATATCCGGCCACTTCCGCTACTTTGTTTATCTCTTTGGCAAGTGCCGGACGATTTTCTAATATTGATTTCATTCTATATATTTTTTATTAGGCACACATTTTTAAAACAGATTCGGGAATATCAGTGAGAATATCAGCACCACCAATCCGCAGACCAGCACAGTGATAGTCTTGGCGGATACCCCCTTCCATTCTTTCAGGATAATTCCCCATACATTGCTGAAAGTCACATTCAATGCCATCAGTATGCACCAAGAGAAAGCCAACAATACGGGACTTTCCGTAAGGAAACTCTTACCCATTTCCAGTCCGAAGAACTGCATGTACCACAGTACGCCTGCCAAAGCACAGAACACTAAATTGTTGCCCCATACTTTGCCTTTTGCATAATCGCCCATGGATTTGTTGGCCACATTCTGTTGGAGACAGTAAGCCGCATTCGTCAGAAAACCACCGAACGTCACAAGGAAGATGACAGGCAGACCGGCATAGAGCCCTTCAACCCCGCCGGCCAAAGCGGCCTCCTTGATAGGCGTTCCGGCATCCAGCCCCAAAGCGAAACAGGCACTCATCACACCTGCCAACAACGCCACCAACAGCCCTTTTGTCAAGGCGAAGTCTTTTACGGCGGCACGCTTTTCTTCCTCACTCATATTTTGTGCACGCAAGCTACCGGCATAGCCGATTATAGCGATGCCCGCCAACGTGATGCATACACCTGCCAGAAGAATCAAACCGTCACCTGCGAACAGGTTCGTCCCTGCGAAAAGAGCAGGAAGCAACGTACCGAACCCCGCACAAGTACCCAATGAGATACTCTGGCCTAAAGCAACGCCCAAGTAACGCATGGAAAGTCCGAACGTCAGACCGCCTATTCCCCACAATATTCCGTACAAGATGCTCATCCCGGCACCACCCATTCCCCACAAGTCGAACAGGCTGCTCCCTTGAGGAACGCCCAACAGCGAACCCAAGAACGGAAACACCAACCAGGCAAATACACCTTGTACCAACCAGAAGCTTTCCCAGCTCCATTCCTTCACCTTCTTGATAGGTACATAGGAACTGGACTGGCAAAAGCTACCGACAGCTATAATCAACAAGCCGATTAGAATATCCATAATTTATCGTTTTGAAGTTACCTCGGCTTCGTATTTTTCTATTTCCGCGATGAAATCTTCGCCCACCGGAACATTATTCTTTAAGCAGAACATATCCCATACCGCATTCCAAGGAAGCGCCTTCTCTTCTTCGAGCAGAGCCAAGCGCTGGAATCCCTGTCCGTTGGCTTCATATTCGCGCAATTTGGCAATCGGTTCGAGCAGGGCGCGAGTCATACATTTCTGTGCGGCACGGCTACCTATTACATAAGCACCGATACGGTTGATGGAAGCGTCGAAGTAGTCGAGACCATAGTGCACGCGGTCTAATGCACCGCAACGGACGATTTCGTGGAACAGATCCATGGTCGGGTCGTCCATGATAGTGACATGGTCGGAATCCCAGCGAACCGGACGGCTCACGTGCAACATCAGCTCGGGAACATAAAGCAGCAGTGAAGAAACTTTGTCTGCCACGCTTTCCGTCGGATGGAAATGACCGGTGTCCAATGTAATCATCTTGTTGCGTGAAGCGCCATAGCCTATATAGAAGTCGTTGGAACCTACCGTATAGCTTTCCAGACCGATACCGAATACCTTGGATTCGATGCAGTCCTTCATGTTTTTATATTCCGTCGCGAAAATCTGATCCAGAGAATCCTTCAGCAGTTCACGATATTTCATACGGTTGACGGTGATGTCCTTGCTTCCGTCGTGCACCCAAAGATTCATGATACACGGATCGCCTTGCGCCCGTCCCATTTCTTCGGCCACAGCACGGCAACGTTTAGTATGTTCAATCCAGAACCGGCGGATGCCCTCATCCGGATTGGAAAGTGAGAGGTCGCCCGATTTCGGGTGTGAGAAAGAAGTGGAGTTAAAGTCAAGCTTCATGTTGTGTTCCTTACCCCATTCTATCCAGCTTTGGAAATGCTTCGGCTCCACCTGGTCACGGTCTACCACCTTGCCCTGAAAATCTCCGTAAATTTCGTGCAGATTCAGACGGTGAGTACCGGGGATATAAGAAGCGGCTTTCAAGATATCGGCACGCAGTTCGTCGATGTTGCGGGCTTTGCCGGGATAATTGCCGGTAGCCTGGATACCTCCGGTGAGTGATCCGGCTTGCACTTCAAATCCCGTCACGTCATCGGCCTGCCAGCAGTGAAGTGACAAATGAAAATCCTGCATGGTTTTCAATACTTGCTCGGTGTCTACGCCTACTGCCGCATAACGTTCTACTGCAATCTCATACGCTTTCTGAATCAGTTCTTCTTTTTTCATGATATTCTATTTTTAAAAGATTATTTTATCGATTTTGTATGTCAATTATCAACTATATGGTCCGGTTATTATCGAATACAGTTTTTGAAATGAATATAAGCCGCATCCCACGCTTCCGCATTCTGCGGATGATAAGTTTTCAATGGTATGGAATGGTTTATCAACCGTCGCATACCAGCCACGTCCGTAGCCTCTCCAGCTGCCATAGCCTGAATCATCACATTGCCGATAGCAGTTGCCTCGGACGGTCCTGCCACCACCGGGATGCCGATCGCATTGGCTGTAAATTGATTCAACAGGTCGTTGCGGCTACCACCGCCAATCACATGCAATACCTCAATCGAGCGGGGAGACAGCGAGCGCAAGTTCTCCACCACCTGCCGGTAGCGCAGAGCCAGACTTTCGAAGATGCAGCGCACCACCTGTCCGCGTTGCTCGGGAACCGGCTGTCCGGTAGTGCGACAATATTCAGCAATGGCTTTCTCCATATCGGCAGGATTTGCAAAACAGTCGTCATCGGGATTAATCAGGCTACGGAACGGTTCGCAAGCATCTGCCTCACTGATGAGTTCCGGATAGCTTGCATCCCCCCAATTCAGGCGGCAGCGTTCCAGCAGCCACATTCCACAGATATTCTTCAACAGCCGGATGGTGCCTTCCACACCGCCTTCATTGGTAAAGTTCAATGCTTCCGTTTCGGCATTGATCACCGGTGCATCCGTTTCAACCCCCATCAATGACCATGTGCCGCTACTCAGATAAGCGAAGTTACGATCCAATGCCGGAACGGCGGCAACGGCGGAAGCCGTATCGTGTCCGGCTACGGCAATCACAGGAATAGCCCCCAATCCGGTGAGCTTCCGCACTTCTTCCGTCAACACTCCCACCTTTTCACCCGGATACACAAAACGTCCGAAGTTCTTTTCACTCAGGCCCACAGCCTCCAGCAGTTCCGGTTCGAGGCGACGGGTCTGCGCATTCACCAATTGGGCTGTCGAAGCAATTGTATATTCCGTCACCATCTCCCCCGTCAGCATATAGCTCAATGCATCCGGCATAAACAGAATCTTGTCTGCCGCCGCCAAAGCACTGTCATGATTGCGACGCAAGGTATCCAACTGGAAAAGTGAATTAAAATTCATTATCTGAATCCCCGTCTTACCATAGACTTCGCTACGCGGGATGCGGGAAAAGAGAGCATCCGGTGCCCCTACCGTATGTGGATCGCGATAGGAATAAGGTTGGCGAAGCAGGTTTCCGTCTTTCCCGATACATACGAAATCCACACCCCATGTATCAATACCGATAGAGGTGATAGACTCGCCACGGTGGGCCACTAACTTCAAGCCGTCAATGATATGACGATATAATGCATAAATATCCCAATAGAAATGACCACCGACTTCAATCAGATGGTTGGGAAAACGGTTAATCTCTTCGAGATTCAATCCGCCTTCAACGAAAGTTCCCAAGATTGTGCGGCCGCTCGTTGCGCCCAGGTCAACTGCAAAAAAGTTTTGTTTCATGGTATTCTGTCTATATATTTAAGGTATCCATTTACCTACATTGCAAAGGTAGGCGATTTCCTCCTCGTGTTCCTTACGCTTTTTGATTGAAAGGATACACATTTTGACACAAAAGAAAGACAAAATACTATTCGTTGATTGCCCCGCAATGCGGACATACCCCTTTCTCCTTCATTTTCTCACCGCAGTGTCCGCAACGATATTTATAGTCGCTGTTACGATGCACTTTCCTTACAAAGACGAGAATGAAAAGAGCGAGAAACAGATAGCCTACATATACATGAGTCATCAGTATAAAGAAGAAATAACAAAAGATGCAGCAGGACATCAGCCCCAACAGATAAAAGACTGCTGCTGCCGGATTCAACTGCCGGAACAAATCATCAAGCACCGCCAAGGCTACAATCAGAAACAGCCAGATGCTCAATAAAAATACGGAAAGGATGAACGGAACTTTAAAAGGCGACAAGGTGGGATTGAAGTAAAAATGCTCCCAAGTATCCGGTGCAAAAACCTGCATGGATTCGTATACCGTCGCGCTGAAAGCCATCAGCAGACAGAGAAACAGCGGATAGATACTGTCAATATCATTAAAATAGACCATTTTCAACTGTTTCCGATGAAAAGCCCGGAGCAGCCAATACGCCACAAACAGTGCAAAGATTACCACAAAGTAAGAAGCGTGCGTATCGCTGAAAAGATGGATAGCCTGCGAAATGCTGTCCGTAGGGACAAAAGCCCGCTTCAATTCCACCTCGTGTATCCACCCCTGCTCATCCTGCGTATGCGCCAATTTCACCCAAATGCTATCCACGCTATCGGCGGGATGCACCGCAAATTCGGCCACCACCACACGGTCGCCCCGATGAAGATTGATATACGTATTCTTGACAGGCAGGCGCTCCAACGAAATGGAATCTTCCATCAATTCCAAATTCGCGTCCCAAGTATAATGCCGTTCATACAGGTAGTTCAAAGAGTCCTTCGTTCTCTGCGGCATCTCTTCGCAAGAGAGATCGGGACGAGTATAATGACAAGACGAGAAGAAAAACAGCAGAGCCACCACAGAGGGTACAAAGGAAATAAAGGAAAACAGACTTCCCCACCAGCCATTCAAAAAGCCGGTTTCGGACAAATACCTTGATATTCTGTGTCCTCCGTGTCCTCTGTGATGAACTATTCTCATTGCGCTGCCTTCACTTTCATCTGACAATTCTTACAATCGAACTCAAGACTGAAACGTTTGCCGTCATTCGATACCAGATAATAAGGCTCTCTGTAAGGAGAGCGTACCCGCTGATGAACCGGACACCACCCCATGCTATAACGCAAACAATGTTTACAGAACATGAGCACCGCATCTTCCACCGCTTCTTTCTCATAAGCCATAGCTATGCGCTGCACTCCATGCTCTTCATAAAAAGAAGCCGCACGGCTGTTCATCACATTTCCCAAGTAAGTCAACGATGTCTGAGGGAAAGCATGGCGGGTCTGTTTCCACACAACCAACTCCCGACGGTAGTTTATCCGGCGGACGACTATCAATTTATCAACAGCCAACCGACGAAAATCAGCCAACACCGAAGCAGGCAGAAACCAGTTCTCAGCAAATGAAACCTTTATCTCTTTCGCTTCGAAAGGTGTGTTTCCCAATTTGGCAAGCTGTGTTTTCAAATTCTCCATCTGCGGCGTGCGTGCCGGCTCTTTCTCGCGAGGAAGACTCAACGTGACGCTGTTGTCATCCTCATCGGTCAGCGTCAACGAAAAACCGAACTCATTATCGGCAAGCAATATATCGACAGCAATCTTTCTCTCTGCCGATTTCCGCGACAGTATCCGTTCAAACTCCTGGTCAAAGTTACGGTACAGTTTGGTGCGGGGCTTGATTGGAGGCATCTCTTGCGGATACAGTTTGTTGCTGTCCACACGGTTGATGCGAAATCCCTGCAACCGTCCCTGCTCGTCGATATAACATACGCCGTCGCCATTATTGAAAGACTTCAGTCCGGCAACAGTCAGGTAATTGCCGCGAATCTCCTTCACCGTTCCCATCTCCTCACCCAATGACTTGGGAGTATCAAAAGAGGAGATATCCTTCTCGCGCCCATGCAGGAAATAATGAGTGAAACCACGGCTGAAACTCTTGTCCAACTGCGGTTTGAACTCATAACGGCAGGTGCCCGAAGACGCCCGCACATATTCCTTACGGCGGGCAAAGACAGCATCCAACTTCTGACGGTAGGCTGCCGTCACATTCTTGACATAAGACACATCCTTCAACCGTCCCTCTATCTTGAATGAAGAGGCTCCGGCATCCAACAACTGTTCCAGTTCGTCGCTCTGATTCATATCTTTCAGAGAAAGCAGATGCTTGTCCTTCACTATGACTTTCCCATCCGAATCCACCAAAGTAAAAGGCAGGCGGCAAAACTGTGCACACTCCCCCCGATTGGCGCTCCGTCCGAAGCAAGCCTGACTGACATAGCACTGTCCGCTGTAACTCACACAAAGCGCCCCGTGCACAAATACTTCCAAAGGTACTTCGGGACAGGTTTCATGTATCTTCCTTATTTCACGCAACGATAATTCCCGCGCCAGTACCACCTGTCGGAAGCCTGCCTCCCAAAGGAATTTCACCTTCTCCGGAGTACGGTTGTCCATCTGAGTGCTGGCATGAAGCGGTATCGGCGGAAGATTCAGCTTTGTGATACCCATGTCCTGAACAATCAATGCATCCACCCCAATCCGGTAGAGGGCGTGAATCATCTCCTCCGTCTCCTTCAATTCCTCTTCTTTCAGAATGGTATTGACGGTGACATAAATACGTACATTATACAAATGGGCATATTGCACCAATGCCGCTATATCTTCCAATGAATTGACGGCAGCAGCCCGTGCACCGAATTTCGGAGCACCGATATATACGGCATCCGCACCATGATTGATAGCTTCGATACCACACTCCAGATTCTTTGCCGGAGCGAGAAGTTCTATTTTACGCTGCTTTATCATCCAATTTCATTAATATTGTAAGGAGTTTCCTGATAGACAAAGTAGTTCAGCCAGTTGGAGAACAGCAGATTGGCATGGGCACGCCAACGTACCAACGGGCCTTTGTCGGGGTCATCATCCACGTAATAGTTGCGAGGAAGCTCTATCGGCAGACCTTTGCCCAAGTCGCGGCGATATTCCGTATCCAATGTCAACGGAGAATACTCGGAATGTCCGGTCACAAAGAATTCACGTCCGCCACGTGCCATCACCATATATACACCCGCATCTTCCGACTCGGAGAGCAGTGTCAGCTCCGGCACTTTCAGTATGTCTTCCCTGCGTACTTCCGTATGGCGGCTGTGAGGCACATAAAAACGGTCATCGAAACCACGGAATATAGGATGGTGAGGCTCCAGCACACAGTGTTCGAAGATGCCGAACATCTTCTTTTCCAACGGATACTTGGGTATTCCGTAATGATGATACAATCCTGCCTGCGCCGCCCAACATATATATAAGGTAGAAGTGACATGCGTACGCGCCCAGTCAAAAATTTCCGTCACCTCGTTCCAATAAGTCACCTCCTCAAAGTCCATCTGTTCTACAGGTGCTCCGGTGATAATCATACCGTCGTACTTCTCATCGCGCATCTGGTCAAAATCCGTATAGAACGCTTTCATGTGTTCTATCGGAGTATTCTTGGACGTGTGGCTTTTTATTTTCATAAAAGAAATCTCCACCTGAAGCGGAGTATTGGAAAGTAGACGCACCAAGTCCGTCTCCGTTGTAATCTTCAACGGCATCAGGTTCAGAATCACAATCCGCAACGGACGAATATCCTGCTGCGTGGCACGGGAAGTGTCGATAACGAAAATATTTTCTTCCTTCAATATCTCTATCGCAGGTAGTTTATCGGGCAAATTTAAAGGCATAATCGCTATATATTAGTAATTTGTCTGCAAAAATACGAAAAATATAGCAGATTATAGGGAGGTTGCTTATTTAGAAGACGTACAAATTAAGTCAATTTAATCATCGAAGATAACAACCTATTGATAAAAGCCCTATTTTTGTAACCGTAATTAGTACTAATAATTTAAATCTTAGAAAAATGGCTTACGTAATTAGTGACGATTGTATTGCTTGCGGAACTTGTATCGACGAGTGTCCGGTAGAAGCTATCTCAGAAGGTGATATCTATTCTATCAATCCGGATGTATGCACAGAATGTGGAACTTGCGCAGACGTTTGTCCGTCTGAAGCTATTCACCCGGGTGAATAATACAAGCTACAAAAAAGTATAGGCTGCTCTCTTCGGAAAGCAGCCTTTTTTGTTTCAATTAATTATAAATATCCCAATCAATTGCTTGTAGGATTCTGTGTCAAAGTTCCCGGATACGAATTGATTGCATCTTGAGGTATATAATATACCACACGGTAATCAGTAGCGGGAATATCTTCAAATTGCCTTTGAGGTCCCGGATACTGACGCACCAGTGCCTTTCCATTACGGAAAACATCATAACTGCGCTCCGCCTGATAAGCCAATTCCAATTGACGTTCTTTATCTATCCGGTCACTGGCAACAGCTGCATCCAATGAAGAATATCCCGCACCGGGGATTGAACGTTCGCGAATCGTATTCAAGTCGGATAAGGCAACTCCGTAATCCCCCAATTTGGCATAAGCCTCTGCACGATTCAGGTAGATCTCGCCCAAACGGCTGATCACCGGTGAATGCAGATGAGTATCTTCACTTTCACGAGAGCACTTCGTGATATAGAACTGCGGATATACCCGATTTAAAGAGATGTAGTAATCGAGCACACCGGTATACGTATTCCCGTCACTGTAGTTGATCGAATAGATTTCCTGTTCCGCATCGACCGGAGTCAACGTATAAGTCTGCCCGCCATCCTGGCAGGTTAGGGTATTTCCATTCCGCGCCACAGTAGCCTGCACATAGTTCAAAGTTGTCGGACTATCCTGCACGATAAAGCGGAACACCTCTCTATTCCCTTCTTCATAGGTAGGCTCGATAAAAGCGGCACGTGCATCCACTATTTTGTAATGATCGGGACGCCAATCGTTACGTCCTGTTTCATTCAGCAAATCAATGTATTTGCCACTGGCATACATTTCTCCCCAACCCATACCACCGATATTGGCATACATGCCACCAATACCATAATAATGGTCAAAACCGGAAAACTCAGAAGCCACACGCTTCACCACAAAAATGGACTCCTTGTTATTTTCGGGAAGAAAGGTATTGTACTTCATAAAGTCTTCACGAGAAAGCAGTTCGTACTTTGGCGAACTTATCACTTTATCCGCATAATCCACTGCCAACTGCGCATATTGAGTGTTCGGACTCTCATACGTTCCGCTCATATAAAGATATACACGTGACAATAAGGCTTGTGCCGCTTCTTTGGAGGCAAAGGCCGGTCCCTTATCCAAGGTCATCAGCTCTTCCGCTTTCTTCAAGTCTTCGATTGCTTGCTGATAGGTCTTCTCCACAGTAGAACGGTCAGGAAGATTCAGGTTATTTATATCATCAGGGGTACCGTTCACAATCGGAACGCCCAAATTTCTTTCCGGGTTCTGGTAATAAGGACGCCCGTATGCCCGCACGAAATAAAAATACAGCATACCGCGCACGAAATAGCACTCACCCAATTGATTGTCAATTTCCGGACTTTGTCCTTCATCGATCATCTTTATAATATTAGACGCTTGCGCAACAGCCTTATATCCGTAATCCCAGAAGTTCATCAGACGGCCATTCTGAGGAGTGCGCGAAAATGAAATGAATTCATAGAAATCATCTGTCGATGAACCACGAATCATCATGTTATCTCCCGCATATTCACCGCAGCGGTGCATCGGGTCCGACCATGTCTTCAACTGTGCATATACACCATTCATCAATGATTCTAACGAAGTGTTCGGATCACCGGTTATCTGTTCGGCAGCCATTGATCCGTGAGGCAGACGCTCAATATCGCAAGCGGCTAATGTCACCGCTACAAGCAGTATGGTTACAATCTTTTTCATAAGCTAATTCTAATTTAAAAAGTGAGATTAATGCCAAACATAAATTTACGTACGGAAGGATATACATCCGGTCCGGTCGTACTCATTACCGCCCCGTCGCTGGCTGGAAGTTCGGGATCAACTCCTGAGTACTTCGTGACAGTGAACAGGTTTTCACCGGTAAAGTACACACGCAGATTAGAGATGTGATATTGGGGCAATTTGAAATTATAGCCCAATGTAAGCGAGCGTAACTTAAAATAATCACTATCTTCGAGAAAACGGGAAGAAGCCCGGTTGCTTTGAGAATCATTGTTGTATCTGGCCACCGGATGAGTCGCAATATCACCCGGCTTTTCCCAACGCTTCCACCCCTTTTGCAATTTCATCTGATTACGGTCTGTATAAGTTCCGTCCGAATCATATTCCTGACGGGAATAATTGTAGAGCGTGCCTCCAAGGGAATAGCCGAACACAGCACTTAAATCAAAGTTCTTCCACATCAATGAAGTATTGATACCTCCAAACAAATCGGGAGAGGCACTGCCACATTTCACCTGATCGGCCTCGGCATAGTTACTGGTGATTTCGCGAGTTTCCACTCCGTCTTTAGTCACGGTCTTATACCACTGCGGGGCACCGTCCTCCGGATTCACACCCGCCCATTCTGCTAAGTAGTAAGTATCAATCGGCGAACCGGGGTCCAAGACGTATTCAGCTGTTCCGGCAATATTCAGCCCGGCCCCTCTCTTGATAGGTCTCACTACAAAATTGCCGTCTGCGTCTTTTACTTTATATAATTTATTGAGTTTGTTGCTGTTGTGTCCTACATTCAAGTCCAGACTCCAAGTCCAGTCTTTTGTGCGGATGATATCTCCACCTAAAGTAATTTCAAATCCTGTATTTTTCATCTCTCCAATATTTTTCCATATAGAAGTCACGCCTGTCAAACCACTGACAGGTACCTTATAGAGGATGTTATCCGTATTCTTGATATAATAGTCGAAGTTGAAACGCAAGCGGTTTTCAAACATCATTGCATCCAATCCGATGCCTGCGGTATAAGTTTTTTCCCAAGTCAAGTCCTTATTGCCGATTTGAGAAATCAGCGCTCCCGAATTCCCGTCATAACTGGAAGATACGGAATATAAGTCATATTGAGGATAAAGGTCACTGGGACGGTTGCCTACGGAACCATAAGCCGCACGCAGTTTCAAATTATTGACCCAATCTGCCTTGAACCATTTCTCATGATTGATATTCCAACCGGCACTGACAGAGAAGAAATTACCATACTTGGCATTATCACCGAAATTGGATGCTCCGTCACGACGGAAAGAAATCTGTGCCAAGTATTTATTGTCGTAAGCATAATGCCCGTTAAACAAAAAAGACTGAACTGCCCATTCGGTGATTGAGCCTTTGGTACGTTCGGGTTTTGCCACTACATCCAACACTTCAAATCCTGCGATAAAACCTGTACCGTATGCATCCAGCACTTTTGCCCAATAGTCATTGAATTCATAAGCCACCAAAGCATTGACAGCATGCTTGCCAAAAGAGTGGTTGAAGCGCAGTATCTGGTTCGTATAGCGACGAGCCACTTCCGAGCGATAGTCCGTGATACGTCCATCCACACTCTCTCCACCACTGGAACGAGGGTCGGTGTAACCTTCCGAAGCATAGCTGATATACCGGTAGTTGTTTACGGAAGAAAAAGTCAGCCAGTCGGTAAATTTTATATCAAAGTCAAAGTTCCCCATAAACTCAAGATTCCTGGAAGAAGAATGATTCCACTGCAAATCAACCAAATAATTGGTCTGAGCCGCATTTATCCATCCCGAATAGCGGTGTGGAACCAAGTCTCCGTTCTCATCATAAGGGCTATCCCACGGGAACATGGAATACATAGCCGTCACACTATACTGTTGGTCTTTTATGTCACGACGTGAACCATAAATGCTCGGCTTCACAGTCAACCATGAATAAGGTTTGTAAGTTGTCCCCAACCTGAAATTATAACGAGTATAGTCATACCCTTTTACCGCTCCTTCTTCATCATAATATCCCAAAGACATATAGGACTGCAAAGTCTCACTACCGCCTTGAAAGGAGATATTATATTCTTGATTGAAGCCATTCTGAGTAGCCAAATCCCACCAACTGAAGTTACTGTTACGCAGCTCCTCATTATAACGGGTAAATTTTATTTCATTCTGATTGGGAAAAGAGGCATAATAATCATAGAGTTCGGCACCGTCCATAACCTCCAGATTACCATTATTCAACGCACTGATACCGAATTTGGCAGACACATTGACACTCATCTTGCCCACCTTTCCTTTTTTGGTAGTAACAACCACCACACCGTTAGCCCCTTGAGAGCCATAGATAGCAGTAGAGGCAGCATCTTTCAAAATAGTCATAGTCTCAATGTCACCGGGATTCAACTGACCGGCACTGCTACCAACAATAACACCGTCCACTACCCAAAGAGGAGACGTTCCTCCGTTCAGTGTAGCCTGCCCGCGAATCACGACAGCCCCACTGGCTCCTGGTTGTCCCGATCCCGGTGCAACATAGACGCCTGCCACCTTTCCATTCAACATATTTTCTACCGAAGGACTGGTGATGTCTTTCAGCTTGTCACTTTTTACGGTTTGCATTGAACCGGTAAGACTCTCCTTCCGCTGCGTACTGTATCCTACCACCACAATCTCTTCCAAAGCTTCCGTGTCTTCCGCCAACTTAATTGTGCCCATATTGGCAGATGCCTTTACGTCTATAGTCTTATAACCGATAAATGAAATAGTCAGAGTCGAACCGACAGCCGCATCGAGTTCATACTCTCCATCAAAATTAGTAATAGTACCATTCATAGTACCCTTTACCACTACACTGGCGCCTACTATCGGCTCTCCGCCAAATGCGTCAACCAAGACACCTTTGATTCTCACCACTTGTTGCTGAACAGCAGGTAAAGGTGCTTCCACTTCATTTGCCAAGATTGCAAATGAAGGACTCGAAGCCATACAAAGT
>CAKUYM010000024.1 GCA_934716785.1 uncultured Bacteroides sp. | reverse complement strand
TATCTTCCGTACTCATCTTTACTCCGGCAATGGCACTGTCGTTGACGGCAATAATGCGGTCACCGGCAAGGATACCTACTTTCTCCGATGGTCCGTTGCTGACGGGTTGCACCACCAGCAAAGTATCCTCAATCATTTGAAACTGTACACCAATACCTTCGAAGTTGCCTTGAAGAGGCTCGTTCATTTTCTTCACTTCCTCTGCATTCGAGTAGGTGGAGTGCGGGTCGAGTTGTGCCAGCATCTTGATGATGGCTTCTTCTACCATTTTATTCTCATCCACTTTGTCTACGTAGAAATTGGAGATTGCGAATTCCGCCATTTGCAGTTTACGCATGGCGGATGAACCGAAATTCTGAGCTTGTACGGCTGATACTATCCATAGGCAAGCCCAAAGGATATATATTCTGATCTTATTCATACTATTCATAATCTTACATTTTATGGTCAAGTAAATGGTATACAGTATTTCTCAACTTATCCTCATCCCTTCGGGAATGAATTGGCTGATATCTTTATTGTAAGTTAATAATTCGCGTACAATCGTCGAGCTGACACAAGTAAGCTCAGGCTCTGTAAAGAGCAGGATGGTTTCAATGCCTGCCAGTTTGCGGTTGATATCCGCAATCGTCTCTTCATATTCAAAATCCTTTACCGTACGGATGCCACGCACGATGAACCGGGCACCAACTTCCTTGGCAAAGTCGATTGTCAGACAATCGTATGACATCACAGTGATGCGGGGCTCGTCTTTGTAGAGTTCCCGAATCATTTCTTCCCTTTTCTCGATGGGGAAATATGTATTTTTGTTTTCGTTGATACCGATTCCTATCACAATCTCGTCCATAAAAGTCAGTGCACGTTTCACTACCGAATAATGTCCGATGGTGAAGGGATCGAAAGTTCCCGGGAATATTGCTTTTCTCATGATGCCAAGTCTTCTTCTATAACCAAGTTGTCTATAATAAAGTTCTGCCGTTCCATGGTATTTTTACCCATGTAGAACTCAAGAAGCTCTTTTACGGCGTCTGTCTTGCGCAACGATACCTGTTCCAGACGCATGTCTTTGCCGATAAAGTGCTTGAACTCGTCCGGTGATATTTCTCCCAATCCTTTGAATCGGGTGATTTCGGGGTTCGGTCCCAATTCATCGATGGCGTTGATACGCTCTTCCTCACTGTAGCAATAACTTGTTTTTTTCTTGTTGCGCACACGGAACAGAGGAGTCTGCAGGATATATACATGTCCCTTCTTGATAAGGTCGGGGAAGAACTGCAGGAAGAAAGTGATCAGTAACAGGCGGATATGCATACCGTCCACATCGGCATCGGTGGCTACGATAACTTTGTTGTAGCGCAATCCGTCCAGTCCGTCTTCTATGTTCAGGGCCGCTTGAAGCAGGTTGAACTCTTCATTCTCGTAAACCACTTTCTTTGTCAGCCCGAAAGAGTTCAGCGGTTTACCGCGAAGACTGAATACTGCCTGTGTGTTGACATCACGGCTTTTGGTGATAGACCCACTTGCAGAGTCTCCCTCGGTGATGAAGATGCAAGAATCTTCTTCTATACCTTTGCCTTTCGGGTCATTGAGGTGGATACGGCAGTCGCGCAACTTGCGGTTGTGCAGGTTCGCTTTCTTGGCGCGTTCGCGGGCAAGTTTCGTTACACCTGCGATAGCTTTGCGTTCCTTTTCCGATTCTTGAATCTTCTGTTGGATAACTTCGGCCACGTCAGCATGTTTGTGCAGGAAATTGTCTACTTCCTGTTTGATAAAGTCGCCTACATATTTGTTGACTGTCACACCACCGGGAACCATGTTGGTAGAGCCCAATTTAGTCTTGGTCTGACTCTCGAAGATCGGTTCCTCTACGTTGACGGCAATGGCAGCCACCAGTCCGTTACGGATATCGGTGTAGTCCATGTTCTTGTTGAAGAACTCCTTGATGGTACGGGCAATGTGTTCCTTGAAAGCACTCTGGTGCGTACCTCCCTGCGTAGTGTGCTGGCCGTTGACGAAAGAGTAATATTCTTCTCCGTATTGTCCGGTGTGGGTGAAAGCTATCTCGATATCTTCCCCTTTCAGGTGGATAATCGGATAAAGTCCGGTTGCCGTCATATTATCGTTCAGAAGGTCGACAAGACCATTGCGCGACAGGATGCGGTGGCCGTTATAAATGATGGCAAGCCCAGTATTGAGGTACGTATAGTTACGTAGCATCGTTTCAATAAATTCGGGCTTGAAACTATAGTTCAGGAATAATGTATTGTCCGGTTCGAAGAAGATATATGTACCATTTTCCTCTTCGGTGTCTTGTGTGTTGTCTGACAGCAGGACTCCTTTGGAGAAGATGGCGGTACGTACCTTGCCGTCGCGGTAGCTGCGTACTTCGAAACGCGAACTTAGCGCGTTGACGGCCTTTACGCCGACACCGTTCAGCCCGACACTTTTCTTGAATGCTTTGCTGTCATATTTACCGCCGGTATTCAGCATGCTGACGGCTTCGATCAATTTTCCTTGCGGAATGCCTCGCCCGTAGTCGCGGACACTGATACGAAGACTCTCTTCGACGGTAATCTCAATTTTCTTACCGGCTTGCATTTTGAACTCGTCAATACTGTTGTCAATTACTTCTTTCAGGAGGACATAGATTCCGTCTTCGGCATGCGTGCCGTCGCCCAGTCTGCCGATATACATACCGGGACGTGTGCGGACATGCTCCATGTCACTCAAGTGGCGGATGTTATCGTCAGTGTACTCTACTGCATTGTTGTTGTCTACAGATATCAATTCGTTCTCTTCCATAGCTGTTTCTTATTTTATCTCTTTGATGAACGCACGGCGGCGCTTATGTTGTTGAGTCTCAAAGTAATCCCATTGGGCTTGAACTTTCCCGTTCAGTTCGAGCTCGGGATTGCTTTCTGCAAATATAAAACCTAATTTTTGATAAACCGGAATTAAATCGGAAAATAATAAAGCGTTGACTCCCTTGTTCTGATATTCCGGTTTTACTGCGACAAGTAGCAGATCAAGCATTTTGGCACGGCGTTTCATGAACAATGCTTTCAACAGGTAGAACCATCCGAAAGGCAACAGGCGTCCGTGTGACTTTTGCAGGGCTTCGGCAAGCGATGGCATGGATATACCTACGCAGACCAGTTCGTCGTTGGCATCGGTAATAAGCGTTACCATACGCAAGTCGAGAATAGGTAAGTACATCTTCACGTATTGGTCAATCTGTCTTTGAGATAATGGCGAATAACCGTACAAGGGGCTATAGGCTTCGTTCATCAGTTCGAATATCTTTTGCCCGTAGTCTTTAGCCAATTTCTTTCCGGATGTATATTTCTTGATTTTGAGGTTATATTTCCGTTGAATCAGTTCGGAGATACGTTTATGCTTGTCGGGGATGGCTTCGGGAACGTATATTTTGTATTCCACCCAGTCGGCATCTTTCTCAAAACCGAGTTTCTCCATGTGTATAGGATAGTAGGGGTAATTGTAAATTGTAGCCATGGTGCTTAGCTGGTCGAATCCCTCGATGAGCATGCCTTCCGCATCGAAATCGGTAAACCCGAGAGGACCGACAATATGTGTCATACCCCGTTCTTTTCCCCACTCTTCTACCGTCTTGATGAGGGCGGTGGAGACTTCGGGATCGTCAATGAAATCAATCCATCCGAAACGAACGTTTTTGCAGTCCCATTTCTCATTGGCACGGTTGTTGATGATAGCGGCTACACGCCCTACGATTTTATCATCTTGGTATGCCAAAAAATAATCCGCTTCACAGAATTCGAATGCCGCGTTTTTCTTTTTGTTGAATGTATTGAGCATGTCATCATAGAGGTCGGGCACGGAATAAGGGTTGTCCTTATACATTCTGTAATTGAAACGAATAAATTTTTTCAGCTCACTTTTTGTGGTGACTTTCTTAATTGTAATAGCCATATCTCGTATTTATATTTGAGGTGACAAAGATACGTGATAATCTTCAAATTACAACGTGCAGGGTGGTAAAAACTGCATAAGATAAGTCTCTACAAGCAACTTTTAAGGTGTTAGTCGGGCATTTGCTTTATCTCTTTCATTTCCTCATTGTAGCGTATTTCTTCTCTGCACAATGGTTGGTACCACGTTTTTCTCAATATTAATGTAGTAACCAAAAGCAAGGCGATAGAACTCCAAAGTCCCAGTTGCCCGCGGACGATGAGATACATCGGAATGATGGTAAGGCTGCATTGCCAGATGATGCCGATTGCTACATTGAAAGCATCTCTCTTGAAGTTTCTGTTCGGACGGATATGCGGATAACGAGCCAATGTTTTTTCCTCGATCGGCTTCCACCATCCCCAAGGGCGTACACGGATGTAAAAATTGACAAGTGTTTCTTCATCTGTGGGAGGAGCACTGTAAGTGCCTGCAATGCAGCCTATCAATGATATACCGAACAGGACAGGGAAGAAATAGAGCACCCATGCATCGGGAACGGTGAATTTTATGATGATTGCTGCTATTACTCCGGCAGCCATTCCCCAGAAATAACCTTCGCCGTTGAAGCGCCACCAATGCCACTTCAGAACGTTTGCTGCAATGTACCCGCCAAAGAGCGCACCCACAATCCATTGGAAGATTTCATTGATGTCTTTCAGAAAGAATCCTATAATGGTGCTGATTGCTACTACTGCTACGGAAATAATATAACTGCTGCGTATCTGTGTCTTTACACTGGCTTTGGGATTGATGTATTTCAGATAAATATCGTTCACAATATATGCAGGAGCGGCATTTACGGTAGAGGCGAAAGTAGACATGAAAGCCGCCAGTAGTCCTGCCAGCAACAAACCGGATAACCCAGCGGGTACATAGCGGGTAATCAGATGGGGGAGGATAGTCTCGAAGTCCATTCGTGTCATCTCCATCTGTGTCAATCCGCCATCTTCTTTAAAGAAGTAAATAGCCAACAGGGCGAATCCCATAATCATCAGGTAGCGGGGAATTAACAATACCACCGAAACAGAACCGCTCATCATGGCTGCTTCTTTGGGAGATTTGCAGGAGAGAATCTTCTGCATGTCATAGTTGGGTGCAGGACCTGCCATACTCATGAATATACCTTTCAGCAGGGCCATCATGACAAAAATGCTTATCAGGCTGTAAGGCTCGTTTGCCATTCGTCCGATAAGAAGATTCATCTTGTTGCTCCAGTCGATATCAAGTGTCCACCCGAAGAAAGGCGAATCCCATCCGGCGGGAACAAATGAGCGAATCATGTCTGGTGCCACCATGTGCATGCCAATGCCAACGATAACAATACCTGCCACCGTCATTATCAGAAACTGAACGACATCTGTCCATACAATGCTCAACATACCGCCGAGCATCACATAGAAAGTGGCGATTGCGGTAAAGAAAATGCCGTATACATGGGGAACGTATTCTATCGGAACATTAAAGGGAATAAGAGGGGAGATGATTTCCCAAGGGATAAATATCTCCATAAATTTGCCAATGCCTATGAAACCGTAACTTAAGAAACCGAGTACGCTAAGCAATGCGAATATGATAACAATCGTGTGTGAAAGTGTGGAGCCTTTCCCCTCTCCGAAACGGGTCTTAATCCATTCGGCACCGGTGAGCACATTGGAACGGCGTAGCCATACAGACAGATAGACCATCAGGAATATTTGGTTGAATACCGGCCATAGCCAAGGAATCCATAGGCTTTTGAAACCGTAGGCAAATGCCCAATATACCATCAGCATTGTACCTGTAATATCAAACATTCCGGATGCATTGGACAGTCCTAACATATAGAAAGGCAATGATTTTCCACCTAAGAAATAGGAGTCCATATTTTGTGCAGCCCGCTTTTTCAAGATGAGTCCGATAACAATCATTGCGATAAGATAGGCGCATATAATGAGAAGGTCGGCAGTGTGTAGTTTCATATATTCACATATTCTTCTGTCACAATATATTTGTTGGCTTCTATGAGTTTGCAGATACTCTCTACGGAAGCAGCAGAACGTAAACCGTCTGCCGGAGTGTGGAAACAATAATCTATCAACCTGTCGATGGTAGAAGTTGCTACATGCATACGGGTATCCGAAGATGCATAGTAGATGTATACCGTTCCGTCTTCATCTGCAATCCAGCCATTGGAGAAGACCACATTAGATACGTCACCAATTCTTTCTTCATCAACCGGAGCCAACAGATATCCGCCCGGTTCGGCGATTGTTCTTGTCGGATCTTCCAAGGAAGTCATATACAGATAAAGTACATAACGCAGTCCGGCGGCACAAGTCCGTACACCATGAGCGAGATGCAACCATCCTTTAGAGGTCTTGATAGGATGAGGTCCCTCGCCATTCTTCGCCTCTTTTATCGTATGGTAGTGACGGCGGTTGATGATGGTTTCTTCTTTTACTTCTGCATGTGTTATGTCGTCTATGAGTGTCCACCCGATACCTCCACCATTGCCAGCATTGATAAAGCTGTCTTGCGGACGGGTGTATAGGGCATATTTGCCGTTTACGAATTCCGGATGCAGGACTACATTGCGTTGTTGGCTCTTGGAAATCAGGTTGGGCAGACGTTCCCAATCTTTCAAGTTTTTGGTACGGACAATGCCGGCTTTGGCAATGGCAGAAGATAAATCGCCCGGACTGGCGTTCGGATCAAGGCTTTCGCTACAAAAGATGCCGTAAATCCAACCGTCTTCGTGTGCTGTCAGACGCATGTCGTAAACATTTGTTTCCGATGGGTCCGTATCCGGCAGTTGTATCGGATATTCCCAAAAACGGAAATTGTCTATGCCGTTAGGGCTTTCGGCAATGGCAAAAAATGATTTACGGTCGTTTCCTTCTACACGAGCTATAATGAAATATTTCTTATTCAGCTTGATGGCTCCGGCATTGAGCACGGCATTGACTCCGATTCGTTCCATCAGGTATGGATTGGTTTCGGGGTTTAAATTATAGCGCCATTTGATAGGAGCATGTGCATTGGTCAGGACCGGATACTTATACCTTTCAAAAATCCCGTTGCCGGGCAGGATACTTTTATTAGGACGGTTTATCAGAATCTCATATGCCTCTTCAAGAAGATATATTCTGTTGTCATAAATTCTATTCATAGTGAATCGCTTTCTTTTTCAAATTTCGAAGATACCGGAAGTGTGGGGGCACTTCCGGTGGAGTCGTTGTACTAAATCTATTAGAACCAGGTGATAATGTATGAATATTCTTCTTTACCTTCTTCTTTGAATCTGAACCAGAATTTACCTTTACCGTCAGCTTCATCCGCATCTTTAGTGTACTCCCGTTGAACAATTTCAAGATCGGTGATAGTAATGGCTTTATCGTCTCCTCCGCCACCTATGCCGAAGGCACCGGCACCCTTGGTTGTATATAGCACTGGAGATTCTTTCATACCGACTTCACGTCCGCCGCCGAAAGATATATGATAACCATTGAGTGCGTTGTTGGTTGTACTTGATTTGCCAGTCCCCACTTTAATGTGCTCTCTGCCGTCTTCTGTTGCAATATAGCTGTATGGAATAGTAGATAAAACACCCTGAACATACCATCTGGCTATGCCATATTCTTTGAATTGATAATTGACCTCTCCTATACTTATCTCTATTGTTTTTTCAAGTATGTTATCGGTAATCTTGATGGTTTGGTTGAGGGCTATTTTTTCCTTGATGCCATCTACTACCAGTTTGGATTTATCGTCCGAGAGAGTACATGTGATGTACGAACCGGAGTTAATGGTATAATTTCCGCTACCATCTGTTATATTGATTTCTTGTTTCTCTCCGATCCAAAGATTATTGATTGCAGTGGTTTCTAAGATAAAGTCTTCTGCTATTTTTATTTTTATGGTAACAGTAAGTCTCATCCTGTCAGTAATAGTAACATTGACTTCGCCTTTGGAGATTCCCGTAATTCTAATGATATCATCTATTATTTCGGCAGTGGCAATTTCCGGAGTCTCGCAGACTACTGAATATCCACCATTGCCCGATGCAATTCCGATATCTAAGGTCTGGCCTGCCACACAAGCTTTTCCTGTCATATTTTCAAGTATCAGATGCTTATCACAGACTCCGACTTTTATGGTTGTTTTATTACCATCGGCATCGGTTACGATTACATCACAGAAATCACTGGAAAGTGCGGTTATCAATATTTTGCCGTCTTTGGTCAATTCGGCAGTAGCTACTTCGCTATTGCTGCTTTCCACTTGGTAGTCACCGTTACCACTGACGATATTGACTAATGTTGTAGTCATATCTTCTTCATCCAAGAAGAGAGTTACTTCTTGCTGACTTACCTTCAACTCGAAATCTTCCTTTACTTTTATGTTGATTACAGTAGAATGTCTTGTCCAGTCCATAATGGTGGCGGTTGTCTCTCCGTTTTTTACTCCGTTGATTATGACACGTGTACCATTTAAGGTTGCTGTTGCTATATTTTCATCAGCAACTGTTACTTTATAGTTCCCGTTGCCATTCGTTATATTAACTTCCGCTACGGGGTGTTCTCCATCTGCTTGTATGAAGACATCAGTTCGGTCAACAGCCACTTCGCTATATGTCGGAACATCATCGTTTGAGCAGCCGAGTGCCAATATGACGGAACTTAATAAAGTTCCCACCATACATATAATGTTTCTTTTCATCAATATAAATTCTAATTAGTTATTCTATTACAGTTACTGTTTCATCTCCTTTTTCGCCAAATCTACCTTGGATGGTGACAACACTGAACTTGGGTATAATAATCGAACGTTTGCCACTTATGGACGGATTATGTTTTTTGCGTAGCCACTTCACACTTGCATTTGAAGTATATGATACCATGCTTTCAATATTAAAACCGTCAACTTCCACCAATGCATCTACAGACATCGTCTTGGAACTGTTCACTAAAACGATGGTGTAAGTATCATCTTTAATATATGCAGAAGCGGTCAGTGCCTTGGGGATTCTATTTGTATTGGTAGATATCTTTTCTACGTCCACTCGGCGCGAATCACGCGGAATATATCTGGAGAACTGCCCGATAGAATAATAACGCTCTACGCGATAGAAGGAGCGGCTGATAGGCCATCCGATAGTCTGAATCAGATTCTCTCCGGTTATGGAACATTGGCGTGCGCCGGCCCACCAGACAATGGCACTGGTATTGGCTCTTGTCATGTAGTTTTGATAGTTTTCAGCCCATTTTATAGCATCATCCCAAGTCTCGAAACGGGTTTTGTCGTCACATGTTTCCGTTTGCCATACATGCACTCCCCTGTCTTCGGCGGATTTCATCGGTTGGATGCTGGCTGTAACTGTAGAATATCCGTGCCCGGCTGCTACGATATCATCATTTGCCAGCTCAGGCATATAGTTGAAAGTTTTATCCATCCACTCAACGGCAGGTTGCCACCAAGCAGCCTCGCAATAAATTATTTTGGTATCAGACAGACCTTCTGCATTCAAAGTCGGTCTTAGATGGTTATGAGTAAAGTCGGCCATATCTTTGTAGTCCCATAGACATCCGGACCATCCGCCCATTGCACGGTCGGGCTCGTTCCAACCGGAAATTCCATAAACATTGATTCCGAATTTATTCTTGAATGTTTTGCAGAATGACGTCAGCCATTGAGCACATTCCACACTTTTATCAGGATTGAAGGCTCCTTTTCCCAATGTATGTTCTTCTCCATCTGTATAACTCTTGTAAATAACAGGAGGACTCCATACTGAAAAGAAATAGTAGATATCTTTAATCTTCTTTTGGCATAATCGATTGATGATCCATAGTTGGGCATATTGCTTTTGTCTGCCACCGCTTTCTCCATTCCATACTTCATTATACATAGCCTCAATTTCAGGAGAATCTGCCGGCAAATTGAAATTATCATTTTCCATGAAGTTGAAATTTCCGCTGGCATCTACAGAAGAAGCGGTAACTTCACCGCGGTAGATATTGAAACGCAGACCTGCATCACCGTAGAGGTCATCCAATATCTGGTCGCGTTGTGTGCATTGGTATACAGCTTCCGCCCATCCGAAAGCGCAGCCGAACCCGTCTACCATCTGGTGTTCATGTCCATCGCCAAATTTTACTTTGATCACGGATTCCGTAGTAGGCTCAGATGAATATCCGTCGTCTTCATCTGAAATGATTACCGGATCCGGAATATATACATCATCATGACTCAGACTGCCGTCATCGCAGGCAGTGATACTTCCGAACAACAGGAATAACAATGTGCAAAATAGAGGATATATCTTTTTCATACGTTCATTTTTTATATTCATGATTATTTCCATAACGGGTTCTGTTTCACAGCGTAATTGTTATTTAGCTCACCTGCCGGGATCGGATAATATTTATATCTTTCTCTGAAGTTCGATGCTCCCTGCTTGTCATTCTCTTTCAGTATCATCTTGATTTGAGACGTAGAGTACCAACGTTTCAAATCGTCAAAGCGATGTCCTTCACCGAAGAATTCGAGTAAGCATTGATGCTCTATTTCCTGCATAAGATTGTTCAAGTCAAAGGTTAATGTAGGCAGACCGGCTCTTTTCCGGATCTCATTCACGGCCCAGTTTGCCTGTTCGGTATCTCCCTCTTTTGTGCACGCTTCGGCATACAACAGCAGTACTTCCGCAAAGCGGAATGCGCGTACATTGTTGGATTTCCCTTCTTTGTCGCCCATATTGTCGGCACTCTTCGATTTAACGTAGTAGGCTGTATATTTTTTCAATAGGAATTTACCGTTTTGACCACTTGTAGCTTCGCTGACAGTAAATACCGGAGCACCTCCCGCCATTTTAGAAGAATTGCCGTACCATAGTTCTTCCATATCATAGATCCCACCATAAAATACTCCATTGTACCATCCGTTTTCTTCAGTTACCCAATCTCCGTAGTCACTTGGGGTGAAGAACATACTTGCATAGATGCGTTTGTCGTACTTGGAATTGGGCTCAGCTTTCTTGTCCGGATCAGGTATTGATTTCATCTTAGGAGTCCCATCATCGTTATATAGTTGGTTGCCCTTGTCGTCCAGTTCGGGAATTTGGATCGTGGGCTGTGAACCGCGTCTTTCTTTGGTAAATTCGCTCACTAAATATGCGGAAGGCATCAATTTAGCCCAACCGCCTGATATAGCCGGACCGACAAACTGTGATAATGAACTTCCCAAATTAATGCCGCTTTCATTTCCCCAAGTCAAGTCTCCGTCGGAACTGTATTGAAGCTCGAACACTGATTCTGCGTTGTTTTCTTTTGCTGTGGTAAAGTTGTCGGCAAAGTCTTCCATCAGTTGATAACGTTTGCCGGATAACGGTTCTCCGAACTCACTGTAAGATGATTTAATCAGATTGCCTAATGTCGATTTAGCATCTGCATACTTATGCTGGGTGGCATACACTTTACCCAATATAGCTTGAGCCGCTCCTTTCTCAATGCGCCCTTTTTGATCTGAACCACGATTCACGGGTAGGTTGCAGTCATTGATGGCAGTGAGTAGGTCATTCTCAATTTGTGTCCAAATTATTTGCTCGCTGCTTGCCGGTTTGTTTGGCTCATCCTCGTTAGACGGCAGCAGGCGCAAGGGCACTGCTCCGTAGTTGTTCACCAATAGAAAATACTGGTAGGCTCTTAACACTAATGCTTCTCCTTTTATCATAGCACGGTCATTTTCGGTGATGCCATTTGTCGGCACTTGATCAATGTATTTCAGCACAATGTTGGCACGTTGTATTCCTGTGTATAATGCACCGTAAGGATCATTGCCTGTCGTTGTTGAGTTTTGGAAGTTGGCGATGTCCCACATACTGGCTTCTTCATTTGATATGGTAAAAATATCATCACCGCGACTGTTTAGGTTCAACCATCCGTCGAATGCGCCATAATACCCGTTCATCTGGTATTTGATAGGCGAATAGGCTGCCGCTAATGCACTTTCAGCATCGGCTTTGTTGCGCCAGAAGTTTTCGTTGGTAAAGTGGTTCGGATCTTTTAAGTCCAAAAAGGAGTCGCTGCATGATGCCAATGTCCCCAATAGGAAAAATGGCATAAACATATATGATAACCAATTATTTTTCATAAAATTCATTATTCAGTGTATTAACTTGGTACTATAGATTCACTTGAATCCCCAAAGAAAAGGTGCGTGGAATAGGATAACGTCCTTGGTCAATTCCTATGGAGAATACATTATAGCTGACACCGGCTGAAGAACTTTCACCCAAATCGGGAGTATATCCGGAGTACTTGGTCAGTGTGAACAGGTTTTCCATAGATACGTATACCCTCAAATGTTGGATCATTGCTTTCTGCACCCATTGTTTGGGGAATGTATAGCCGATGTCCACTGTTTTCAGACGCACGAATGAACCGTCTTCCAGCCATCTGTCCGTGTATGCCAGTTTGTTGTCTGTGCCGTCTGTTTTTGAGAAGCGGGGCATATCGGTATTGGGGTTATCCGGTCGCCAGGAATTGGCTACAGTCGTACTAAGGTTGCCATTACTTGATCCCGATTCCAGGCAATAACGAGGATAGTTGTAAATTTTGTTGCCTGCCATGCCGTCAAAGAACAGGTTGAGGCTGAAGTTATTCCAATCACCGCCTATCCTCAGGCCGTAGGTAAAGTTAGGAAACGGGCTGCCTACATCATGTTGGTCGTTTTCATTGATTACTCCATCTCTATTCCAGTCTTTATAACGAACGTCACCAACTTGAGCACCGGGTTGAATCATTTCCCCTCTGCTGTTTTTGTAGTTCTCAATTTCTTCCATACTGCGGAAGATGCCGTCTGTCTCAATTAGATTGAAATATGCCATCGAGTGTCCTTTCTTGAACTTATTGATGCCTTGGCCACCGGCTCCATGTGCGGAGTACCCGGAGATAGACATCACTTGTCCGCCGGCGGTAATTTTCTTTACTTGGTTGCTGGCGGTACTGAGATTGGCCCCTATATAATAGTTTATCTTTTTGCCGATAGAATTACGCCATGTAGCCGATAATTCGATACCTCTGTTTTGTACCTGTCCTGCGTTTTGTATAGGCATGCCGCCTATACCCATTGACAATGCCGTGGAGACGGGTATCAATACATCATTTGTATTTTTGATATACGCGTCGGCAGTCAGTGCTAACTTCCCGTTCAGTATAGTCAGGTCTATACCGAAGTTGTATGTTTCGGTATTTTCCCAAGTTAGATCGGGAGAAGACACGGCAGTTACAAATGGCAATTTCCCAAACCAGATATTATTCCCTTGCACGTAGTTCATGCCATCGCTTACCACACTCAAAGTCGGATAGAAACCGTCCATTTCCTGATTTCCTAACTTACCGTAGCTAACGCGCAACTTCAATTGGTCAAAGATATTTCTCAGTGGCTTGAAAAAACTTTCATTGTTGATATTCCAGCCTATAGAGACAGAAGGAAAGTTACCGTATCGCCCCTTTATGAAGCGGGAAGAACCGTCACGACGAATAGACGCTGACAGCAGATAGCGGTCATCATAAGAGTACATCACACGTCCGAAGAGAGAAACTAATGCCAATTCGGATATGGAACTACTTGATTTCATGGTTGACACGTTGCCGGTCATGGTCTCTATGAATTCCGGGATATCTGTGTTGCTCCCGTTTAACGCATAGTACTTATCTTTCTGTGCAGAATAACCGGTCATGGCAGACACGGTATGTTTGCC
This sequence comes from uncultured Bacteroides sp., assembly GCA_934716785.1. Taxonomy (GTDB): domain Bacteria; phylum Bacteroidota; class Bacteroidia; order Bacteroidales; family Bacteroidaceae; genus Bacteroides. The sequence continues at coordinate 12,880 of CAKUYM010000024.1, read as the reverse complement.
GAAAGTGCGGTCGTAATTCAACGTATTCTCAAGAACCCTGGAGTCAAAACTTGAAAAACTTTCACTCAAATCCGGAGCATCGTTGATTCCATAAGTTCCCAAGTCATAGGCGTTGGTATAAGTCCGATTTTTTGTATGATTCCTTCTCATGCCAAGGTTTAGCTTATATTTTAGCCCCTTGATGATTTCTGCTTGCAGATATGTGTTCAGGAAGATTTGCGTATTTTCGCTCGACATATTCATCACCTCGGAGTATGCGTATGGATTCGGAAGATTGATGTCTGCGGAAGTGCCCCATCCGGTGGGATTGGTTGGGTCAAATACGGGAATCACGGTAGGGAAGCGTAGTATCCCATTCATTGTATCTTGATCCGTGCCGCCTTTCCCTTGTGCAAGGCGGATGATTAATGACTCACCAATTGTTACGCGGTCGTTGAGAAATGAAAAGTCGCTTTTCAAGCGGATGTTGTATGATTCGTGGCTGGTATTGCGCAAGATACCGTCTTTGTTCAGGTAACCGCCAGACGCACTGAATGAAGCATTCTTGGAACCACCGGAGACTGTGACATTTGCTTTATATACCATGGCTGTGTTTAGCATGATATCTTGCCAGTCTGTACCTTTTCCAATAAATGGAATAGCATCAGCTCCTGTGCCATATCCCTCACCTGCCAAACCATAGTAGCGGGCGAAACGGCTATACTCTTCACCATTAAGCACATTTAGTTTTTTAGGATTCTGTTGAATACCTGTGAATACGTTAACATCTACCGAAGTAGGCATTTCTCGCCTACCGCCTTTGGTTGAGATTAATACCACACCACCGGCAGCGCGCAATCCATAGATAGCGGCTGATGCGGCGTCTTTCAGTACTTCAATAGATTGGATATCATTAGGGTCTACCATATTGATATCACCGAACGCTCCGTCTATGACATATAGCGGTGCATTGTTGGACAATGAACTAATGCCACGTACATTGATGGTCATACTGGAGTTGGGATCACCGCTCGAACTCATTACCGTGACACCGGCGATTTTTCCCTGTAATGCATTTGCGGCACTGGTGGTGATATCTCCATTCAGTTCCTTTGTTCCTACCGAACTAACGGCTCCTGATAGATGGCTCTTTTTGATTGTACCGTATCCGATAACGATAACTTGTTCCAATGCGACATAATCTTCGTTCAAAGTCACATTGACTGGTGCAGTGGAAGTGACCGTCTTTTCTATGGTTTTCATACCTATGGTTGAAAACACAAGAATGTCACCCGCTTTTGCAGAAAGAGAGTATTTGCCTTTCATGTCGGAGATGGTGCCGGCTGTTGTTCCTTTTATTTGGATAGTGACGCCAGGCAATGGTTCGCCTGTGGAACCTTCTGTCACTATCCCCGTTATCTTGATTTCTTGAGCAACTCCGGATAGGGTAAGAAAGCCGAAGAAAAAGAATAAACAAAATATCTTCTTCATAATATTATTAGAGTGTTAAATATGGTTGTTTTAAAACACTTACCGATTTTTTCCCCACTCTAAACAGCGTTCAGAATGGTAACATGTGGAGGGGTGTGTGGCTTATTATTTTGTGTTATCCATTTTCACCAAGCGAAGCCCGAGTTTGATACCCGTACAATCTTCTCCAAGGGCATTCCCCATGTTCTGTAACAATAATTTAATGTTGGGTGCATAAGTACCCATCTCGTCAATAGAAGGATATATGTAGTTTATGGCAAACTCATCGTTTACTAATTCATCTACTAATCTCATGATTTCCAATAGGAACACTCCATCCAAGTTGATACTTAGGTTATTACCGTCAATGGTGTATTCACAAGGGAATCCCTGTTCGAGAGCCGGTCTTAATTTATCTATTATCTTTTGGCCTATTGCTATGGCTGTCTGTGGCAGTGCTGCACGGGTGGCACTTCTTGTGGCAGTGCCTGCAATCAAGCTTCCTATGGTGTTTAAGAAGAAATCTGCATCGATCTCTATGCGAAGTTGTTCATTCTTATCGTAATAGTAGCGTACGATATTGTGACTCATGTCTTGGCTGTATTGAGGGTCTGTAGTTCCGTTCCATGAATAAGAAGCATACATGCCGCCTGTTTCTTCGGCTGCAATGAATTCAATCAGTTTGGGGATTGTCTTTTCGATGCCTTCTGTCAACCCCAACTGTTTGCCTATTTCCGGAGAAACTAAAGACGACATTAAAAGATTGAAGATACCGTTCATTGGGCGGTCAATTTCTATAGTAAGTATCATTGTAACTTCACCCATGTTTACATTGGCTTTTGAACCCCAGTCGAGCCATAGTGGAGAACTTGTAGTAGGGTCGTTGTTAGAGATGGTGGCCATACCTATGGTACCTCCTTCTTTGGCGTCCGCTATCTTCCATTTTCCTAATAAGTCATTGCTCTCCCGTACAAACCTATGCTGGATATCGATATTCATCACCCCGTTTGAGATCTCTCCTTTGAAACTGAAAGTTCTGTCAGGCTTTATATCCTCGCCTTCAAATTTGCAGACAGACCCGTCTATTTCCGTCTTTATGTTCTTCAATAATAGTTCTTTTTCTCCAGGGATAGGGCTGTAAGTTGTAAACTTGGCATCCATGCCTTCGAAAAGAGCGGCTAAAGATTTTAAGTCAAACTCTGTTCCGCCCATAATTAATGTGGAAGTCTCTTTGTCTTCATTAAGTGTAAAAGCAATTCTTTTCCCGTTGAGCTCATAGCCGTTGTATGTCATTTTCAAGTCGAAGTCACCATTGCTAATGTATTCTCCATCAAATTCCTCACTGTTGCCGTCCTCATTGTCTGTCCCACCGTTGTTGTCAGATCCGCCTCTCAGTTCTAAATACTCGTCGTCAACGCCATTAATACAGGACGTAAATGTACTTGTGTAGCATAATACAGATGCTACTCCGATAAGATAAAGTAACTTGTTTTTCATTGTATGTTTAGTTTATGAAATTAATTTTGAGCAAAGGTAGGCTGGTTTATCAGGGTGAACAAATATAATCTTATCATTTACTAATACAATACCTGCAAAACTCATAAATAATCGTAAATCAGTATATATATGGATAAGAGATACTAAAAATGTCATTCCAACATGGAATATGAGATTGTTCGTTTGTTATCTCTGTCCATTTGGAATGACATTAAATTTGTGATAGTTTATTAGAATATTATAAGATTATTCTTATTCAACTTTTTCTTTTGCTGCTTTCACTAAGTATAAGCCAACATTGACATATGTACATTCTCCGGTGAAATCCTCTTCTGTTTCACCATCATAATACGTCAATGCATCCGGCATAGTCTCTAACAATAATTTTATATTTTCTTTATAAGGAGCTAATGTCTCATCATTTTCGATGAGTGACATGATTATTGGATTAATTGCAGGGTTATTAAGTATTTTAACTGCCGCTTTAAGAGCTTCTCGTACAAACACTCCGTCTAAAGTAAGTTGTAAGTTGTCTCCTTCAATCAAATAGGTACAAGGAAATCCTTTCTCAAGAATGGGCTTTAAGATATCGGCTAAATGATCTAATAATTCTTGAAGGTCTTCCTGCTCACCGGCACGCGTCTTCATCAATCCGCCTAAAGCTTGCAGCATAAAGTCCATATCCGCTTCTATATAAACTTGCTCAGGAGTTTCGCCATAATAATAGCGAATAATATTATGGTTCATTTCAGAACTCCATCTGTCGGGATTGTTGATGTCACTATCCCATGCATAGGTTGCAAACATACTTCCATTGGGCTTAGCTGTAATGCTTTTTAGTTGATTGGCAATCACTGTCTCTATGTCTAATTGGATGGAGGGACCAATCCAGCACATAATCATTGTTAGTATTTCATTGGGGGAGTAGTTCAATTCAATCGGAAATCCCAATCCTACATCAACACTACCCAAATTAACTTTTACATTTGTATCCCAGTTAATCCATAATGGAGAAGCTGTTCTGCAATCTACGTCGGAGTTGTTTTTAACCACTCCTAAATCCCAAGCCCCTGCTAACTCTTGTTTGGCAAGAGTGTTGACAATATCTATACTTAATTCGTCTTTTTTGATAATGCCTTTACATGTCATAGTACGAGTAGGATTGATGTCTTCTCCTTCAAATGAGTAGGAAATACCTTTATCATTTGATGACAATGCGATGTTATTCAATATGATTTTCTTTTCTCCGGGAATCGGACTATTGGTGGTGATTTTTAAATTCATTAAACCGGCAAGCATTTCACCTAAGTCCTTTTCTGTTCCTTCGAGTTCAATAGACGCAGTTTGGTTGCTTTCATCCGTCTTAATAGTAACCTTTTTCCCTGTAAGTTCTTCTCCATTATAGGTCATTTTTAAGGTTTGGTTACCATATTCACCGTTCAGGTCTAAGAGCTTTTCATCACCGTTGTCTCCACCATCATCGGGTATCTCAACTACAGGTTCATCTTTTTCTTCCGAACAAGCTGTGAATATACTAATGGAGCAAAGCAAGAAGGCTGCTCCGAAGAGATAAAATAATTTGTTTTTCATTGTATACATGATTTTATGTTTAAACTCTGAGAGCAAAGGTAGGGTGGTTTGCAATGGATGACAAATACAATTTTATCAAATACTAATATGATACTAACAAAAAACAAGAAAATGAGTAAAGAATGCCATAAGGAAAAAGTATTTGTTGTATCAATGTGTTTATTTACCACTATATACCTAAAATAATATACGTAATGCATTGTTCCTCAATTTCTAATCGTTACATTTGCAGAGAAACAAAACTGAAAAGAAAAAGGAGAAAGAAAAAATATGAGATACCTTAATCCAAAGGCCGACTTGACTTTCAAACGTGTATTTGGGGAGCATCCCGATTTAGTAATGAGTTTTCTGAATGCTCTGCTTCCCTTGCAGCCGGAGGAGAGTATCGTTGACATTGAATATCTCCCTTCGGAGATGGTGCCGGAGAATCCTTTACGCAAGAATAGCATTGTGGATGTCCGTTGCAAAGACAATAAAGGACGTTATTTTATTGTGGAGATGCAGATGATATGGTCACCCGAATTCAAACAGCGGGTATTGTTCAATGCTTCCAAGGCATATGTGCGGCAGATGGATTCCGGCGAAAACTACGATCTGCTGCAACCGGTGTATTCCCTTAACTTAGTCAATGATATTTTTGAACCAGAACTCAAGGAGTTTTATCATTATTACCGCTTGGTGCATGTGGAGCATTCCGAACGAGTGATAAATGGACTTCAACTGGTGTTTGTGGAACTTCCCAAGTTTACTTCTCACACTTATAGTGAAAAGAAAATGGAGATTCTGTGGTTGCGTTATCTGACGGAAATCGATGAGAGAACTGCTAAAGTACCTGAAGAGTTGCTTGAGAGCCCGGAGATAAAAAAGGCCGTGACTGTATTGGAAGAATCTGCTTTCACACCGGAACAACTGCTGGGGTATGAGAAGTTTTGGGACATCATTAGTGTGGAGAAAACGCTCGTAAGCAGTGCGGAGAAGAAAGGACGAAAAGAGGGCATAGAAGAAGGTAGAAAGGAAGAAAAACGTCAGATTGTTTCCAATGCAAAGAGACAAGGGCTGGCTACAGATGTAATCGCCAATCTGACCGGCTTATCGGTAGAAGAAATCGAAGGACTATAATTTTTTCACATAGATAAGGACTATAGCTTCTTTTGAATATCGTCGGTGCTTTAGTATTTTGCCTGATATTTCTTATAGAAGATAAGGAACAATGTAAACCCTATCAGAGCAAAAGGGACACCGGCAAGGGCAGGGTAGCGATAACCTTCATGAACAGCCAGTCCTCCTACATAAGCTCCGATGGCATTTCCTAAGTTGAATGCTACTTGCACACAGGCTGCTCCCAACATTTCACCACCTTTTGCCACACGGATAATCAGTATCTGTTCGGGACTGGATACCGCAAATAGTCCTGCCGTACAGAGACACATCAATATGGCAGCCATCCATTTATAAGGAGAAAGGAGGAATATCAGCAATAGTACAAGGCAGATTGATGCCTGTGTGGCAGTTCCCACCTTTCCGGGGGTATAACGATCCGAGAGGCGTCCGCTGATAAGATTACCTATGACCATGCCGAATCCGGCAAGAATCATCAGTGGGGTAATGCTTTCGGCAGAAAAACCGGAAACATTTGTCAGCATGGGATTGACATAGCTGTACCAACAGAATACACCGCCATTTCCTAATGCTGTTGCACCGAGAATCAACCACGGAGCCGGGGTTTTCAGAAAATGGAATTGTCCTTTGAAGCCGGTGTCCTGCAACCCTTCTACATGGGGCACCCAGCGCCAGATGTAATATAGAATAACGATTCCCCAAATACCGACTAACAGAAAAGTGGCACGCCAGGAGAGCATAGTGCTTAATGAAGTTCCCAACGGGACACCGAAGAGATTGGCAATGGTCATTCCGGCAATCATAATCGAAACAGCTTCCGATCCTTTCCCTTTGTCGGCCAATCTTTCAGCTACGATAGAACCTACACCGAAATATGCACCGTGTGGCAGTCCGGAGATGAAACGTGCAGCGAGCAGTACCCAGTAATTGGGGGCTAAGGCCGCACAAATATTACCTACCATAATCAAGGTGACCAATATCAACAGGATGTGTTTCAATGGATATTTGCGAGCCAACGTCAGTACGGGAGCACCGACACAAACGCCCAATGCGTAGGCGGAAATGAAATGTCCGGCAGTAGGGATGCTGATGCCTAAATCTCTTGCCACATCGGGCAAAATACCCATCATAACAAACTCGGCAATACCCAATCCTAAGGTGCCGAATGCCAATGCAATAAGACTCTTCTTCATATAAAACCCAACCTGAAATCTATAATTTTTTTACCTCTTTCTTTTTTGCGGGTGCAAAGGTAGAACAAAATCGGTCAAGATGAGTTCGTTCTGATATATTTTGATTTAAATCAATTTGTACAATGCTGCCTATGTAAGGTTATGAATTTAACATGTTATATGATAAATCATAGTCGGGCATTTTTCAACTATTTCAATTGCCTTTTCTTGTATGTTTAAGAATCCAGTCTGTTATATCTTTCAAAACTTCCGGGCTGATGGTTTCTTCCAGTTGTCTATATTCATCCAATGTCCCTTTCTGGCAGGTTTGAAACAGATGGTTTAAGTGCGGATAGAATTTTATTGTTACATTCTTGTTGCCGTTCTCACTGATTCTTTGTTGGATGGCTGTAAGGTTCATGGCGGCATCTACTTGTATATCCTTTTCCCCGTTTAAAGCGAGTACCGGACACTTTATTTTTTTCATGGCTTCAGCCGGGTCATATCTCATAAAATGGAGATACCAGGGTGAAGTCATCAAACTTATTTGATCTGATAATTGCTGTGCGGTCAAGTCTTTCAGTTGTTCGGGCGGCACTGTTTTTACAATGTCTGCATACAACTCTTTCTGAAGTTCATCTGTGGTCTTATCCGTTTGTTGTAATATGGCATATCTGTTCCGTATCGACGGTTTCATCCCTTGCCAAAGTGTGTCCGGCATTCCTTGAAATTTGGAAAGCAGTTCCACTTGTTTTAGCATCAGACTGTCTCCTTTTATACCGGGTCCGGCCAGCGAAACGACAAATGCTACTGCAGGATCCTTGGCAGCTGTGATGAAAGCGATGATTCCGCCTGTGCTATGCCCGATAATGCCAATCTTTTTCGTGTTTATCTCTTTTCTGTTACGTAGATAATTGATGGCAGCTTCCGTGTCCGTCGCGAAATCTTCATTGGTCGCTGTGGTGTGGTCACCTTGTGAAGCGGCTGTGCCACGGTCGTCGCAGCGTAATACCGCGATTCCGTTTCGCGTCAGATAATCGGCGATGACAAGGAATGGCTTATGTCCCATCATCTCCTCATCCCTATTCTGTGCACCGCTTCCTGTCACCATGACTACTGCCGGAAACTTGTTTCCTTTTTCGGGCAAGGTCAATGTCCCTGCAAGATTGATTCCGTCTTGTTCATTTCTTACGGTAACCTCTTCGCTTTTGTAGGGAAGGGGCGGTTGAGGTTCCTGCGGTCGTTTGTAACGTGGTGCTTCTCCTTGGGTAAGATTCAACGGTAGCGGCATTCCTTGTGTGAATGTTCCGGTTATCGTGCCGTTGCTTTCCATTTTCCCTTTATAGGAAGCGTGAAGGGACGGTATCTGAACAGTCAGTGTGGAATCACTGAAAGACGTGGCTTGCGTTTTTATCCCGTTGGCCCCCTGGTCGGGACTGTCGAGTGTCGTTACATAAGAACCGTTTTCCGCTTGGCTGATATGAAATATGATAGTCAGTGAACCGTTAGGAACGGTCAGCTTACCATGCCAGGTCCCGACAATGTTTTGCGCAAAAAGAATATGAGAAAAAGCCTGCACTGTCAACAAACAGATGACAGCTGTTGCTTTGATTTTGCCTCTTGAGTATTCCATTCTCTTGCTCATTTAAAAATGAATTTTATCGGTCTGCCTATCCACACCTGTGGCTGTTCGAGATTGAATATGTGGGCTATGGTAGAAGCCACGTCATATTGCATCATACTTACGTCATCAAAACAAAGTCCTTTTTTGATATTTTTGCCGGAAATAATAAACGGAGTCTCCATCTCCTGCATCATTTTGCCGCCATGCCCTTTGTTGATACCTCCATGGTCGGCAGTTATGATGAAAATAGTATCATCCAGCATTCCCGCTTCTTTCACGGCTTGGATAATCTGACCGATATAAAGATCCAGTTCTTTGAGCTTCTCATAATAGGCCGGAGTATCGTGACCGTCGGCATGTCCGATATGGTCGGGATTGTCGTAACAGACGGCAACAAGTGTCGGATGCTTTTCTTTTATATAGGCAGATGCCATGTCACCTAATTCTTTAGGTGTCTTGTTGTAGTCGGCAACATGGTATTGATAGTTTAGCGAGAGGGTGTCTACTAAATACTTGATTCCGTTCCACTCGTACAAGCAACCGATTTCCGCTTCCGGACGGGCGTCACGCAGTATTTGGAAAATAGTAGGGAAGATTCCGTTCTTATTTACTATGCGCGATGGAAGTTCCGGAGTCTTGGAACCCCATTCGGTGTATCCGTGGAGTTCCGGACCGGCTCCCATGAACATGGATGCCCAGTTGATAGCACTGGAAGAAGGCAGTGCCGAACGTTTTTTCAATGTATAAGCCCCATTCTCCATCAGGCTCTTGACATTGGGCATATCGACTTTGGGCAGACTGTAGGCTCCCCAGCCGTCCAAACCGATGAGAACAACGTGTTTGGCTTTGTCTTTTCCTTTGGCAATGCAGGTGAAAGTGAAACAAAAGAGTAAAACGAATGTAGCAAGTAACGTTGTGATGTTTTGTTTATTCATGGTATTTTCATTAGGTGATTAATTTAGCTTTTTAATCAGAAATCCTTTGCACTTGGCAAATATAGCAAATATCTTATGCCTTTTCGCATCGGATCAGGATTTTTTGCCCATTATTTAATGTGCTGGCAAATAAGTAGGTGTCTCCTCCTTCCGGCAAATTGATGCGTTTGCGTAGTTCTGCTACGGTGGCGGGAAAGTTGCGGACGGTAAGGTTTGCCTTTTTGAGGTCCGACAGGCAGTTTTTTATCTCTTTTTTGTTGAAACTGCATTGACTGATGATACGAAACACTCTTCCGGGAAAGTCTGCAATCAGGATATCGGAAGTGTAAAGATGGCTGTTGGGATGTAGCTTTTCTACAAGATAGGCTGTGGCAATGCTGCGGAAAGCACCGGCCTTCAAGAGTGATGAGTTCGGTTCGTACAGGTAATTTTTCAAAGTATCTGTGTAAGTACATTCGTTCTGTAGCTCTTGTTCGCGGGTAAAAACAAAGTGCTGTTCTTCCCGTTCTCCTTTGGCTGTCATATTTACGCAATGAATCGGAATCTCTGTCGGTACTTCTTGGCCGAGCAGTAACAATAGTTCTTTGCATTCGTTGTTGACGGACAGAATATGGGCTTCTTGGGCATGTCTCAAATCCTTTAATGCCAATGAAAGGTCGAGCATGGGAGACAGTTTGACCATTACTCGGTTGGCTTTGCTTAGCAACAGCTCTTCCAGTTCGGTAACATCAGGTTCGCAGTCGGAGATGGCAACCGTTTTCCCACCGTGTTCATTGCGTCGGGCAGGGTCGAGGAAGATGCAGTCTACGGGAGACATCGCTTTCAGGTAGGCTATTCCGTCTTCGTTTCTGACCGTTATATGGTTCAATTTGAGTATGGGGAAGTTGTGTGCGGCTATTTCACAAAGTTCTTCCTGCCGCTCCACGTAGGTGACCGACTGGAAACCGGAGGCGATGAAAGAACAATCTATTCCGAATCCGCCGGTAAGATCGGTCAGGGATCCACCTTGTAGGAGGTTCGCTTTATAGCGTGCTGTAGTTTCCGAAGAACACTGTTCCAATGAGAGGTGCTTGGGATACCATATATCTTCAATTTCCTTCCATGATGGTATTTTCTCGGCAGCAATCTGTCGCCCTGCAATTTGAGTGATAGCGGTCGGCATGTCTATATTCGGGTACTTGGAGGCTTGTAGAGCCAAGGTACGGACATTGTCCGCTTGGTGCTCGCGGATGAATTGTTGGGTTTCGGGGGAGATTTGCATAAAAGGATTATTACGTTATATGAGAAGTTTATTACGTTGTTCGGATAATCGGGGTTGAACGTAGGGTGCAGGTTTATGGTATCAATTTATATTTCTGTTTGGCTACGTCCCGGCTACAAAAGTTGAAGTGCCACCATTCATTAGGTAATGCACGGAATCCGGCCTCTTTCATTACTTTTCTCAGTAGTATCCGGTTTTGCCGTTCTGCTTCACTGATTTTGCCGTTGCGTACCAATTCGGTCTCTTGGGTGATGTGGGCTTCTTCGCCCAAGTGGTCTACCTTTGTTCCCATGGGGAGCGGTCGTCCTGCAGAGTCTTGAATGCTGACATCTACTGCCAGTCCATAGTTATGAAGTCCTCCGCCGCGATTCGGGTTGGAGACGTATTTATATTTTTGGGTTCCTTTTACGACATTCCACATTTTCTTTTGTACAGACATCGGGCGTGCTGCATCATAAATGAGGAGGCTGTATGACGGACATAACTTTTTCAGTATTTTCTGTGCTTTCACCAGTGCGTGTGCTGCATCCGGGTGCAAATAAGCTTCCGATAAATCATTGTAAAGTATTTCACCGGTGAAATTATCAGCTTGTGTGTACATCAGTTTCACGACGAGGCTGCTGTCCAATTCTGTCACGTCTATCAATCCTAAAGAATCCATGTATAGAGCCGTTGGACTTTTCTCCGGTTTTGCGGTCGGAAAGATGATTTCGCCAGCTTGTACGGTATTTGTGTTACAACACCATATCAGCAGAATATAAAGAATCGGCAAACTATGTTTCGAAAATCTCATTGTTCTTGTCTTTTATAAGGGCAAAGGTACTCTTTTTTATGAAGTAACACGGATTCGGTCGTTTGGAAGATGAAAATTTGTAATATATTGGAAAATAGATTATTTATTCTTTATTTAGACGTGGAATGAATACAATTATTTATATATTAGCACAATTATTTATATATAAAATGATTATTTTTTATAACTATCTATCGATTTTATTTTTCATCCTATGATAAATTGATATTTTTGCCCCCGAAAAGATGTTTTAGCGACATACTATAAATAAGTCTTATAAAGTAATTAGAATATATAAAGAAACAGCTGTTTGTGAAAATCGCTAATATTGTTTGTTTTGTTTGTGTTATCCCATTTTGAGTCAGGTGTGACTTCAAAATGGGATTTTTTTATAAAGCAATCAAAAAGGCTTGCTAACGCCCATATCTTAGATGTCTGCTTGACTATGCTTACCACAGTTTTCTCCCATAATGCCTATCTGAATAGAATGTAGGCTTCATAAGTTTCACCGGTTTCACCTTATAACCGAAACTGCTTTGAATGAGTGCGTTATAGGTGAAGGCACAGGCTGAAATAAGGTGAACCCCTCCGTTGTCGCTTTCACCCATGAAAATTATTCATTCGGTTGTCGTGTATATACTCCCATTGTTGTCGAATATATAGATTCAATATGGTAGGGATATGGCTCCAACATACTGAATATATAGCTCCAGTAACTCAATCATTGATATATTAATAAGCGATACCTCAAGTATTAATAAATGATTTTTCAAGTGTTAATGCTTGGTAGTAAGACTATTAATAGCTGACAGCTCATCTGTTAATACTTGACAACGGATTTGCTATAAGCATATTTTCATTAGCTATAATGATATTCGGATATGCTATAATGATATTCATTTTAGCTCAAGGGATATTTTGAAAAGCCAAGGTGAAACCGATAGTGCCCGGTTTCACCAGCTTTCACCCCTTCGCCTTCACCCGCTATTGCCTTATTCATCGGCATTTAGACTATCAGGTGAAACCGGTGAATGGCAATAATCTTATAATGGTATGTGTTTATGAGGGTACAATAAAGAGTTGCGGAATAAAGGCTTACCACACAGAGAATAATGAAACTAAAATCTACTCACAAAATGAAAAATCAGTTTGTAAGCTGTATGTCTTTCTGCTTTTGCTTACCTTTGTTGCAATGCGCAGTTTTTTGCCGCAGGTATGCTGGAGATGTTTGGAGTACGCGCCAAAGGATGGAGGACGATCTTTTGTGTCATCATCAAAATGGAGGTATCACCGGATACCATACTATACTATAATATAATATTATTGAAATAAGCTATTGATATGGGTAGACAAAAGAAAAACAGGTTCTTCGTCACTTTTGGGGCAGCCCAATATGCTACATGCCTTTATCTATGGCCTACGCCCGCTTATTTGAGGGAA